>NZ_JAFLXF010000007.1:0-233052 GCF_019891575.1 Pseudomonas sp. MIS38
GATGTTTGGTTGCGGGAGCCGGATTTGAACCGACGACCTTCGGGTTATGAGCCCGACGAGCTACCAGACTGCTCCATCCCGCGTCTGTGTGGCGGCATTCTACAGGCGAACGGCGAGGTGTCAACCGCTAATCCCGTAAAGGGTCAAATAAGTGTGAATTTGCGTCAAACGGTCGCAGCGGCGCGGTAAGTTTCGGAAATGCAACGAATTCCTGTTCGCCCGGATGTGCGTGATGCAGAGGCTGGTTTGAAAAACAGACAGACACAAAAAAGGCCACTCTTTCGAGTAGCCTTTTTTGATGTTTGGTTGCGGGAGCCGGATTTGAACCGACGACCTTCGGGTTATGAGCCCGACGAGCTACCAGACTGCTCCATCCCGCGTCTGTGTGTCGGCATTCTACAGAGGATCGCCGGGGTGTCAACCTTGAATCTGGATAAATCTGTTCCTGTTCAATCGGTTAGCGCTTTTTCCAGTGCAGGAGACGGGCGCGCAGGGCAGGTGGGGCAAGGCTTTCAGCTCTATCGTTCGATGATTCTCGATTGAGAAAATAAATTCATGGTTGTTTTCCTACAACCTGAAAAGAACCTTCAGACCACTGGTGCTATATACAGGTGCGAGTGAGATACTGCGTTTCCGGCTCGCCATGTTTCCTTTTCTGTCATGACCCAGCGAAAAATCATCCACGTCGACTGTGACTGTTTCTACGCCGCCATCGAGATGCGCGACGACCCGAACCTGGCCGGCAAACCGCTGGCGGTGGGCGGGTCGGCGGATCGGCGTGGGGTCATTGCCACCTGCAACTATGAAGCGCGGGCGTATGGCGTACGTTCGGCAATGTCGTCCGGGCATGCCTTGAAGCTGTGTCCCGACCTGACCATCGTCAAGCCGCGCATGGAGGCCTATCGCGAAGCCTCGAAGGAAATCCATACGATCTTTCGCGATTACACCGATCTGATCGAGCCACTGTCGCTTGATGAGGCCTACCTCGACGTCTCCGACAGCGCGCATTTTGGCGGCAGTGCCACGCGCATCGCGCAGGATATCCGCCGGCGGGTCTCCAATCAGTTGCACATCACCGTGTCTGCGGGCGTGGCCCCGAACAAGTTTCTGGCCAAAATCGCCAGCGACTGGAAGAAGCCCAACGGGTTGTTCGTGATTACTCCGGACCAGGTCGAGGATTTCGTCAGTGGCTTGCCGGTGAGCAAGTTGCACGGCGTCGGCAAAGTCACTGCCGACAAGCTGGGCAAGCTCGGTATCGTCGATTGCCTGCAACTGCGCGAGTGGGACAAGTTGGCGCTGGTGCGTGAATTCGGCAGTTTCGGTGAGCGACTCTGGAGTCTGGCCCGTGGGATCGATGACCGGTTGGTGCACAACGACAGCCGCCGACAGTCAATCAGCGTGGAAAACACCTACGACGTCGATCTGCCGGATCTGCGCAGTTGCCTCGACAAGCTGCCGGAGTTGCTGGAAACCCTGAAAACCCGCATGGAGCGGATCGACAGCAGTTATCGACCGGGCAAGCCGTTCGTCAAAGTGAAGTTCCATGACTTTACCCAGACCACACTGGAACAGGCCGGGGCAGGGCGCGATCTGGGCAGTTATCAGTTGATGTTGACCCAGGCGTTCAACCGGGGCGGGAAACCGGTGCGGTTGTTGGGTGTGGGGGTGAGACTTGAGGATTTGCGCGGTGGGTTTGAGCAGATGGAGTTGTTTGAGCGCTAATTGCTGCGGTGTTGCTGATGCCGCTTTCGCGAGCAAGCCCGCTCCCACATTTGATCGAGTTCCTTCAGTGGAATGCAATCAACTGTGGGAGCGGGCTTGCTCGCGAAGCTTTTCAGGCTTAATTCGGTCCAGGATCAGCGACCAGACGCCCCGCATCCTTGGTCAGCGACTTGAGAAATTCCGCCTGCAACTCAGGATCGTTGCGCGTCAGTTCTATGAGGCTTTGTTCCAGCTCGCTGGCCTCTTCCTCCAGACCCAGTTCCGACAGACGTTTGACCCGGTGGACCCACTGGCTCACTTCGTCGTCTTCCAGATCGTCATAAATCAACCCGTGCGCTTCGAGCAACTTGCTGCGCAAATGGCTGCTGATCGCCAGGGATGAGTCGCTGTGCACGTCATCCTTGCCGTCTTCGACGCTGATCTGCAGCTTGCCGATATGGTTCAGGTCATTTTCGGCGAACGGACTGTCCAGCAGGTTCAGGCGCAGCACGCCGTTGCGGTCAGTGGTCATGTCGAAGGTCTGCTTGCCGGCCTTGACCTGCACCGGACGCTCGCTCCACGGCAGGCTCGAATACTCGGTGCGTTTGTCGCGCTGGACTTCATCGATACCGGCCAGGTTCTGTTGCGCACGACCGTGGGACTGCACGTTCATGAACGGGTTGACCCCGGCAATGCCGTAGTTCAACCAGTCCTTGGTCACGCTGTCCGGCAGGTTGCCCAGAGCGAATACGTTGACCACATTGGCGCCAATACCGGCGACCACGGCCACTGCACCCAGCGGAATCTCGTAGATTTCGCGCCAGGGCTGATAAGGCGTGTAGCGATCGTAACGACGGGTGACCTCAAACTCGGTGACTTCGAAGGTCTTCTGTTCGTTGATTTTCACGCGACGCTGCGGCAGTTCGAGCACCTTAGGCTCACCGACATCGATCTGCAGGCTGTGATCGAGCAGTTTGCGCTCGACCCGCTCTTCGTGCTCGCTGCGCTGTGACATCTGATTGGCACAGCCGCTGACCAGCAGGGCGCCGCACAAGGCGGCGCCACCGAGGCCCAAGGTGTTTCGCTTGAACATGAGGTCTCTATCTGGATTCAGCGGCGGATACGGGCCTGAAGGAAGGACAGCACATCGGCAACCGGCAGCGCTTGCGCTTCGGCCTCGGTGCGGCTCTTGTATTCCAGGTTGCCTTCGGCGAGGCCGCGGTCACTGACCACGATCCGGTGAGGAATGCCGATCAGCTCCATGTCCGCGAACTTGATGCCCGGGCTGGTTTTCTTGTCGCGATCGTCCAGCAACACTTCGAAACCGGCCGCCGTCAGTTCTGCGTACAGCTTGTCAGTGGCTTCGCGCACCTGCTCGGTTTCATAACGCAGCGGTACCAGAGCGATCTGGAACGGCGCCAGGGTGTCGCTCCAGATGATGCCTTTCTCGTCGTTGTTCTGCTCGATGGCGGCAGCGACCACGCGGGATACGCCGATACCGTAGCAACCCATTTCCAGGGTGACCGGTTTGCCGTTCTCGCCCAGCACTTCGCACTTCATCGCCTTGCTGTACTTGTTGCCCAGCTGGAAGATGTGCCCGACTTCTATGCCGCGCTTGATTTCCAGGGTGCCTTTGCCGTCCGGGCTTGGGTCACCGGCCACGACGTTACGCAGGTCGGCAACGGTTGGAACCGGCAGATCGCGTTCCCAGTTCACGCCGAAGTAGTGCTTGTCGTCGATGTTCGCGCCGATACCGAAGTCGCTCATCAGTTCGACCGAGCGGTCGATGATGATCGGCAGCGGCAGGTTCAGCGGGCCGAGCGAACCGGCACCGGCGCCAATGGCGTCACGCAGCTCGGCATCGGAAGCCATGACCAGCGGGCTGGCCACGCCTGGCTGGTTGGCAGCCTTGATTTCGTTCAGCTCGTGGTCGCCACGGATGATCAGGGCAATCAGCTTGCCTGGCTCTTCGGCGTGGACGATCAGGGTCTTGATGGTCTTTTCAATCGGCAGATTGAATTTTTCCACCAGCGCGGCAATGGTCTTGGTGTCTGGAGTGTCGACCAGGCGCAGCTCTTCGGCCGGCGATGGACGCGAGGTTTCCCGTGGCACGGCTTCGGCTTTCTCGATGTTCGCCGCGTAGTCGGAGCCGTTGCTGAAGACGATGTCGTCTTCGCCGGACTCGGCCAGTACGTGGAACTCGTGGGAGCCGGCGCCACCGATCGAGCCGTTGTCGGCTTCAACTGGGCGGAATTTCAGGCCCAGACGGGTGAATACGTTGCAGTACGCCTGATGCATGCGGTCGTAGGTGACCTGCAGCGAAGCCTGATCGGCGTGGAACGAGTAGGCGTCCTTCATGATGAATTCGCGGCCGCGCATCAAACCGAAGCGTGGGCGGATTTCGTCACGGAATTTGGTCTGGATCTGGTACAGGTTGATCGGCAACTGCTTGTAGCTGCTCAACTCGTTGCGCATCAGATCGGTGATCACTTCTTCGTGGGTCGGGCCCGCGCAGAAGTCGCGACCGTGGCGGTCTTTGATGCGCAGCAGCTCAGGGCCGTATTCTTCCCAGCGCCCCGATTCCTGCCACAGCTCGGCCGGTTGGGTGCTCGGCATCAACACTTCAAGAGAACCGGCAGCGTTCATTTCTTCGCGAACGATGGCTTCAACCTTGCGCATTACCCGCAAGCCCATCGGCAGCCAGGTGTACAGGCCCGAAGCGAGTTTGCGGATCATGCCGGCGCGCAGCATCAGCTGATGGCTGACGACGACCGCATCGGAAGGCGTTTCTTTCTGTGTGGCGAGCAAAAATTGACTGGTGCGCATGGTTGGCCGTTGTCGGTTGCTATGACTGGAAATGACGGAGCAGTGTACCGGCGAGATTTGCCGACGTACAGGATTGCGCTCGGCGGTGAGGCTCAACGGCGGGAATCCTCCCGCCGTATCTGAATTGTCCTACGACTCTTCGACCACGGTGGTCGGCACAGGCTCGGGCGTTGGTGTCGGGCCTTCGCGGCGGTTTTCCTGAAACCAGTGCAGGGCGATCAGCACCAGGGTCGGCACGCCGAGCAGCGCCGTGATCATGAAGAAGTTGTGGTAGCCGAACTTCTCGACCATTACCCCGGAATAACCGCCGATCAGGCGCGGCAGCAACAGCATGATCGAGCTGAGCAGGGCGTACTGGGTGGCCGAGAACTTCAGGTTGGTCAGACTCGACAGGTAGGCGACGAAGGCTGAGGTCGCCATGCCCGAACTGAAGTTGTCGAGGGAGATGGTCACCACCAGCATCTGCAGGTTCGGGCCCATGTCAGCCAGCATCACGAACAGCAGGTTGGTTGCCGCCGAAGCTGCGCCGCCAATGAACAGGATCGGCAGGATGCCGAAGCGCACGATCAGCAGGCCGCCCATCCCGGCGCCGAGGAGGGTCATGATCAGGCCGAAGATCTTGCTGACGCTGGCGATCTGATCCTTGGTGAAGCCCTGGTCGATATAGAACACGTTGGCCATCACGCCCATCACCGTGTCGGACATCCGGTAAGTGGCGATCAGCCCGAGCAACAGCAACGCCTGCCAGCGGTAGCGCAGGATGAAGTCGTTGACCGGGGTCAGCACCGGCGCCAGGCCGCGACGGCCCATGGTCGACAGGCACAGGCCGGTGAGCAGGGTGTAGAGGATGGCGCGCAGGAAGGCGCGGTCTTCGAGCAACAGGTCGAGCGGGCTCATATTGCCGAACAGCACGCCGGCGAAATCGGTGTTGTAGAGCTGGGTGAACATCGCCGGAACCGACACCAGCAACACGATCAGCACGAATACCGAGGCCAGTTGATGCCCGAAACTGTAGCGGCCGGCCTGCAACTGCGTGCGCAGTGGCACTGGCGGTTCGCGCATCAGCAGCGAGGTCAGCAGGGCAGGCACCATCAACACGCCGAACAGGGCGTAGGTGCCGGTCCAGGCCGAGTGTTGATAGTTGAAACCGGTGGAGCCGAAGCCTTCGGCAAAGAACAGCGCGCCCGCCGTGGCGAGCAGGGCGGCGACGCGGTAGCCGGACATGTAACTGGCAGCCAGCGCGGCCTGGCGGCTGTCGTCAGCGATTTCCAGGCGATAGGCGTCGACCGCGATGTCTTGGGTGGCGGAGGCGAAGGCGACGATGACGGCAATGGCGATCAGCCAGGACAGGTGTTTCTGCGGATCACAGAAGCCCATGCCGATCAGCCCCAGAATCACCAGGGTCTGCGAGAGCACCAGCCACGAACGGCGGCGGCCAAGCTTGCCCAATAAAGGCAGGCGCCATTGGTCGAGCAGCGGTGACCACACCCATTTGAAGGCGTAGGCCAGGCCGATCAGGCTGGCGTAGCCGATGGTTTCACGGGCAACACCGGCTTCACGCAGCCAGACGGAAAGCGTCGAAAATACCAGCATGTACGGCAGGCCGGCAGCAAAACCGAGCAACAACAGCACGAGCGTCGAAGGACTGGCATAGGCGGCGAGCGCGGCGCGCCAGGTTTTACGGGGCATGGGCTGAAGTCTGCCTCAAGATTGCGAAAACAAAGCGCGCACTCTAACCGCTGTGCTCTATCGGACGCCAGCCATGGCGCTGAATATCCACACGATTGTTCAGGACGGTGACGCCTTCAGAACGCAATCGTGCCCGTTGTTCGTCCCCCGAGGGGCTGCCCAGTGGCAGACTGATCCGACCGCCGGCACCCAGTACCCGGTGCCACGGCAGTTTGGTATCGCCGGGTAATTGGCTCAGGGTCCGGCCGACCCAGCGGGCGGCGCGCCCCAACCCTGCGAGTTCCGCCAATTGACCATAGCTGACCACCTTGCCCTCAGGCACTTGGGCAAGGGTGGAATAAAGCGCCGTGCGTCGGATTTGCGCTTCGCTTTCCTCGGGATGATTCGGCTCTTTCACCTGCGCGGTTCCTGAACAATAGTCGTATCGATGGGCTCAAGCGTAATCGCTCGTTGGCCAGATGAGAAATGAACTCAATGGAAATCGCTCGGTCAGTCCTTGTCAGGGTCTTATTCCTACGGATAATGCCGACCTTTTTTCGCAAACTTGAGCCCTCGATCCGCTTATGTTGTCCAGAACCCTGCTGTGCCTTGCTGTCTTCAGTGCCTCCACGCCGCTGCTTGCCGATACCGTCTGGTTAAAGAACGGTGACAAGCTGAGCGGTAAGATCTCCGTTTTCGATGGCGGCAAATTGCTGATTCAGACCCAGTATGCGGGTGCGGTCAGCATCGACTGGAAAGAGGTCAAGACCCTGCAGAGTGATCAGGAGCTGCTGGTCAAACAGGACGCCTACAACGGTGAAAAAGCCAAGTCGCTGACCGCCGCCGATGACGGCAAGGTCACCCTGGCCAACGGCGAGGCGCCGAAGACCGTCGAGCTGGCGAGCATTCAGCAGATCCTCAAACCGAAACCGGTGGTCGAGGATCTGGTGTGGAAAGGTAATATAGGCCTGGCGATGGATTATCAACGGGCGGAAAAGGACACCGACGACTACGACATCGACTTCAAGACCACCGCGCGTCATGGCCGCTGGCGGCACACCGCCGAGGGCGAATACAACCGCGAAGTGCAGGACGAGCAGGTCACCACCAATAACTGGCGCGCCGAATACGCACTTGACCGCTTCCTCACCGACAAATGGTTCTGGCAGGGCCGCCTGAACTACAAGCGTGACTACGTTGAAGAGCTGTCGCGTCAGCGTGTGGTCGGTACCGGTCCGGGTTACCAGTTCTGGGACGACGAGCTGGGCGCGTTCTCGCTCGGTTCGCTGCTCAACCGCACCGATTACGAGTACAGCGATGGCGGCAAGGACAACTTCTATTCGGTCGCCATGAAGTGGGATTACAACCGCTACCTGATCGGCAAAAAAGTCGAGTTCTTCACCAATGGTGAGCTGGGCAAGCCGCTGTCTGACGTAGCCAATTACGCGCTGGATGCCGAGATGGGCCTGCGCTACAAGGTCACCGACTGGGCGTCGCTCAACCTCAAGGCCGAACGCGACATCATCAGTGGTACCAAGGATGCAGATTTGAACAAGACCCGCTACACCGCAGGGTTTGGCGTGGCCTGGTAAGGCAAGTCGAAAAAAAAGCAGCCGTGAGGGCTGCTTTTTTTGTGGCCGTTAAAAAACACACGCCCACAAAAAAGCCCCGCTTTGAGGGCGGGGCTCTTTTCTAAAGAAGCTACAAGTTAGATAACTTGTACTTCTTCAGCTTGCATGCCTTTCTGACCGCGGGTAGCGATGAAAGAAACCTGTTGGCCTTCTTTCAGGCTTTTGAAGCCGTCGGATTGGATAGCTTTGAAGTGAACGAACAGGTCGTCACCGGATTGTGGAGTGATGAAGCCGAAGCCTTTTTCATCGTTGAACCACTTAACGGTACCGGTTTGGCGATTAGACATGGTGTAACTCCTTGAACAAAGATAACTGCGACTCAGGAAGAACCCTGGCCGAGACTGAGTGCAAAGAGCAGGAAAAATTCTTGTAGATGGTTGGATCGAAATTCAACATATCGTGTAGAGATTCTCAGTGACACAAGCAACACAGTGGCGCCACCTTAACCCTTTTTCCGGAACGTGCCAATGTTTCTTGCGAAGGTTTCTCTGTTTTAGGGATCGACGGTGTGACGGTTCGTCGCCAGAGCCTGTATTTCCAGGGTGTTCGGCGAGAATTTCAGCGCGGACTTTGAACCCGGCGGCGCGCCCGGTAAGATGCCGGACAGATTTTTTCCACCTCGCTATTCAGGACACCCGCCATGAGCATCAAATCGGACAAGTGGATTCGCCGCATGGCGCAGGAACACGGCATGATCGAGCCTTTCGTCGAGCGCCAGGTGCGCGGCAGCGACGACAGCCGTGTGATTTCCTACGGTGTGTCGAGCTACGGCTACGATGTGCGCTGCACCAACCATTTCAAGGTGTTCACCAACATCAATTCGGCGATCGTCGATCCGAAGAACTTCGATGCCGGCAGCTTTGTCGACATCCACAGCGACGTCTGCATCATCCCGCCGAACTCCTTCGCCCTGGCCAGCACCGTCGAATACTTCCGCATTCCGCGCAACGTATTGACCATCTGCCTGGGTAAAAGCACCTACGCGCGCTGCGGCATCATCGTTAACGTCACCCCGCTCGAGCCTGAGTGGGAAGGCCACGTGACCCTGGAATTCTCCAACACCACCAACCTGCCGGCGAAAATCTACGCCAACGAGGGCGTGGCGCAGATGCTGTTCCTCGAATCCGACGAGCAATGCGAAGTTTCGTACAAGGATCGCGGCGGCAAATATCAGGGCCAGCGTGGCGTGACCCTGCCGCGTACCTGATCCATCCGGCAGTTCGCGGGAATTCTTTGGCGGGCAGACACTCTATGGGGTGTACTGCCCGTTTTTGCTTCTGGCAAAGCGGGCCTTCGCCGAGGAGGTTGCATGAAGATCGATCCGCATATCACCGCCCAACTGGCAAGGCTTGAGCCCAATCAGGTTGGCGTTTTGGCCTGGTCATTGTTGGCACACCCGGCTTTCCATATGGCAGGCGGCATTCCCGGTCAGCCTGATCCCGACACCCCTAACGAACAACCGACCGAACCCGGCGAGCCGACGCTGCCGGACGAGCCGCCACCCGCGCCAGTGGCCTGAGTCGCTACTCCATGAATGGCCAGTCGGCTGAGGTTTGCCCAAGACCTCAACTGACGGGCCATATTTCGTTGTCGCCGATGACGAAAATCCTGCACTGAGCGTCTTTCTCGACCTGATAACCACCGGTAAAGGCACCAAAGGCCGGCAGCAGGCTCAATCGCTCACCCAGTCGAAAACACGCCAGCCGCAAACGCTGCCGCCCCTTGCCGTTGAGCCGATAGACCGGATGCACATGCCCGGCCAGCACGTGTCGTTCGGGATGCGGGTCGGGTTCGTGTTGCAGGGCAAACGGCCCGAGCAGCAGCGGTTCCGGAACCACCCGGATATTCAGCGCCGTCGGTGGATCCCCGGCACGTTTGTCGTGGTTGCCGCGAATCAGCGTCATCGGCAGATCGGCATGACGTGCGCGCCATTCGGCCAAGGCATTCAGCGTACCCGTCGCATGCGAACCGGGGCCGTGCAGAAAGTCACCGAGGAAAATCAGCTGCCGACAGGGCAGTCTGGCCAGCAATCGGTCGAGCACTTCGATATTCGCCGTCGTGGTGCCTTGTGGTACCGGCTGGCCGAGGCTGCGATAGGCCGCGGCCTTGCCGAAATGCACATCGGCGATCAGCAGTGCTTGCTGCGCCGGCCAGTACAGGGCCTTTTCCGGCAGCAGCCAGAGTTCTTCACCGGCCAGGCGCACTGGATACGCTGCACTCATGAGGCTTGACCCTTGTCGGCGGATTTCTCCAGATCGCCGACCATGCGCCGGATGCGGTCAGCGAGTTTTTCCGAACTCATGCTTTCGCGCATGCGCTCCACCAGCAACGGAAAGCCTAGCGGCGTAGGACGTTTGATCAGGTGCATGTCCAGTTTCATCCGGTTGATCCGCTCCAATGTCTGCTCCAGACGACGAATATCCAGTTCTTCCCGTAAGACTTCTTCCCCGGCTTGAGCCAGCAGCAGGTTGTCAGCGTCGTATTGTTTGAACACTTCGAAGAACAATCCGCTGGAGGCCTGCACCTGACGGGTACTTTTCGGCGCACCGGGATAGCCGGCGAACACCAGCCCGGCGATCCGCGCGATCTCGCGAAAGCGCCGCAACGCCAGCTCCCCGGCATTGAGGCTGGCCAGCACGTCGCGCAGCAGATGCTCGGGGCTGAGCAGCGCCGCATCGAGTTGCTCGAACCAATCGACCGGCGTGGCGCTGAGCAACTCCAGCCCGTAATCATTCACCGCAATCGAGAACGTCAGTGGCTGGCGCTGACTCACGCGCCACGCCAACAGGCTGGCGAGCCCCAGATGCACCTGGCGCCCGGCAAACGGATAAAGGAAAAGGTGCCAGCCTTCACGGGATTTCAGCGCTTCGGCCAACAGACAGTCGGAGGTGGGCAGACCCGACCAGCGCGCCTGGGTTTGCAGCAACGGTTGTAGCGCCTGCATTTCCGGGCCGACGAACTCGCCCCGTGCTGCCGCCGTGAAGCGGCTGACCACGGCGGCGGCCAGTTCGTTGGAAAGCGGCATCCGCCCGCCATTCCAGCGCGGCACGGCGGCTTTTTTCGCGGTGCTGCGTTTGACGTACGCGGTCATGTTTTCCACCCGCACTAACTCCAGCAAACGCCCGGCAAACAGAAAGCCATCGCCCGGTTTCAGCCGCGCGATAAAACCTTCCTCGACGCTGCCCAACTGCTTGCCACCGCCACCCTTGCTCCAGAATTTCAGATTAATGCTCGCGTCGCTGACGATGGTGCCGATGCTCATGCGATGACGGCGCGCCAATCGCGCATCGGGTACCCGCCAGACGCCGTGTTCATCCGGTTCGACCCGGCGGTAATCCGGATAGGCCGTCAGAGAAAGCCCGCCGTGACGTACGAAAGCCAGCGCCCAGGCCCAATCTGCCCGTGTCAGATCACGATAAGCCCAGGCACCACGCACTTCTTCGTACAGCTCTTCGGGAATAAAGCCACCGCCCAGCGCCATGCTGACCAGATGCTGCACCAGCACATCCAGCGGTTTGTGCGGCGACAGACGCGGTTCGATGAGTCGTTGCGCCACGGCGTCGCCTGCGGCAGCGGCTTCGATCAGTTCCAGGCTGTGTGTCGGCACCAGCGTCACGCGCGAGGTGCGCCCCGGCGCGTGACCAGAGCGCCCGGCGCGTTGCATCAGTCGCGCTACGCCTTTGGCCGAGCCGATCTGCAGGACCCGTTCCACCGGTAAAAAGTCCACGCCCAGATCCAGGCTCGAGGTACAGACCACGGCTTTCAGCTTGCCGTCCTTCAACGCTTGCTCAACCCAGTCGCGGGTCTCGCGGGACAGCGAGCTGTGGTGCAACGCGATCAGCCCGGCCCAGTCCGGCCGCGCTTCGAGCAATGCCTGATACCAGATTTCCGACTGTGCCCGGGTGTTGGTGAAGACCAGGCTGCTGGCGCAGGCATCCAGTTCGGCGACCACCTGCGGGAGCATCTTCAGACCGATGTGCCCGGCCCAGGGAAAACGCTCGATGGCCGGTGGGATCAAGGTGTCGACATTGAGTGATTTTTCGCTCTGGCCCTGCACGCTGATCCCGCCGCCCTGTGGGATCAGCACCTGTTCGGCGTGGGCTTGATTACCGAGGGTGGCGGACACGCCCCAGACGATCAGTTCGGGTTGCCAATGGCGCAGGCGGGCGAGGGCCAGTTGCAGTTGTACGCCGCGTTTGTTGCCGAGCAGTTCGTGCCATTCATCGACAACGATCATCCGCAGGCTCGACAACGCAGTCCTGGCGTCGGCTCGGGCAAGCAGCAGGGTCAGGCTTTCCGGGGTGGTGATCAGCGTGGTTGGCAGGCGCCGGCCCTGACGCGCACGTTCGGCGCTGCTGGTGTCGCCGGTGCGCAGACCGATGCTCCACGGAATCTGCAAATCGCTGACTGGCGCTTGCAGGGCGCGTGCGGTGTCGGCGGCGAGGGCACGCATCGGCGTGATCCACAGCACGGTCAGTGGTTCGGCTGGTGCTTTGCGTTTTTTGCTGTCTGCAACGCTGGGTTTGATGCGGGCGAAGCGGTTGAGCGCGGCGAACCACACCGCATAGGTTTTACCGGCGCCGGTGCTGGCGTGGAGCAACCCCGACTGACCTTGTTTGACGGCGGCCCACACCTGCTTTTGAAAGGCGAACGGCTTCCAGTTGCGTGCGCTGAACCAGAGTTTTGCGAAGTCGGTGGAGGTGGGCATACCGGCGGCTTGCGCTCTGAAGGTGTTCCTTCAGTGACCGCGCCGTTGAGGGACAAGTTTAATTTTGTGCGAGTACATACACCCTTGTGGGAGCGGGCTTGCTCGCGAAAGCGGTGGGTCAGTCAAAACAATGCTGACTGACCCACCGCTTTCGCGAGCAAGCTCGCTCCCACAGGTTTTTATCTGCGTCTGTTACTTGAGGTTACCGCTGAGGAACTGCTTCAGCCGTTCGCTGCGCGGATTGCCCAGCACATCTTCCGGCGCGCCTTCTTCTTCCACCAGCCCTTGATGCAGAAACAACACCTGGCTGGAGACCTTGCGGGCGAAGCTCATTTCATGGGTCACCATGATCATCGTCCGACCTTCTTCAGCCAGACCCTGAATCACCCGCAACACCTCACCCACCAGCTCCGGGTCGAGCGCCGAGGTCGGTTCGTCGAACAGCATCACTTCCGGCTCCATCGCCAGCGCCCGGGCAATCGCCACCCGCTGTTGCTGGCCGCCAGAGAGAAACGCCGGGTACTGATCGGCAACCCGCGCCGGCAGGCCCACTTTATCCAGATAACGGCGGGCGCGGTCTTCGGCTTCCTGCTTGCTGCAACCCAGCACCCGGCGCGGGGCCATGGTGATGTTTTCCAGCACGGTCATGTGGCTCCACAGGTTGAAGTGCTGGAACACCATGGCCAGTCGCGTGCGCAGGCGTTGCAGTTCATTCGGGTCGGCGACGTGCATGCCGTGGCGGTCGGTGACCATGCGGATCGCCTGGCCATCGAGGCTCATGGCGCCGTCGTTGGGTTGTTCGAGGAAGTTGATGCAGCGCAAAAAGGTGCTTTTACCCGAGCCGCTGGCGCCGATCAGGCTGATCACGTCGCCGGTCTTGGCCTTGAGCGAAACGCCTTTGAGTACCTGATGGTCGCCATAGCTTTTGTGCAGACCTTCAACAGTCAATTTGTACATGGGGCAGACATCCTCAAGGCGAAAGTAGGTAGCCGCTGCGATAGGCTTCGGCGCCCGCCACGTGGGCGATCACCATGCCGGCAGTAGCCATGCGCCGCAACGAGCGGGCGTACAGCAGGCCGGCGGCAGTGCAATGAATGGGGGTGACCCGGTCGTGGATCGGGTCGATGATTTCGGCAATCTGTTGCCCGGCTTGCAGGTATTGCCCGGCCGTAGCGGTGTACACCAGCAAGCCGCCCACCGGCGTGGTCACCGGTTCGACGCCGGCCAACGGCGTGGCGGGGAACGGCAGGGGCGGCTGCGGTTTGGTCTCGCCGACGATCGCATCGAACTGGATCAGGTAATCGATCAAGGCCTGGCAGTCACGACTGGCCATTGGGTGATTGACGTCACCCTGGCCGCGCAACTCCACGGTCACCGAAAAACTGCCCAGCGGAATCTCGAAGTGTTCGCCAAAGCGCTCCTGCAGTTGCCACCACAACAGGGTGAAGCATTCGTCGAATGACTGGCCGCCGGAATCGGTGGCCAGCAGACTGGCCTGAGCTTCGATGTAACGCGCCAGCGGCTCGACCTGCGGCCACGCTTCGGGCGTGGTGTAGAGATGAACCACGGATTCGAAATCGCAGTGCAGATCCAGCACCATGTCGGCATCGCACGCCAGCCGTTGCAGGGTCAGGCGCTGGGATTGCAGTTGCGTGCCGGGTGTCTGGCGGGCGAGGGCGTTGCGCAGGCTGGTGCGGATCAGCTCAAGGTTGCGCTGCGGGTCGTCGCCCAGCTTGCCCTCGATGTCGTTGCCGATTTCTTCGCTGAGGTCGACGAACCAGCGATTGAAATTCTGCCCGCTCTCCATCTCGTACCGGCCCAGCGGCACGTCCATCAGCACTTGTTCGAGGCCGACCGGGTTGGCCACCGGCACCAGCACAATCTGGCTGCGCAGGCGCCCGGCGGCTTCCAGCTCCGCCAGTCGCTGCTTGAGGTGCCAGGCCACGAGCATGCCGGGCAGTTCGTCGGCATGCAGCGAGGACTGGATGTAGATCTTGCCTTGGGCCTGCTCCGGGCCGAAGTGGAAGCTGTGGATCTGTCGTGCGGTCCCCGGCACCGGGGCCAACAGGTCATGGATCTGGTGTCGCATTACAGGTTTTCCTAGTGGGTCGGCCCGAGGAATGCCAGCCATCGGCGTTCGGCGAGGCGGAACAGGCCGACCAGCGCGAAGGTAATGGTCAGGTAGATCAGCGCGGCGATGCCGAACGACTGGAAGGTCAGGTAGGTCGCCGAGTTAGCGTCCCGCGCAACTTTCAGGATGTCGGGGATGGTCGCGGTGAAGGCCACGGTGGTCGAGTGCAGCATCAGGATCACTTCGTTGCTGTAATACGGCAACGAGCGACGCAGCGCCGAGGGCATGATCACGTAGGCGTACAGCTTCCAGCCGGTCAGTCCGTAGGCCTTGGCCGCTTCGACTTCGCCATGGTTCATGCTGCGGATCGCCCCGGCGAAAATCTCCGTGGTGTAGGCGCAGGTGTTCAGGGCGAACGCGAGGATCGTGCAGTTCATCGCATCGCGAAAGAAACTGTCGAGCAACGGCTGCGCGCGCACGGCGGCCAGGCTGTAGATCCCGGTGTAGCAGATCAGCAACTGGATGTAGAGCGGCGTGCCACGGAACAGGTAGGTGTAGAACTGCACCGGCCAGCGCACATAGAAGTGCGAGGACACCCGGGCAATCGACAACGGGATTGATACCAGAAAACCGATGAAAATAGAGGCGCTGAGCAGCCACAGGGTCATCGCCAGACCGGTGATGTTGGTACCGTCGGTATAAAGGAAGGGTTTCCAGTATTCCTGCAGGAGTTCGATCATCGTACGGCCTCCCGGGCACCGGCGGCGTAACGGCGCTCGAGCCAGCGCAGGATGACGTTGGATGCACTGGTGATCAGCAGATAGATCAAGGCGGCGAGTACCAGGAAGTAGAACAGTTGATAGGTGCTTTTACCGGCGTCCTGCGCGGCTTTGACCAGATCCGCCAGACCGATGATCGACACCAGTGCGGTGGCCTTGAGCATCACCATCCAGTTGTTGCCGATGCCCGGCAGGGCGAAGCGCATCATTTGCGGGAACACCACGAAGCGAAAGCGCTGGCCGCGTTTGAGGCCATAAGCGGTGGCCGCTTCGACCTGACCGCGTGGTACGGCGAGGATTGCCCCACGGAAGGTTTCGGTGAAATACGCGCCATAGATGAAGCCCAGGGTGATCACCCCGGCGGTAAAGGAGTCGATCTCGATGTAGTCCCACTCCATGACGTCGGTCAGGGCTGTCAGCCAGGTTTGCAGGCTGTAGAAAATCAACAGCATCAGCACCAGATCCGGCACCCCGCGAATCAGCGTAGTGTAAAGCTGGGCAGGCAGGCGCAGCAGTTTGGATTTCGACAGTTTGGCACTGGCGCCCAAGAGACCGAGCAACACGGCCACCAGCAGCGACAACGCGGACAATTTGATGGTCATCCAGGTGCCTTCCAACAGCAACGGGCCAAAGCCCTTGAGGCTGAAGGCGGAGAGCCCCAGATTTTGTAAGAGGTTTTCGAACATAAATCAGCAACCTGAGCGGATGGAAAAGGCGCCCATCGAGTGATGGGCGCCAGGGCATTATTTACCGCTGTACAGATTCAGATCGCCAAAGTGTTTCTTTTGAATCTCGGCGTATTTGCCGTCATCGTGTAACGCTTTGATACCTTTATCTAAAAGCGCCTTCAGCTCTTTGTTACCTTTCTTAATACCGACAGCGGTTTTGGCTGGCAGCAATTCGCTGTCGACCGGCTTGCTGACTTCGTAGTTGGCGCCATCCGGCGACTTCAAAAAGCCCAGTTCGGCTTGCAGCATGTCCTGGATCGAGGCGTCGAGACGGCCGTTTTTCAGGTCGGCGTAGACCTGATCCTGGTTGGCGTAAGCCTGGATTTTTACCCCGGCCTTCTCCAATACGGCCTTGGCGTAGGCTTCCTGGATGGTGCCTTGCTCGTAACCGACGGACTTGCCCTTGAGGGAAGCGACGTCATCGCTCAGGCCGGAACCCTTCTTGAACACGTAGGAAGTCGGGCCGGAGAACAGCTCGCTGGAGAAGTCGATCGCCTTTTCACGGGCCGGGGTCACGGTCATCGACGAGATCACGCCGTCGAATTTGTTGGCGTTGAGGCCCGGAATCATGCCGTCGAAGTCACTTTCAACCCATTTGCACTTGACCTTCAGCTCGGCGCAGATTGCGTTGCCCAGGTCGATGTCGAAGCCCACCAGGCTGCCGTCGGCCGCTTTCGACTCGAACGGTGCGTAGGAAGGATCAACGCCAAAACGCAGCTCTTTGTATTCCTTGGCCAGCGCGGAGCCGGCAGCCATGCACAACGCCAGTGCAGAAAGGGTCAGCAATGCTTTTTTCATTATTCAATCCCTAAGAACCAATATGAGCGCTTGTGGCGCAGAATTATTGTTACTGGAACGCGTACGACCTATAGAAAGTAGCAATTTCCGAACCAGAGTCCCGAACAAGTGTTTTAAAAGGTTGGGGGAGGGAGGGGGAGAGGGAATGGTGCACGGGAATGGGCGTGGGGATTGAGCTGCACCAAGTTGGGTCGATGCAGGCATTTTTTAGTGATTCAGAATACTTGTAGCGAGGGGATTTATCCCCGAACGGCTGCGCAGCAGTCGCAAATCCGGTACACGCGGTTTACTGAAAGAATGATGGGGGGCCGCTTCGCGGCCCATCGGGGATAAATCCCCTCACCACAAGATCTCCTCACCAGAAAATCCACTCACTACAGGATGTTCATTCAGGACGATTGGAGGTTTGTCCCGGAAAACCGGGTCAGGCCAGCAAATCCTGCAACGTTGCCAGGCTATCGGCCTCATCCACCGTCTTGTCCTGCCGCCAGCGCAGCATCCTTGGAAAACGCACGGCGATCCCGCTCTTGTGCCGCCGCGACAGGGCGATGCCTTCGAAACCCAGTTCGAACACCAGACTCGGCTTGACGCTGCTGACCGGGCCGAACTTTTCCACGGTGGTCTTGCGCACGATGCTGTCGACCTGGCGCATTTCCTCGTCGGTCAGCCCCGAATAGGCCTTGGCGAACGGCACCAGCGCTCGTTGGCTGGACTCGGGCGGGCCGTCCCACACGGCGAAGGTGTAATCGCTGTACAGACTGGCGCGCCGGCCATGTCCGCGCTGGGCATAGATCAACACCGCATCGACGCTGAACGGATCGACCTTCCACTTCCACCACACGCCCATGTCCTTGGTCCGGCCTACGCCATACAGGGCGTCGCGGGCCTTGAGCATCATGCCCTCGACACCGAGGCGCCGTGAGGCTTCGCGCTGCTGGGCGAGGTCGAACCAGTCACTGCCAGTGAGAATCGGCGAGGCCAGTAACACCGGGTTGTTACCGTGAGCGATGACCTGCTCCAGTTGTGCGCGTCGTTCGGCCTGTGGGCGGTTGCGCCAGTCTTCGCCCTGCCACTCCAGCAAGTCGTAGGCGAGCACCACCACCGGCACTTCTTCGAGGATTTTCTTGTCGAGGGTTTTGCGCCCGATGCGCTGCTGCAGCAGGGCGAACGGTTGCACCGCCGGCGGTGCGCTCGATTGCGGATCGAAGGCGTCTGCGGTGCTCGGATGGGTGCTTTTCCAGACCACGATTTCGCCGTCGATTACCGTGCCGTCGGGTAACGCGTGGACCAGTGTGTCGAACTCGGGGAAACGCTCGGTCACCAGTTCTTCACCCCGCGACCAGACCCACAGCCGACCCTCGCGCTTGACCACCTGCGCCCGGATGCCATCCCACTTCCATTCCACTTGCCAGTTGCTCGCCGGCCCCAGCAGCGCTTCAAACTCCTCCACCGGTTGTGACAAGCCATGCGCGAGGAAGAACGGGTAGGGTTGGCCGCCACGTTGCGCATGTTCATCGGCGGATTCCGGCGCGATCAGTTTCAGGTAGCTGGTCGCGTTCGGCCGGTTCGACAGGTCGGTGTAACCCACCAGGCGCTGCGCCACGCGTTTGCTGTCGAGGCCGGCCATCGACGCCAGAGCGCGGGTGACCAGCAGTTTCGACACGCCGACGCGGAAACTGCCGGTGATCAGCTTGATGCACAGCATCAGGCTCGGCCGATCCAGTTGCGCCCACAGCGCGGGCAGGTGACGGGCGAGGTACTCCGGGGTTTCACCGCGCAGCGGCAGCAGCTTGTCTTCAATCCATTCGGCAAGACCGGCCTCGGAGCTGTGCGAATTTTCCGGCAGCACCAGGGAAATGGTTTCCGCCAGATCGCCAACGGATTGATAGCTTTCCTCGAACAGCCACGGTTGCAGTCCCGAGACTTCCACCGCCAGTTCGCGCAGGATGCGCACCGGCACCAGTTGCCGCGGGCGTCCACCGGACAGAAAGTACACCGCCCATGCCGCGTCCTGTGGTGCTGCTTGAGCGAAGTAGGTTTGCATCGCTGCCAGTTTGGCGTTGCTTGACGTGGTGGCGTCGAGTTCGGCGTACAACTCGGCGAAGGCTTTCATGCTTGCACCTCGGCGATGGCAGGTTCGGCGTCGATGTTTTCCTCTTCGTCGTCGCCGTACTCGGTGTTGAAACCCTGCGCGTCCAGGCCCTGTTCGCGCAGATGCCGGACCAGCACACCGATCGAACCGTGGGTGACCATCACCCGTTCGGCGCCGGTCTGTTCGATGGCCCAGAGCAGGCCCGGCCAGTCGGCGTGATCCGAGAGCACGAAACCGCGATCCACGCCGCGCCGCCGACGGGTGCCGCGCAGGCGCATCCAGCCGCTGGCAAAGGCGTCGCTGAAGTCGCCGAAACGGCGCATCCAGGTGCTGCCACCGGCCGAGGGCGGGGCGATGACCAGCGCCTGACGCATGATCGGGTCGGATTTTTTGATGTCGCCGGCGTAGATCGTCGGCGGCAGGTACACGCCGGCCTCGCGGTAGACCCGGTTCAGTGGCTCGACGGCACCGTGACTGAGGATCGGGCCGAGGCTGGCGTCGATGCCGTGCAGGATCCGCTGGGCTTTGCCGAACGAGTAGCAGAACAACACGCTGGCCTTGCCGGCGGCGATGTTCGCCTGCCACCACTGGTTGATCTCGCTGAACACCTGCGCCTGCGGTTGCCAGCGGTAGATCGGCAGGCCGAAAGTCGATTCGGTGATGAAGGTGTGGCAGCGCACCGGTTCGAACGGCGCGCAGGTGCCGTCGGGTTCGATCTTGTAATCTCCCGATGCGACCCAGACTTCGCCGCCGTATTCCAGACGCACCTGGGCCGAACCGAGCACATGCCCGGCGGGATGGAAACTCAAGGTCACGCCGTGATGGGTCAGCCGCTGGCCGTAGGCGAGGGTTTGCAGGTTGATCTCCTGACCCAGACGCGCACGCAAGATCCCTTCGCTGGCGCTGCTGGCAAGGTAGTGCTGATTGCCGTTACGGGCGTGATCGCCGTGGGCATGGGTGATCACCGAGCGCTCGACCGGGCGCCACGGATCAATGTAGAAATCCCCGGCAGGGCAATACAAACCTTCGGGGCGGGCGATAACAAGGTCCATGTCGTTACCAGAATGGGGGGCTTGTTAGCTATGAGGTTGGCGCGTGTCTGGAAGTTCTATCGATTTTCAAAGCTCCCTCACCCCAGCCCTCTCCCGGAGGGAGAGGGCGCCGACCGAGGTGTCTGGCGAGCTTCATCGGCCTGAAAGTCCGCGTCGATTATGGATTCGGCGCGACGGTTCAGGTCGGTGTATTGCGAAAGAACAACTCCGTCGGTCCCCTCTCCCTTGGGAGAGGGTTAGGGTGAGGGGCTTTTGATCTGTGCCTTACTTGCCCGGTGTGAGGGTCAAACGCGTCTTGCCATACACCCGGTCAAAGTTCTGCGGCTGCATCGGCAAGCCGATGTACTGACCCTTGAGCCACGCATCGATGCCGTTGAGGTAGTTCGGGCTGGCCGGGTTGCCGGACTGGCCGGTGCCGTTCAGGCCCATCAGCGGCTCAGCCTGGCTGAAATCAACGATGAAACGCATCGACGGCGCCCGCGTGGTGTTGAAGTCCTTGCCCCAGGCAAACGCCGCAGTATTGAGCGTGGTGTGATCGCCGCCGGCTGCCAGCGGGCCGCGAACGGTCTGGCCATTGGCGTTTTTCCACGTGTAGCTGTGCAGTTTGCCCCACTGCCAGGCCTTGTGATCGCCACCCAACTGACTGTCGCCAGCGTTGATCGCGGCGGCCAGACTGCGCGCCAGAATCACGGCTTTGTCTTCTTTCTGCGGGGTACGCAAGTCATCCCAGAACGGGCTGTCTTCGCGCCCGAGCAGGTGATCGGCCTGCGCCGCGTAGGACAAGTCGCCATTGGCAACAAAGGCTTTCCACGCCGGACTCGACTCGGGGCCGAGCTCATCGAGGAAGATCTGCTTCATGCTTTCTTGCAGGAACAGTTCATAGATCGCCGCATCCGCCGAGGTCGGGCTGAGCTTGCCGTCAAACGCCATCAATCGGGTGAACGCCTCGCGCGCCTTGTTGCGATCGGCTTCCGGCAGGGCGTCGATCGCCTGTTTCAGCGGCTGCTTCATGCCCGGCGCTTCAAACATTTTCTTCAGCTTGGCAGCGAAGGTGGTGGTCTGGTCGTACTGCATGGCGATCACGCTGCGACCGTCCTGTTTGCCGCTGTTGGCCAGTTCCGCCAAGCGCTCACCGCGCTCCGGCGCCGCCCACGAGTTGGACAACTGCATGCCGTAGCCGTGAGGAATGACCCGCTGGTTGGCGGTGCCGAGCCAGCCCTGGGTCGGATCCTGATCGTACGGGTGCAACATCGGGTCGGCATAACCGTCCCAGTCGTAACGACCTTCCCAGCCCGGCGATGGCAGCAGGCCTTCGCCTTCGCGCCGGTTGGGGAAACGCCCGGTGACCTGCCAGCCGATGTTGCTGGCGTCGGCGAATACCATGTTCAGGGCGATGGCGCGGATCTCGCGGCTGGCGTCTGACGCGCGTTCAACGTTCTGCGCACGGGTCAGGTCGAAAAATGCGTCCAGCGATTTGTCGTCGGTGAAGCTCGGGGTTTGCAGGGCCAGGCCAAAACCGTTGCCCTGTACGGCCTGAGCACTGTTGAGCAGCGCGCCGTGGCGGGTTTCGTACACCGCTTCGCGAATCGGCCGCTGGCCTTTGACGAAATAGGTTTCGTTGCGCACGCCCAGCGGCTGCCATTTGCCGTTGACCTCATAGGTCAGGCTGTTGCCCTGACGGCGGATTTTTTCCAGGAACAGGTCCTGGTTGTCGCCGAGCACACTGGTGGCGCTCCACGCGACTTTGCCGTTGAAGCCACCGAGCACCATCGGCAGACCGGCGACAGTGACACCGGCAGCCTGATATTTCGGCGCGCGGATCTGCACGAAGCTCCACAGCGACGGCGCTGCCAGTGGGCCATGGGCATCGCTGGCGAGAATGCTCTTGCCGCTGCGGCTGCGTTGCGGGGCGATTGCCCAGTTGTTCGAGGTGCTGGCGCCCAGCAGATTCACCGCCGCCAATTGTTGGCTGGCGTTGCTCAGCTCCGTCAGGCCGGGGATCTGCCCGTTGAGCTTGAGGCCTTGCAGCTTGTCGGCCTCGGCCAGCGGCAGATTTTCATCGGGTGCGGACGGGGTCAGCCAGGCGAGTTTGTCGCTGGTCACGGTTTGCGCCAGCACCAGGGATGAGATCTCTTCCGGCAGGTTGGCCGACTGGCTGAAGTTCAGCAGCGCGAAGATCAGCGCCGAATCTTCCGGTTTCCAGTATTCCGGCTTGTAGCCACTGGAGGCGAGGTCGCCCGGCAACTTGTCGGCGTAGCGGAACAGGTAGGCGTTGACGCCCCGCGCATAGACTTCAAAGAAGCGCTGGAGCCGTGGCGACGAAGCCTTGTAAAGCTCGGCGGCGCTTTTCTTCAGGTTGACCGCACGCATGTAGCGGTCGGCATCGAGCATCGACGGCCCGGACATTTCCGCCAGACGCCCCTGGGCCAGCAGGCGCAGGGTGACCATCTGGTTGATGCGGTCGCTGGCATGCACGTAACCGAGGGTGAACAGTGCGTCGTGGAAGCTGTTGCTTTCGATCAACGGCATGCCCATGGCATTGCGTCGCACCGAAACGTTCTGCGCCAGACCCTTGAGCGGTTGCACGCCGGAGGTGGGCGGGAGGGTGTCCTGCGCGTTCCAGGTCTGGCAACCGGACAGGCTCAAGACACCGGTCACTGCTGCGGCAACGCCGAACCGGGGAAGAAAATGTGTGAGGGCTGGCGAGGCCATGGCAAAGCTCCTGCGGGGGTGTAGAGGCTGGGGGCGCAATAAAGCCGCTACGTTAGTGAGCAGGAGATGGCCGCGCAAGCGGGGCGAGCGGTTATTTCTTGCCATTGATCGATGATTGTCTGATGGCTTGCTTATTTGCAGGGGTGGGTGATGAAGTGCGGGAATCAAATGACTCTCGTGAGAAGACGCCATGGAGCTTCAGGCCAACGCTGCACTGATCATCATCGACCAGCAACAAGGCATTCTGCAGCCGCGACTGGGTAGGCGGAATAATCCACAGGCCGAAGAACGCATGCTCGATTTACTGAGGGCGTGGCGCAGTAGCGGGCGGCCGGTGATTCATGTGCAGCATCTGTCGCGTGAACCGGATTCGGTGTTCTGGCCCGGGCAGTCAGGGGTGGAATTTCAGCAGCGATTCATGCCGCAGGACGGTGAATGGCTGATTCAGAAACAGGTACCGGATGCGTTTTGTGCCACGGGGCTGGAAGCGCAGCTGCATGAGGCGGGGATCGGGCAATTGATCATTGTTGGTGTAGCGACCAACAACTCGGTGGAATCCACAGCGCGCGCGGCGGGCAATCTGGGGTTTGAGGCGTGGGTGGCGGAGGATGCGTGTTTCACCTTCGACAAGGCCGATTATTTCGGCACACCGCGTTCAGCCGAAGAAGTGCACGGGATGTCGCTGGGGAATGTGCACGGGGAGTATGCGACGGTGGTCAGCGCTGCGCAGATTCTGGCGGCTGTCTGAACATTTTGGGGTGAATGTACCGGCCCATTCGCGAGCAAGCCCGCTCCCACAGTCGACTGCGTTCAGTCAGCGGGAACGCGGTCAACTGTGGGAGCGGGCTTGCTCGCGAAGGCAATGTGTCAGGCGAAAAATATCTTCACCTGAAGCATCAAGCGCCGTGGCACTTCTTGAATTTCTTGCCGTTGCCGCATGGGCAAGGGTCGTTGCGGCCGACGTCTTTCAGGGCGTTGCGCACCGGTTCCTGGTGGGCGTGGCCGCAGTTCGGGCCGTGGACATGGCCATGATCGTGATCGTGATGATGGTCATGATCGTGGTTGCAGTCAGGGCCATGGACATGAGGTTGCTGAGTCATCGGTTGTGCTCCGGAATTAAATCGGCGGGGATTATCACGCCATTGCGCTCCAGGTGCACGTAGTGGGCGATGAATAAACCGGTTTCCATCTCGCCCTGCAATCGATAGGGCACCTGCTGGTGCTGACTTTTCAGCATTTTCACCACGTCCTTGACCCGCGGCCACAGGTTGGTGCGGATCGGTATCCGATAGAACGCGCTGCTTTTCGGCCCTACCGTGATCCAGTGTTCATGCTCGCCTTCGGCAAGCAACAGGTCTGCCAGATGAATGCGATATTCCATGCCGCGCACCGTCAGGTCGCTGTCGTTTGGGTTGTCGATGCGAAAGTGCAGGATGAATTTCTGTTCGAGCAGCTTGGCCCGCACCACCTCGACTTTTACCAGGTGCACGGCGGGGTCGACGCTGTCGTCGCTGAACCATGAGGCGCAACCGCCGAGGTTCAGGATCAGCATCAATAACAAGCCATGCAGTGTGCGACAGTGACCGAGCATCGAAAAAACTCCCTTTGTGCCCCAGTCTAGTCGGCACTTCCCTTTATGCGCCGAAATACCCCGCACAGCACTTCTTGAACTTCTGCCCGCTGGCACACGGGCACGCGTCATTGCGCCCCAGCTTCAACTGCACGGTCGGGTCGATGAAGTACCAGCGCCCGGCGTTTTGCACGAACGAGGAGCGCTCGCGGTGGCTGTGTTCGCCCTGGCTGTCGTGCCAGCGCGCGGTAAAGGTGACGAAGGCATGCTCGGGTTGGCCGCCGAACACTTCCGAGCTTTCGACCTCAAGGCCGAGCCAGGTGCTCTGCGCGCTCCAGGCGCTGATCGACTGGCGATCCAGACCGGCCTGCTGGGCGGGCAGGGTGGTGGCCACCAGATAATCGATCAGCCCCAGCACGTAGGCGCTGTAGCGCGAACGCATCAGCGCTTCGGCGCAAGGCGCCGGGTGGCCTTCGTGATAGTGGCCGCAGCAGGCCTCCAGCAGGTTGCCGCTGCCGCACGGGCAAATGGCTGTACTCATTGCATTACCACCAGTATTTGCCGAAGTTTTCCGGATTGGCCCAGAATCGCGAGTTGAGCCAGTCGGGGACTTGTTTGTAGTCAAGCAGATCATAGGTGAACAGGGTCAGTACCTGATCGTCACGCTGGAAGCGTTCACTGGCCTGCAGCGCCAGCGAGTAGAAATCGGTTTCCTGCCAGCCGCTGGCCGGCAGATCCGCCAGCACTGCAATGCGGCTGGCGTTGAGGTTGCGAATCCCGCCCAGCAGATTCAAGCCGTCACGCTTGGGCAGGTGCTCAAGGCAATCGACCACCAGCGCCAGGTCGAAGCGCCGCGCCGCGAGTTCGGCGGGCAATGCACCGGGTGCGGCGTGGGCCACGCAGGTGTCTGGATGTGCCTGCTTGAAAGCGGCGAGCGCCGGAAATTCGCTGGCGCCGATCAGCAGCAGACGCGCCGGGGCATAGCGATCCAGTAAAGCGGCCAGCGCCTGTTGCGGCGTGCGCGAAGAAATGGCGACGTTCATCGAAGCTCCTCAATCAGATCGCCAAGACTAGCGCGCCAGACGGATCCGGCCTAGACCCCGATTTGCCGCGGGCGGCAAAAGTGCCGAATCCCTGTGAACACGGTCCCAAATGCCAGTGGCCTATTGCTGGCGGAGATTAAAACTCCGGTCTTTACTCCGTGAATCGGTTCTAAGCCGATCCCTCAGGAGAAAACCAGATGAGCATAGTTCGGACAGCATTACCTTTGATTCTGCTAACCAGTGTGTTGACTGGTTGCGCAGGTTTGCAGAAAACCGACTGGCCGACCTGTGCGGCGGTCGGTGGTGTAGTCGGTGCCGGTCTCGGCGCGACGGAAAGTTCGGCGTGGGCCGGTTATGGCGCGCTGGTGGTCGGTGGTACGGCAGCCGCCTATTGCTGGGTGCACGGTGATGGCGACGAAGACGGCGATGGTGTGCCGGACAGTCGCGACAAGTGCCCGCACACGCCTAAAGGCGTGCAGGTCGATGCTGACGGCTGCCCACCACCTGCCCCTGCGCCAGTGGTAGAAGAGGCCGTTGTGGTCAAGGAAGAAACTATCGTCATTCGCGATGTGCACTTCCAGTTCGACAAAGCCACCCTGACCGGCTCCGACAAACAGGTGCTGGATAAAGTCGCCACGCGCCTGAAACAAGAGTCGTCCACGGCGCAACTGACCGTGACCGGCCACACCGACAGCGTCGGCAGCGATGCCTACAACAAAAAGCTGTCGGATCGCCGTGCGCACTCGGTGGTGGAATACCTGATCCAGCAGGGTGTGCCGCGTGCCAGCTTCGTTTCGGTCTCGGGCATGGGTGAAAGCCAGCCAGTGGCGGATAACAAAACCGCAGACGGTCGCGCACAGAACCGTCGTACCGAAATCAAAATCGTCCGCTAGCCCCTCTCGCATCCGCGGCTTGTGCAGTCGCGGATGCGGGTCTTTACTCCTGTGTAACCGGTATGGGCCGGTGACACAGGAGCTTTCACAATGACTGTTTTCTCAAGGTCCGTCTTGCCGGTGCTGCTGCTGGGCAGCCTGCTCACCGGTTGCGCCACTCATAGCGATGGCGATGCCCCCCTCAATCAACGTACGTGGCCGATCTGCAGCCTGATCGGCGGGCTGGTCGGTGGCGGTCTTGGCGCCATTGAAAGTGGCGGCTGGGCCGGTGGCGGTGCGGCGTTGGGGATTCTGACTGGCGGGCTGATCTGTTATGCCCAGGATGGCGATGAAGACGGCGATGGCGTGTTCGACCGCCGCGACCGTTGCCCTGACACCCCGGCCAATACCCCGGTCGATCATCGCGGCTGTCCGCTGCCGCAATATCCGGTCACTGCAAAAGCTCCCGAACCTGCGCCGCAATCGGAAGTCATCACCCTCAGCGATGCCGGTAATGTGTTGTTCGATTTCGACAAGTCGGATCTGACCCCGGCCGCCAAGGCCCAGCTCGATACGCTGATGGACAAATTGCGCAACGCCGACGTGGTCAGCATCAAGGTCATCGGTCATACCGACAGTAAAGGTTCGGACGCCTATAACCAGGCACTGTCGGAACGACGCGCCAGCAGCGTGGCGGCGTACCTGCTGAGTCAGGGCCTGGCGCCGGAAAAACTGACCAGTGAAGGACGCGGCGAGAGCGAGCCGGTGGCTGACAACGCAACGGACGAGGGACGGGCAAAAAACCGTCGGGTGGAGTTGCATATCAATCGCTAGGACTTGTCTGTAGTCCGCAGGCTAGAGCTGCCGGTCGACGATCGTCGTCGAACCGGCAGCGATCCGACGACTGACAAATGTTTTTTCTTTTGCCCCTCTGGCTTATCCCCCGCGTAAGCCGTTACTGTGCGCCCAAAGAATAATTCCGACACGGGGGAGCGTATGAAGGTTTTCTGGGGGCTGGGGCGTTTGCTGACCCTGCTGTTCTGGTGCGTGGTGGTGGTCAATCTGCTGCTGCCGTTTGTGCATCCGCTGCATGCGCTGGTCAATCTGGCCGGTGCCTCGCTGCTGGCGCTGCATGTGCTGGAGTTGCTTTTCTCGCGCCTCAAAGGGCGTCCCAACCCGTGGCGCGACCGTCTGCGCATCCTGCTGTTCGGCGTTTTTCACCTGCAAACCATCCCGGCCCCGGCCGCTCCGGAGGCTTCTTCCCATGCGTAAACTTTGCCTGCTCGCTGCACTCATCAGTCCTCTGGCCTGCGCCCAGGTGGTCAGCGTCGAAACCAACTCCCTGATGCGTTTGCCCAACACCGCCAGCACCTTGCAGCTGGAACGGCTGGACGTGGCGGACTATGGCACCTTGCTGATTCCTGCCAATGTGACCGAGCTGACCGTCGGCGAATTGCGCCTGGGCCATGAAGCGCGCATCGCGATCGTCCCGAGTGAACAGGCGCTGGACATGAAAGTCATTCGTGCCGAACTGTCCGAAGGCAGCCTGATCACCGCACGCGGTGCGCCGGGTACCTATGAAAAAGCCGCCCGTGCCGGGCGTAATCTGAATTTGCAGTTCAAGGCACTGAACGCGCCAAAACTGTTTGTCGATGCCCGTGGCGGCACCGGTGCACCGGGTTTCGTCGGCCTGGATGGCGGCAACGGCGAAGATCCGGGCTGCACCTGGGGCGCGGCCGGTCATGGTTTTGACGGCAGCAATGGTAGTGACGGCCAGCCGGGCGCACCGGGTGCGTTGGTGCGTCTTGAAGTGCCGCGCGAGTTTCCGGCCGAGCTGATCAAGGTCAACGTTGCGGGCGGCGCCGGTGGTCCAGCGGGTGTTGGCGGTAAGGCGGGCAAGGGCGGCCAGTCCAAGGGCTGCCTGGTGTATCGCGCCGATGGCGGCAAGAACGGCAAGGCCGGTGCGGATGGTCAGCCTGGGCCGGTGGGTGCGGCGGGGGCGGTGACTGTGCAGCGCCTCTGAATAACAGCACTGTTCACAATTGAGGTGAGGGGATTTATCCCCGATGGGCTGCGAAGCAGCCCACTCCAGATACCGCGTTTCTTCAGATTGAACGCGTCAGCTGATTTGGGGCCGCTTCGCGCGCCATCGGGGATAAATCCCCTCACCACAAAAGTGTTCACAGCGCAAAAAATGGGGTGGGTCAGAACATCGGCCGCGCCGCGGCAATCGCCACCAGCACCAACCCGACGATCAAGTTGATCCCCACCACCCGGCGAATCCGACCCAGCACCGCCGCACCCGCCGACCAGTCCTTCGCCTCAACGGCCTTGCGCAACTCCGGCAGCATCAAACCCTGAATCCGGATGAACAGTGCGGTCATCACTACATACAGCCCGATCATCACCTGCACGTATTTCGGTGCGGTCTCAAAGCCCACTTGCTGCAAATGCAGCATGCCCACGCCGCTGATCGGCAACAGGATCACCGCGACCCAGACCCAACGAAAAAAACCTTGAAACACTTCCACCCACAAGGTCAGGCGGCCAGGGCCGTCGAGAGCCTTTACAGCCGCCGGGCGCAGGACCATCCAGGCGAAAAACATGCCGCCGACCCAGACCAGGGCGGACAGGACATGCAGCGGATAAACGAGGCTAAAAGGTGTCATTGGGGCACTCCGTTCTGCGCGGGATTAATTAGCGGGGTATGATAGCCGCCATCCGAAACCACTGAAAATTTATCCAGCGTTTTTAGCGCCCGACAATCAATGATCAGCACTGAACTCAAAACCACGATCCAGGGCGCCTATTCGCGTTTTCTTGAAGCCAAGAGCCTCAAGCCGCGTTACGGCCAGCGCCTGATGATCGCTGAAATCGCCAAAGTCCTCGGGGATATCGACACCGACGACGAAGGCCGGCGCAGTGGCGACCCCGCGATTGTCGCGGTGGAAGCCGGCACCGGTACCGGCAAGACCGTGGCCTACAGCCTGGCGGCGATCCCGACGGCGAAGCTGGCCGGCAAGCGCCTGGTGATCGCCACCGCGACCGTGGCCCTGCAAGAGCAGATCGTCTACAAGGACTTGCCCGACCTGATGCGCAACAGCGGGCTGAACTTCAGCTTCGCGCTGGCCAAGGGCCGTGGTCGCTACATGTGCCTGTCCAAGCTCGACATGCTGCTGCAGGAAGGCCACGCGCAAACCGCCACCGCCCAGCTGTTCGAAGAAGAAGGCTTCAAGATCGAGGTCGACGAGGCGAGTCAGAAGCTGTTTACCAGCATGATCGAGAAGCTCGCCGGCAATAAATGGGACGGCGACCGCGACAGCTGGCCCAACGCGCTGGAAGACGCCGACTGGGCGCGCCTGACCACCGATCACAGCCAGTGCACCAATCGCCACTGCCCGAACTTCGGCCAATGCGCTTTCTACAAGGCGCGCGAAGGCATGGGCAAGGTCGACGTGATCGTCACCAACCACGACATGGTGCTGGCTGACCTCGCTTTGGGCGGCGGCGCGGTACTACCGGATCCGCGTGACACCATTTACGTGTTCGACGAAGGCCATCACCTGCCGGACAAGGCCATCGGCCACTTCGCCCACTACACGCGCCTGCGTTCCACCGCCGACTGGCTGGAAACCACCGCGAAGAACCTCACCAAATTGTTGGCCCAGCATCCGTTGCCGGGCGATCTCGGCAAGCTGATCGAGCAAGTGCCCGAGCTGGCGCGCGAGATCAAGACCCAGCAGCAGTTCATGTTCACCGCGTGCGAGCAGATTGCCGATTTCAAACCCGGCGAAGACGTCGAAGGTCGCGAGCGGCCACGCCATCGTTTCGTCGGCGGGGTGATTCCCGAGCACATGCGCGAAATGGGCATCGAGTTGAAAAAAGGCTATTCGCGGCTCAACGATCTGTTCACCCGCCTGACCGACCTGCTCAAGGAAGGCATGGACGGCGAGGTCAACATCGGCATCGCCAGCAATCAGGCCGAGGAGTGGTATCCGCTGTTCGGCAGCCTGTTGTCGCGGGCGTCGGGCAACTGGGAATTGTGGACTGCATTTACCGCCGAAGACCCGGAAGACAGCCCGCCGATGGCGCGCTGGCTGACACTGGCCGAGAGCGGTTCGCTGTTCGACATCGAGGTCAACGCCAGCCCGATTCTCGCCGCAGAAACCTTGCGCCGCAGCCTGTGGAACGTGGCCTACGGCTGCCTGGTGACCTCGGCAACCTTGACGGCACTGGGCACTTTCGACCGGTTCCGCATGCGTGCCGGTCTGCCGAAAAAAGCGGTCACTGCCGTGGTGCCGAGCCCGTTCCATCATGCCGACGCCGGCGTGCTGCGGGTGCCGGATCTGAAGGCCGACCCACGCGACGCCGCTGCTCACACCGCGGCGATCATCCGCGAGTTGCCGGATCTGGTCGAAGGCTCGCGCGGCACGCTGGTGCTGTTCTCCTCGCGCAAACAGATGCAGGACGTGTTCGATGGCCTCGACCGCGACTGGCGCAAGCAAGTGTTCATTCAAGGCAACCTGTCGAAACAGGAAACCCTGAACAAGCACAAGGCGCGGGTCGATGGCGGCGATTCCAGCGTGCTGTTCGGTCTTGCCAGTTTCGCCGAAGGGGTGGACTTGCCGGGGGCGTACTGCGAGCACGTGGTGATCGCCAAGATCCCGTTCTCGGTGCCGGACGACCCGGTCGAGGCGGCGCTGTCGGAGTGGATCGAGGCCCGGGGCGGCAATCCGTTCATGGAAATCTCGGTGCCCGATGCCTCGCTGAAACTGGTTCAGGCCTGCGGGCGTCTGCTGCGTACCGAAGAGGACCGCGGCACCATCACCTTGCTCGATCGGCGCCTGGTCACCCAGCGCTACGGCAAGGCGATCCTCAATGCGTTGCCGCCATTCCGTCGTGAAATATCTTGAGACAACGGTGGGCAGTTTTGCCCGCCGCGCTGTCTATCTCTCTGCCATGCTTTTCCATTGGCCTTAGTTGGTCGTTAGGGAGAACTCCGTTCTTATGATTCGCCGTTCGTTGCCTGCCGTATTCGCCTTGATTTTCGCTGCCCCGTTACTGGCGGCGCCTGCGGGTCAGCAGACCCTGTTCAACTTCGTCCGTCCTGCCGACGTGGTGAAAGTCGTCACCGAAAACACTGACCTGCCACAAGCCAACGCCGAGCAAACCCCTGAAGGTGAAGTGTTGCGCCGAGTGACGTTCAACCCGGTAGCCCGTCCGACCCTGCGCCTGACTCCGCAAACCGGCGCCTGGGACTGGTCGCAGTCGGGCATGATGAGCCTGCGTCTGCAGAGTGCAATGAACTGGGCCGTGACGGTCTATGTGCAAATCCAGAGCAACAACGGCCAGACCCTGACCAGCCGCGTCGACCTGCCGGCCGGCCCGGCGCAAACCCTTTTGGTGCCGCTGGTGGCGACTTCGCCACTGAGCCAGGGCATGAAGGCCGGGCCGCCGATGCCGATGACCGTCGATGGCCAGCGGATTCTGCTGGCCAGCAGCAGCGGTGAGCTGGACCGCAGTCAGGTGGTGTCGGTGAGCCTGTGGATGAATCAGCCGAAAGCTGCGCAGAGCCTGCTGCTCGAGCGTTTCGGCGTGCAGGACGGCGATGCTGTGACCCAGGCCGTCTACGGCAATCTGGTGGATGCCTACGGTCAATCGACCCGCAGCAAATGGCCGGAAAAAGTCAGCAACGACGAACAACTGAAATCCGCCGCCGCCAAGGAACAGCAACAGCTGAAGACCTGGTTGGCCGAGCGCGAAAAGTCTTCGCTGGACAAGTTCGGCGGCTGGAACAAAGGCCCGGCGTTCAAGGCCAGCGGCTTTTTCCGCACTGAAAAACGTGACGGTCGCTGGTATCTGGTGACCCCTGAAGGACATCCGTTCTATTCGCTGGGGGTCAACACCGTCAGCCCGCAGGTCAACCAGACTTACGTGGCCGGGCGTGAGTGGATGTTCGAATCCCTGCCCAAGGCCGACGAGCCGCTCGCCAGCCATTTCGGCGAGGGCGACAACCGTGGCGGCAACGGTGCCGATCAGGGCCGTGGCTATGGCAACGGGCGCTGGTACGACTTCTATGGCGCCAACCTGCAGCGGGTTTACGGCGAGCCCTGCAAACCGGACAGCGATACCAAGGCCGGAATTGCTGAAGCGGCCAAGGCTGGTGCGGTTGAAGAAACCGCAGTAAGAGCTGCCGAGCCTGTGCCAAAGTCAAACGAGGCGAAGGCCGGTGTCGCCGCAGCGGCGAAAACAGACGCCGTAGCGACGACTGCTGAAAAGGCTGCCGATCAACCCGTCGCTGCGCCGTGCAAGGCCACGGTCGATCAGCAGAAGTGGGCCACGCACACCCTCGATCGCCTGCAGGCCTGGGGTTTCAACACCGTCGGCAACTGGAGTGCCGACTCGCTCGCCGACGCCGAGCGGGTGCCGTACACCTTGCCGCTGTCGATCGTCGGCGACTACACCAGCATCAGCACCGGCAGCGACTGGTGGGGCGGCATGCCTGACCCGTTCGACCCGCGTTTCGCCATGGCCACCGAGCGTGCTGTGGCCATTGCTGCCCGCGATCATCGTGATGATCCGTGGCTGATCGGCTACTACGCCGACAACGAACTGGCCTGGGCCGGCCCCGGCGACGACCCGCAGTCGCGCTACGCCCTGGCCTACGGCACATTGAAAATGACCACCGACGTGCCGGCCAAGCGCGCATTCCTCAAGCAACTGCGCGACAAGTACCGCAACCAGGCGGGCCTGTCGAAAGCGTGGGGCATTGATCTGCCGGCGTGGGAATTGATGGAAGACCCGGGTTTCGTGCCACCAATGCCGAATCCGGAGCACCCGGAAATCGAAAACGACTTCAAATACTTCCAGAAAGTGTTCGCCGACACCTACTTCAAAACCATCTCCGATTCGCTGAAATGGCACGCGCCGAATCAGCTGCTGCTCGGCGGCCGTTTCGCCACCAGCACTCCGGAAGCGGTGGCGTCCTGCGCGCAGTATTGCGACGTGTTGAGTTTCAACATGTACACGCTGAAACCACAGGACGGCTATGACTTCGCCGCTCTGCGTGCCCTCGACAAACCGGTACTGATCACCGAATTCAACTTCGGCTCCAGTGATCGTGGCCCGTTCTGGGGTGGCGTGACGCAACTGGCGCGGGAAGAAGATCGCGGCCCGGCGTATGCCAACTTCCTCAAACAGGCATTGAGTGAACCGTCGATTGTCGGCGTGCACTGGTTCCAGTATCTGGATCAACCGGTGACCGGGCGTCTGCTCGATGGCGAGAACGGGCACTTCGGCCTGGTGGGGATTACCGATCTGCCGTATCAGGGCTTTGTCGAGGCGGTGCGCAAGAGCAATTTGCAGGCAGTTGATCAGTTGGGCAAAGAGGCTGAGAAGGCCGCCGCTGCCGGTCATGAAGCGGAGGGCGGGCGCAAGGGTGAAGCTGGCAAAGGCCCGGGGGGCGGGCATGCCGGTGGGCATTCGGGCAATGGTCATTAAGGTTTAGACCGCGTCATCGTTCTTCGCGAGCAAGCCCGCTCCCACACTGATCTCCAGTGCCGCAGAGATCAAATGTGGGAGCGGGCTTGCTCGCGAAGGCGGCAGCCGTCTCAGCAAACATCTGGAAGTAACCGTCCGGCCCGCAGCTGTTCCCAAATCCCTCAAGGGCTGGAACAATGCGGGCCACTTTGTAGAGCGTTTTCGCGGGGGAGTTGCGGGTGCAGATTCAGGGACATTACGAGCTTCAATTCGAAGCGGTGCGCGAGGCTTTCGCGGCACTGTTCGACGATCCCCAGGAACGCGGCGCAGCCCTGTGCATCAAGGTCGGCGGAGAAACCGTCCTCGACCTCTGGTCCGGTACTGCCGACAAGGACGGAACCGAGGCCTGGCACAGCGACACCATCGCCAACCTGTTTTCCTGCACCAAGACCTTTACCGCGGTCACCGCATTGCAATTGGTGGCCGAAGGCAAACTGCAACTGGATGCACCGGTTGCCCGCTACTGGCCGGAATTCGCTGCCGCCGGTAAAGAATCCGTCACCCTGCGCCAATTGCTTTGCCATCAGGCCGGTCTGCCGGCCCTGCGCGAGTTGCTGGCGCCCGCCGCCCTCTACGAATGGCAGACCATGGTCGACGCCCTTGCGGCCGAAGCGCCGTGGTGGACGCCGGGCACCGGCCACGGCTATGCCGCCATCACCTATGGCTGGCTGGTCGGGGAGTTGCTGCGTCGCGCTGACGGTCGCGGGCCGGGCGAGTCGATCGTCGCCCGCGTCGCCAAGCCGCTGGGGCTGGATTTCCACGTCGGTCTGGCTGACGAAGAGTTCTACCGCGTGGCGCACATCGCTCGGGGCAAGGGCAACGTCGGCGATGCCGCGGCCCAGCGCCTGTTGCAAGTGACCATGCGCGAACCGACCGCCATGACCACTCGCGCCTTCACCAATCCGCCGTCGGTGCTCACCAGCACCAACAAACCGGAATGGCGCCGCATGCAGCAGCCGGCCGCCAATGGTCATGGCAACGCGCGCAGCCTGGCCGGTTTCTACGCCGGTTTGCTCGACGGCAGCCTGCTTGAAAGCGAAATGCTCGAAGAGCTGACCCGCGAACACAGCTACGGCGAGGACAAGACCCTGCTGACCCGCACCCGCTTCGGTCTGGGCTGCATGCTCGATCAACCCGACATGGCGAACGCCACCTACGGCCTCGGCCCGCGGGCGTTTGGTCATCCGGGGGCGGGCGGTTCAGTGGGTTTTGCTGATCCTGAGCACGATGTCGCGTTCGGTTTTGTGACAAATACCCTTGGGCCGTACGTCTTGATGGATCCGCGCGCGCAGCAACTGGCGCGGGTACTTGCCACTTGTCTGTAAAGCTTTACATGAGGTTCCAGGGTTGGAACCAGATCCGGTTTTTCGATTCAAAGCGTCAGTTTATCCGGGCAAAAGAGCTCTGATTTTTCATTACTTCACTTTGTGGATTTTCAATGTCATCCAAAAAAACTCTCGCCCTGGCCCTGTGTGTTGCGATCACCGGTTGTGCACAGACTCCTAAAAACGATGCGGACGGCGGTAGCTGGTGGCCGTTCGGATCCTCCGACAAAGTGGCGGCCAAAGAGCCGGCCCCAGCCCCGGCTCCTGCCGTAGCCCCGGCGCCGCTCAAACCTGCCGCGACCGCACCTGTGGCCAAGACTGAAAGCAGCAGCCACTGGTACTGGCCGTTCGGCGGTTCCGATGATGCGGCGGCCAAAGCCGAGGTGAAACCCGAAGTCAAACCAGAAGCCAAACCGGCGGTAGTGGCCAAGTCCGATGCCGACACCGGCACGAAGTGGTGGTGGCCGTTCGGCGGCAAGGATCAATCCACTGCCAAAGTGGTGCCGATGCCTGACCCGAAAGTCACCCAGGCCTGGCTGGATGACTACGAGCCACGTCTGCGTGCAGCGATCAAGGACAGCAATCTGCAACTTGAGCGCCGTGACAACGTGCTGGTGGTGATCGCGCCGGTTGAAGGCTCGTTCAACCCGAAGCGTCCAGCGATGCTGCTGCCGGTGACCCTCAGCCCGTTCACCAATGTCGCGAAAATCCTCGAAGCTGACCCGAAAACCGCAGTCCTGGTGCTTGGTCACAGCGACAACACCGGTGCCGCGCCGGCCAACGTCAAACTCAGCCAGGAGCGCGCCCAGTCCGTAGCGGCGATCTTCCGCTTGAGCGGCTTGCAGCGCGATCGCCTGATGCTGCGTGGCATGGGTGGCGATGCCCCGCGTGCCGCCAACGACAGCGCCGAAGGCCGTGCCCTGAACCGTCGCGTCGAACTGCTGGTGACCCCGCAAAACACCATGGTTGCGCTGCTGAGCAAGTACAACATGCCGGCGCCGGCACCGACCACGATGCTTGCCGCACAGGACGTCAAGCCTGCAGCCAAACCGGTAACTCCGGCGCCGGCTGCTTCGAAGGCCGCCGTACCTGCAACCAAAAAGGCTCCAGCGAAGAAAGCCGCCGCCAAGGCGCCGGCGAAAAAAGCGGCGACCAAGGCACCGGCAAAAACCCCTGCCAAGAAAACCGCCCCGGCCAAAGCCGCAGCGACTGACAAGAAAGTTGCTGCAAGCGATACTTCCAAGCAGTGATCCGCTAACGAAAAGGAATGCGCCATGACCCAGGCTCTGGCAGATATGCGTCGTGATTACACCCGGGACGGACTGACCGAGGCGCAAGCCCCGGGCGAACCGTTTGCGCTGTTCCACCAATGGTTTGCCGACGCGGTAAAAACCGAACAGGCACCGGTGGAGGCCAACGCCATGACCCTGGCCACGGTCGATGCGGACGGTCGACCGCATTGCCGCATTCTGCTGCTCAAGGGCCTGGACGCGCAGGGCTTCACCTTTTTCACCAACTACGACAGCGCCAAGGGCCAGCATCTGGCGGCGAATCCTTTCGCGGCCATGACATTTTTCTGGCCAACCCTGGAGCGCCAGGTGCGCATCGAAGGGCGGGTGGTCAAGGTCACGCCGCAAGAGTCCGACGCGTATTATCAGGTGCGACCGCTGGGCAGCCGGCTCGGCGCCTGGGCCTCACCGCAGAGCCGGGTGATCAACGGGCGTGGCGAGCTGGAAGATCTGCTCAAGGCGACTGAACAGCGCTTCAGCGACACCCAGCCCGACTGTCCGGAACACTGGGGCGGTTATCGTCTGCTGCCGGAGCGCATCGAGTTCTGGCAAGGCCGTCCAAGTCGTCTGCATGATCGCCTGAACTACCGTTTGCAGGGCGCCAACTGGATTCTTGAACGTCTGGCGCCTTAAGCAGTCTACCGAGCGGGATAGCCTGCCGCAGTGGCCTCAAGCCACTTCGGCAAGTCCCGACGCTTGATTTTCTGCGCCCGGGCATGGGCCAGTTGTTCTAGCATGAAGGCGCGCTTGCCCTCATCCTTGCCCGCCAGCGACAGGGCCAGATCACGATCCATCCAGCGTTTGATCCGCACGTACAGCCACCAATGGAAGTACAGACCGGCGACGGTGGTGACGAAAATGATCAGGTAATCCATGAAAATCCTTGGGTCGGCAGGGCGGATTGAGCGATTTGGCGCTACTGTTGGGTGAGTTTGCAGGTGCCTGTACCGGGCCTGAATAAAATCAAGTTTATCCGGGCTGCGTCGTGACAGGCGTCAAGCAGCGGGGTTTAATGAACACATGTTCTTTTGGAGTTGATGCTATGCGTAAGTCTGTTCTGCTGGTTGCTTCCTTTTCCACGATGGCGATGTTGCTGACCGGCTGCCAGTCGAGCCTGACCGGTGACTCCTACTCCCGTGACGAAGCGCGTCGTGTGCAGACGATTCGCATGGGCACCATCGAATCCCTGCGTCCGGTGAAAATCGAAGGCACCAAGACCCCGATCGGCGGCGCTGCAGGCGCAGTGGTCGGCGGTGTCGGCGGCAGCGCCATCGGTGGCGGCAAAGGCAGCATCGTCGCGGCGGTCATCGGTGCTGTGGCCGGTGGTCTGATCGGTTCCGCGACTGAAGAAGGCCTGACCCGCACCCAGGGCGTGGAAATCACCGTGCGCGAAGACGACGGCAGCATGCGCGCCTACGTGCAACAGGTTCAGGAAAACGAAGTGTTCCGTGTTGGTGAGCGCGTGCGCATCTCCACCGTCGGTGGCACCAGCCGCGTTTCGCACTAAGCGGCAACGAGCGGTAAAGAAAAACCCCGATCAGGTGACTGGTCGGGGTTTTTTGTTTGTTTCAATTCGACTGCTTAGTGCTGGGCACAGGTACCCATAAAATACTCCAGACCCTTTGGGAAGCTGACTTTCAGCAGGACCTCCAATGCGCTTACTTGATCCCGGCTCAATAACAACTCTCCAGGCTCCAGTTCGTTAAGTGGCTTGGATTCAATGAGCTGTGCAACCTTTTCATTCATTTCGCTACCGTTGATATCCATTTCAAACTGTAGCGAGCTGTCTTGGAATTCGTCAGGGTAAAACCCGGTTATTGAAAGGTAACGCATGTTTTAGTCCCTTAATTTCTAGAGGTTCTTCTATCCGGCTCGGCAGGCCCGGTTTGTTCACCAGTAATATGATTGAACTCACCCAAATGAGTGGTTCCCAGTTTGTCGTATTTTTCTACAGCATTGCTTTTGTAATCCCATTCATAGATCCGACCTTTGCGGTCTACCCAGCGTGCTCGCCGCTTTCCTCCACCCTGAACCGATGACTTGGACTTCACTCTGACTGCATCAGGAAACGCAGGTAGCGTCTTCGGGTGGTCGTAGTAGGCATGGTCGCGAGCTCGACTGAGCACAATGTAAACCGGCCGAACCCCCGAATCCGCCGGAAACACCAGAATGAAATCCCGATACTCCGGCGGATAAACCGGATTCACCAGAATCTCGTCCGCCGCTTTCGTTGGTGGGTACACCCAGATATGCGGTGCCTGCGGAGCGGCCTCCAGCGCGGGGATGCCGAGGATGTCGGAGCCGTCCACGGCGGGCGTCCAGATCAGTTCGATGCCTTCGCCGAGGTCTGCGACAAAGCGGTTATCACGTGCGGTGAACTGCGCGACATCGACCATTTCCCAGTCGCGATTCTTGCCGGTGTAGAAACCATAACCCTTGAGGCTGCCGTCGGCCTGTTGTTCGACATGTAGGCGCACGCGGGTTCGAGCCTGTCTGAGGGCGAGCAACTGGTCTTCGGTGTAGAGGGCGCTGTCGCCCAGGTTCGATGGCATGAGCAACGCCACCAGCCCGACCAAAGGGGTCACAACGGCGGCGGAAGCGATGGCGGGCAATGCCTTGAACGCCTCACCCGCAAGGGCGAAGGTGCCCAGGCCTGCCGGGATGGCAGTGCCGCTGATTTTCTTGAGTGGAACGCCGCCGCTGTCATCGGCTTCACGGCCGCCGAGCAGGACCAGATCTCCGTAATCTTTCAGGCTGTCGGTCGGCACCATCCCCGAAGGATTCGAGTAATCGATGATCGCGTCCGGCAACTTGCAGGACTTGGCGAACACGCACCCGGCGCGTACGGGATCAGGCTTTTTCGCCGCAACCTCTCGACTGCGCTCGAAAGCCTCCTGCCGCGCCAGCATGGCGTCGTAAGCGTTTTGTCGGGCTTCGCGCTCGGCCAGTTCAGTGGCCGTCATGTAGCGCCAGGTGACGTGATGCCCGTCGCCCGCCGGCGGGTTGGGGACCCGGGGAATGTCCTTGTTGCGAGCCACTGAGCGTCCTTTCGTTCATCCATCGACAACCCTTCTAAAGGGCTGTGCGACGTTAACGAAGCGGACAAATGCTGGCTGTAGGACGGATCTTTGATTAAGTGCGGATTGTTCGCTATTTGTCAGGCAGGGGGGCGAGCAGGCCGCTTCAGTTCAAAGAACGGGGGGATAGGTTCTGCGCAATTACAGCAAAAGCCTGATACCCATTTGCCCAGAACCTGGCAGTTGGTGGATGAATTGAGCCTCAGCTGTATCTGTGAGCCTTGCCGGTTTTTTCCTATGCTGGGGGACTGAGCCTGTGACAAGGCTACTCCTGCCCGACTCAACGAGAGCATGACCATGAGTGACAACCGCCAGTGGGCCCGCGAAGCCATCCGCATCATCGAAGCGGACTTCCAGCGCAGCGCCGACACCCATCTGATCCCCTTGCCGCTGCCAGGTTTTGCGGGAATTGAGCTGTACTTCAAGGACGAATCCAGCCATCCCACCGGCAGCCTCAAACATCGTCTGGCGCGGTCGTTGTTCCTTTATGCGTTGTGTAACGGGTGGCTCAAACCCGGCGCGCCGGTGATCGAGGCGTCAAGCGGTTCGACGGCGATTTCCGAGGCGTATTTCGCGCGTATGCTCGGTTTGCCGTTCATTGCGGTGATGCCGGCGACCACCTCGAAAGAGAAGATCGCGCAGATCGCCTTCTACGGTGGTCAGAGCCATCTGGTGAAAGATCCGACGCAGATTTACGCCGAATCCGAACGTCTGGCCCGCGAGCATGGCGGCCACTTCATCGACCAGTTCACCTACGCCGAGCGGGCCACCGACTGGCGGGCGAACAACAACATCGCCGAGTCGATCTTCCAGCAGATGCGTTTCGAGAAACACCCGGAACCGAGCTGGCTGATTTCCAGCCCCGGCACCGGCGGCACCACCGCGACCCTCGGTCGTTATGTGCGTTACCGCCAGCATTGCACCCGGGTGCTGTGCGCCGACGCCGAGCGCTCGGTGTTCTTCGATTATTACCAGACCGGAGACGCGAGCCTGCGTCTGGACTGCGGTTCGCGGATCGAAGGCATTGGCCGGCCTCGGGTGGAAGCGTCGTTCCTGCCCAAGGTTATCGATGCGATGGTCAAGGTGCCTGACGCCTTGTCGCTGGCGGCCATGCATTATCTGGCGCAGCGTCTGGGACGGCATGTCGGCGGGTCGAGCGGCACCAACCTGATCGGCGCACTGATGGCGGCGCAGCAGATGAAAGCGGCGGGGGAGTCGGGGTCGATCGTGGCGATTCTGTGCGATGGCGGCGAGCGCTATGCCGACACCTATTACGATCAGGGCTGGCTGAAGGCGCAGGGCTATGAGCTGGAGGGATTGATTGCAGCGGTGGCGGCGAGTGCCGAGAAAGGTGAGCCGTTGCCGACTTCAGTCCTGCGCGCCAATATCTGAAGTAACACAGAAACCAATGTGGGAGCGGGCTTGCTCGCGAATGCGGTGGGTCAGTCAACATTGTCGTCGACTGACCCACCGCATTCGCGAGCAAGCCCGCTCCCACAGGAGGTTGGTGTTACTTCAAGACAGATGTATCAGGCTTCCAGACCGAGAATGTCCCGCGCCACGGCCTCGGCAATCCGAATCCCGTCCACACCCGCCGACAGAATCCCACCGGCATAACCCGCGCCTTCACCCGCGGGGAACAGACCTTTGACGTTCATGCTCTGCAGCGACTCGTTACGCGTGATGCGCAGCGGCGACGAGGTGCGAGTCTCGATGCCGGTCAAGACCGCATCGTGCAGCGAGTAGCCGCGAATCTGCTTTTCGAACGCCGGCAATGCTTCACGAATCGCTTCGATGGCAAAGTCCGGCAGCGCCAGGGCCAGGTCGCCCAGGGCCACGCCCGGTTTGTACGATGGCTCGACTTCGCCCAGTTCGGTCGACGGGATGCCGTTGATGAAGTCGCCGACCAGTTGCGCCGGGGCTTTGTAATCGCTGCCGCCGAGGATGAACGCGTGGGATTCCAGACGCTCCTGCAACTCGATACCGGCCAGCGGGCCGCCCGGGTAATCGACTTCCGGGGTGATGCCGACGACGATCCCGGAGTTGGCGTTGCGCTCGTTACGCGAGTACTGGCTCATGCCGTTGGTGACCACGCGATTCGGCTCGGACGTCGCCGCCACTACGGTGCCGCCCGGGCACATGCAGAAGCTGTAGACCGAACGGCCGTTCTTGGCGTGGTGCACCAGTTTGTAGTCGGCAGCACCGAGTTTCGGGTGGCCGGCGTACTTGCCCAGCCGCGCACGGTCGATCAGCGACTGCGGGTGTTCGATGCGGAAACCCACCGAGAACGGCTTGGCTTCCATGAACACGCCACGGCTGTGGAGCATGCGGAAGGTATCGCGGGCACTGTGGCCGAGGGCCAGAACCACGTGTTTCGAATGCAGGGTTTCGCCGCTCGCCAACTCGACGCCGACCAGTTGGCCGTCTTCGATCAGCACATCGGTGACGCGCTCCTGGAAGCGCACTTCGCCACCCAGGGCGCGGATCTCTTCACGCATGGTCTCGACCATGCCGGTCAGACGGAACGTACCGATGTGCGGTTTGCTGACGTAGAGGATTTCTTCCGGCGCGCCGGCCTTGACGAACTCGTGCAGGACTTTACGGCCAAGGAACTTCGGATCCTTGATCTGGCTGTACAGCTTGCCGTCGGAGAACGTACCCGCGCCGCCTTCGCCGAACTGCACGTTGGACTCGGGGTTGAGCACGCTTTTACGCCACAGACCCCAGGTGTCCTTGGTGCGCTGACGGACTTCGGTGCCACGTTCGAGGATGATCGGCTTGAAGCCCATCTGCGCCAGCAGCAGGCCGGCAAATATCCCGCACGGGCCGAAACCGACTACGATCGGGCGCTGGCTCAGGTCGCTCGGCGCCTGACCGACGAATTTGTAGCTGACATCCGGCGCCACGTTGACGTTACGGTCGTCGGCGAACTTGCCCAGCACCTTGGCCTCGTCGCGCACGGTGAGGTCGATGGTGTAGATGAAGCACAGTTCGGAGGACTTTTTTCGCGCGTCGTAGCTGCGCTTGAACAAGGTGAAATCGAGCAAGTCATCGCTGGCGATGCCCAGGCGCTGCACGATGGCGGCACGCAGGTCTTCTTCGGGATGGTCGATTGGCAGCTTGAGTTCGGTGATTCGTAACATGGCGAGGATCCGGATTCGCGGGGCGCACAACTGCGCCAGGGCGTTTGAAGGCCGCGATTATAAGCCGCAAAGGCCGGATCCGGTGAGGCTAAAACGCTCAGTCGTTGCGCGATCCGCCGAAATACCCGCAACCACGTTCGACCTTGCCGTCGATGCGCAGCTCGGCGCTCATGTGCTGCACGCTGCCGGTGCTGCTGTCGACGCAGCGCTGCGGCGCGACCCACAACTCGATGCGCTGGTTGTTGGCTTCGCTGCTCAGGTTGAAGCGGCCGTCGCCCAGTTGCTCCTCGACATAAGGCACCGCCAGCGCCGGCTGGCCTTCGCGGCCGATGACCATGCCCTTGCCGCTGACTTTGACGTTCCACTCGGGCCCGTGGCCGGCGGCACGCAGGATCAACAGTTTGAAGTTCGGGTCATCGCACGCAGTGCCAGAGCGCTCGACGCGGTACAACTGGCCGAGGTCGAGGCGGTCGCCGGCGATCCTCCCGCGCACATCGGCAAACAGCTTGCCCTGCTGATCGGCGAGGGTCGCAGCCTCTTGCAGCACGCTGGTGCCGCCGATGTCGTTGACCACGTACTGACGCTGTTCGCCACACGGCTGGAACACCAGTTTGCCCTCGGCTGCGGTCAACTGCCCCTGCATCCGGGTCTGCCCGACGTGGGACGCGCTTTCACGAGAGCCGTCGAGCAATTGGCAGGCGGCGAATAACGGCAGCAGGGCGACAACGATCAACGAACGGGCAACACGCATCTTCGGCTCTCCAGACAAGTGCCGCCACGTTACGCAGGCTGACCGTTGATCACAAGGGTTTAGCCCACGTGAAAGGTCTGACCGGTTTGCAGGCCTTCGACACTTTTCGCGTAGGCCAATGCCACATCGGCTGCTGGAACCGGCTTGTAGCCACGGAAGTACGGGGCGTAGCTGCCCATCGCTTCCAGCAGCACGGTCGGGCTGATCGAGTTGACGCGCAGGCCTCGCGGCAACTCGATGGCGGCGGCTTTGACGAAGCTGTCCAGAGCGCCGTTGACCAGTGCCGCCGAGGCGCCGGTGCGGATCGGGTCGTGGCTGAGCACGCCGGTGGTGAAGGTGAACGAGGCGCCGTCGTTGGCGTATTCGCGACCGATCAGCAGCAGGTTGACCTGGCCCATCAGTTTGTCTTTCAGGCCCAGGGCGAAGCTGTCAGCGTTCATCTCGCCGAGCGGAGCAAAGGTCACGTTGCCGGCGGCGCAGATCAGCGCGTCGAACTTGCCGGTCTGCTCGAACAGCTTGCGAATCGAGGCGCTGTCGCTGATGTCCACCTGGAAGTCGCCGCTGCTGCGACCGATGCGAATCACTTCGTGACGCTGGCTCAGCTCTTTATCCACGGCTGAACCGATGGTGCCGGCGGCACCGATCAACAGAATCTTCATGGGACTGTTCCTCAATGGGTTGAACGAAGTTTCAGTCTAGAGTGGTTTTTTCTGCGGATAAGCGCACTAATAGGCAACCTTTGGTTTTCAATTGGAAACAATCCATGAGTGAAATGGATGATCTGGCGGCGTTTGCGGTATTGATCGAGGCCGGCAGTTTTACCCTGGCGGCGCAGCAACTGGGTTGCAGCAAGGGCCAGTTGTCCAAACGCATCAGTCAGCTGGAAGCACAGTTTTCCGTGGTGTTGCTGCAACGCACGACGCGCCGTCTGAGCCTGACTGCCGCCGGCGCCGCTTTGCTGCCGCAGGCGCAAGCGCTGGTCGTTCAGGTGGAGCGGGCACGTCAGGCGCTGGCGCGTTTGAAAGACGACATGGCCGGCCCGGTGCGGATGACGGTGCCGGTGTCGCTGGGGGAAACGTTTTTCGATGGCCTGCTGCTGGAGTTCTCGCAGAAATACCCCGAGGTGCTGATCGAGCTGGAGCTGAACAACCACTATCGCGACCTGTCCCGGGATGGCTTCGATCTGGCGATTCGCACCGAGGTGGCCAATGACGAACGGCTGGTGGCCAAACCATTGCTGGCGTGGCAGGAAATGACCTGCGCCAGCCCGGCCTATCTAGAACAGTTCGGCGAACCGCTGACTCCGCAAGAGCTGGCCGAACACCGCTGCCTGCTCAACAGCCACTACAGTGGTCGCGAGGAATGGCTGTATCACCAACAGCACGAATTGCTGCGGGTGCGGGTGTCGGGGCCGTTCGCCAGCAACCATTACAACCTGCTGAAGAAAGCCGCACTGGCCGGCGCCGGTATCGCACGATTGCCGTCGTACCTGCTGCAAACGGAGTTGGCTGATGGCCGGTTGCGCTGGCTGCTGCGCGATTTTCAGACGCGGCGGATGCCGATGTATCTGGTGCACCCGTACCAGGGCGGTTTGCCCAAGCGCACGCAGGTGCTGGCGGATTATCTGATTGGCTGGTTCAAACGCAGCGGCGAGGCGCTGGATCGCCTTCAGCGCTAACTCATTTCCTGTAGGAGTGAGCCTGCTCGCGATTGCGTAAGCAAATTCAACAGATATGTTGGCTGGATTACCGCTATCGCGAGCAGGCTCACTCCTACAGTTTGTGGTCAGCTGACAAAACGTCGTGCGATCAGATGATCAATCGACAATTTCCCCGGCCCGGTCGCCATCAGGTACAGCAACACTGCCGCCCAGGTGCCATGGGTCGGGTAGGCATCGGGGTAGACAAACACCTCGATGACCAGCGTCATGCCCAGTAGCGCCAGCGCTGAAAACCTCGTGGCGAAGCCAATCAATATCAGCACCGGAAAGAAGTGTTCGGCAAACGCCGCCATGTGCGCGGCGATTTCCGGTGACAGCAGCGGCACGTGGTATTCGCTCTGGAACAACGGAATCGTCGAGTCCGCCAAGCGTGGCCAGCCGAGTTGAACGGTGCCGTCGATCAAGTCGATGGCCAGCCCCTCGACCTTGGTCTGCCCGGACTTCCAGAACACCGCGGCAATCGAGAATCGCGCGATGAAGGCGATCAGGTTGTGGGGGATTTTTTCCATTAATCCGATGGCGCGAATGATGAGGTTGTTCATGGCGATACCTTGGTGTTCAGGTCGGTGATGGCGTTGTGGCCGATCAGCAGGGCGAGCGTCTGCGGCAGATCGAAAGGTGGACTGTCTTGCGCGGCTTGCAGCAGCGGTCGGTGATGGAGCAGATGGCGGATGAATACGCTGGCGCCGTGATCGAGGGCAAACACCTCGACCTCCAGAGCGTTGCGCAGCACCAGTGCGTGTTGCCCTTGATGGATGTCGATGCCTGCCAGCGTCGCTTCTCCTTGATGCGCCGCCCAGATCGAAACCACCGAGTAAGCCGAATCGAGCAGGTGCAGCGAGGGATGCAGGGTGATGTCCAGTTCGGCGAGTGTTTGCGGATCGGCCAGTGCAGCGCTGATCTGTTGCGCACTGACCGTCGCGGCATCGGCGGCGTGATAAGCGCGGGTGCGCAAGCGTTCGAGCCGTGCGACATCGGCCAGATACGGCACCTCGGCCGCCGCTTCGAATGCGTCAATGAAGTCCGCCAGACCGTCGCCGTAACGGCTCATCAACGGACTGTGCGGCGGCTGCTGCTGGATGAATATGCCGGCCATGCCACGGAAGAATTCCTCGCCGACCAATTGCTGCACCACCGGATAACTGTCGGCCAGCGCGTTGATCAACGAACCTTGCACGTTATTGCGATACACCAGGAATCGGCTGGCAGGATCAGCACCGTTGGCGCTGCACAGGCCAGCGGGGCAGGGCAGGCGAGTGTCGAGCAGGGCGGCGCTGAAGTCGGCTTGCGTGCTCATGGCCGACTCCCAGCGTGCAGCAACAACGCTTCGGCCTGCTGCGCCTCGGCCAGCAGCACATTGAACGCCGGAACCTGGTTGTCCCGCTCGATCAACGTTGCCACCGGGCCGACGCGTTCGAGCGCCTGTCGGTATAGCGCCCAGACCGCGTCATCAATCGGCGCGCCGTGATCATCGATCAGCAAGCGGTCGCCGAGGCTGTCGGCGTCTTCGGCGAACCCGGCCAGATGAATCTCGCCAACCGCGTGCAAGGGCAGTGCGTCGAGGTATGCCAGTGGATCGCGTTGATGATTGATGCACGAGACGTAGACATTGTTGACGTCGAGTAGCAGACCGCAGCCGCTGCGACGGATCACCTCGGCGATGAACTGCGGCTCATCGATGGTCGAGCGCTGGAACGCCAGATAAGTGGAGGGATTCTCCAGCAGCATCGGCCGCTTGAGGCTGTTCTGCACTTGATCGATGTGTTCGCAGACGCGGTTCAGCGTCGGCGTGTCATACGCCAGCGGCAGCAGGTCATTGAGGAACACCGGGCCGTGGCTCGACCAGGCCAGGTGTTCGGAAAAGGATTGCGGTTGATAACGCTCGATCAGTGTTTGCAGGCGTTGCAGGTGCTGAACGTCCAGTGGCCCTTCGGCCCCGATCGACAGCCCGACGCCGTGCAGCGACAGCGGATACTGCTCGCGGATCAACCCGAGAAAATGATGAAACGGACCGCCGTCGACCATGTAGTTTTCGGCGTGGACTTCGAAGAAACCTATGTCCGGTAGGGTGCCGAGCACTTCACGCAAGTGCCCGGTCTTGAGCCCCAGCCCCGCGCGGGGCGGGAGCCCGCAGAGGGCTGCCCGAGTGCGCGGTGGGACAGGTTCGTTGGTGGTGAACATGGGCGTCACTCGGGCAGGCAATGGATCAGGACTTGGCTTTGAAGGCTTCCATCTGACCGAAACCGGTCGGCGAGGTCTTGCTCTCGGTGGTGGTGCAGGTGCCTTTCGGCACGAACTTCCACGAGTTGGCCTGGTAGTCCATCTTCGCTGTGCCGGCACAGGTAGTGCCCGCGCCCGCGGCGCAATCGTTGTGACCCTTCATGGCCACGCCGAAGCATTTTTCCATGTTGCTGTTATCGGCGGCATTGGCGCTGGAAACGGCAGTCATGCTCAGGGCGGAACCAAGAGCCAGAACCAGTGCAGCGGCGGACAGGGTGCGAGTGGTAGCAGTCATGATGTTTCTCCAGATTTGAGCTTGGGTTTTACAAGCGAAGTGCGCTTGCTTACCCCACTAGAGAACGCTCATGGCGATGCGTTACAGCGCAGTGCAAAGTTTTTTCGAAAAGATTTTCGAACACTGCAATCCACTGTGGGAGCGGGCTTGCTCGCGAAGGCGTAGTGTCAGACACCATTGATGTCGGATGACACAGCGCTTTCGCGAGCAAGCCCGCTCCCACAGGGGATCTGTGTTGGATTCAATCTATCTGCCAGGCACAAAAAAAACGGCCCGAAGGCCGTTTTTTTGTTCAGCGAAAAGGATCAACCGCCGAGGTACGCCTCGCGCACTTTCGGGTCGGTCAGCAGCGCTTCACCAGTGCCTTGCATGACCACGCGGCCGTTCTCCAGAACGTACGCACGGTCAGCGATTTTCAGCGCCTGGTTGGCATTCTGCTCGACCAGGAACACCGTTACACCGTCCTTGCGCAGCTGTTCGATGATGTCGAAGATCTGCTGGATGATGATCGGTGCCAGGCCCAGCGACGGCTCGTCGAGCAGCAGCAGTTTTGGCTTGCTCATCAGCGCCCGGCCGATGGCAAGCATCTGCTGTTCGCCGCCGGACATGGTGCCGCCGCGCTGGTTGAAGCGTTCTTTCAGGCGCGGGAACAGGCCGAGGACCTTGTCCATCTGCTCCTGATAGTCGCCCTTGTCGGTGAAGAAGCCGCCCATCGACAGGTTCTCTTCGACGGTCAGACGGGCGAACACCCGACGACCTTCCGGCACCACGGCGATGCTCTTGCGCATGATCTGCGACGAGTCCTGACCGACCAGCTCCTCACCCATGTAGCGGATGCTGCCGCTGTGCGCCTGCGGCGAACCGCAGAGCGTCATCAGCAGCGTGGACTTGCCGGCACCGTTGGCGCCGATCAGGGTCACGATCTCGCCCTGACGGACTTCGACGTTGACACTGTGCAGGGCCTGGATCTTGCCGTAGAAGGTGGAAACGTTTTCGAACTGCAGCATTTACGCTTCCCCCAGGTAGGCTTTGATCACTTCAGGATTGTCGCGGATCTGATCCGGCGTGCCGTCGGCCAGAGGCGTGCCCTGGTTGATCACGACGATGTGGTCGGAAATGCTCATGACCAGTTTCATGTCGTGTTCGATCAACAGCACGGTCACGTTGTGCTCTTCACGCAGCACGCTGATCAGCGCCTTGAGGTCTTCGGTTTCCTTCGGATTGAGGCCGGCGGCCGGTTCGTCGAGCATGAGGATCCGTGGGCGGGTCATCATGCAGCGGGCGATTTCCAGACGCCGTTGCTGACCGTAGGCCAGGGTGCCGGCGGTACGGTTGGCGAACTCTTTCAGGTTGACCTTTTCCAGCCAGTACTCGGCATATTCCATGGCCTCGCGCTCGCTCTTGCGGAACGCCGGGGTCTTGAACAGGCCGGCCAGGAAGTTGGTGTTCAGGTGACGGTGCTGGGCGATCAACAGGTTCTCGACCGCGGTCATGTCCTTGAACAAACGCACGTTCTGGAAGGTGCGAACCACGCCCTTGAGGGCGATCTTGTGCCCCGGCAGGCCCTGGATCGGCTCGCCGTCCAGCAGGATGCTGCCGCCCGATGGCTGGTAGAAACCGGTCAGGCAGTTGAACACGGTGGTCTTGCCCGCGCCGTTCGGCCCGATCAGCGCCACCACTTGTTTTTCCTTGACGGTCAGGGCCACGCCATTGACCGCCAGCAAGCCGCCGAAGCGCATGCTCAGGTTTTCGACTTTAAGAATCTCGCGGCTCATTTTCGCAACTCCATGTGTGGGCGTTGCATCGGCAGCAGACCTTGTGGACGCCAGATCATCATCAACACCATCAGCGCACCGAACATCAACATCCGGTATTCGCTGAACTCACGCATCATTTCCGGCAACAGGATCATCACCACGGCCGCGAGAATCACGCCCAGTTGCGAGCCCATGCCACCCAGCACGACGATGGCGAGGATAATCGCCGACTCGATGAAGGTGAACGACTCCGGCGTCACCAGACCCTGACGGGCAGCGAAGAAGCTCCCGGCGAAACCGGCGAAGCTTGCCCCCAGGGTGAACGCCGACAGCTTGATGATCGTCGGATTCAGGCCCAAGGCACGGCAGGCGATTTCGTCTTCACGCAGCGCTTCCCACGCGCGGCCGATCGGCATGCGCAGCAAACGGTTGATGATGAACAGCGCCGCCAGTGCCAGCACCAGGGCCACCAGGTAGAGGAAGATCACCTTGTTGATCGAGTTGTATTCGAGGCCGAAATATTCGTGGAAGGTTTGCATGCCTTCCGCCGCTTTACGTTCGAAGGTCAGACCGAAGAACGTCGGTTTCTCGATGTTGCTGATGCCGTTCGGACCGCCAGTGATATCGGTCAGGTTACGCAGGAACAGCCGGATGATTTCGCCGAAACCCAGGGTCACGATCGCCAGATAGTCACCGCGCAGACGCAGCACCGGGAAGCCCAGCAGGAAGCCGAACGTCGCCGCCATCAGACCGGCAATCGGCAGGCAGATCCAGAAGCTCAGGCCGTAGTAGTGCGACAGCAGCGCGTAGCTGTAGGCGCCGACGGCGTAGAAACCGACGTAACCGAGGTCGAGCAGACCGGCCAGACCGACGACGATGTTCAGACCGAGGCCGAGCATCACGTAGATCAGGATCAGCGTGGCGATGTCCACCGCTCCGCGGGAGCCGAAGAACGGCCACACCAGTGCACCGAGGATCAGCGCAATGATGATGTAGCGTTGGGTGGTCGGCAGGGTCAGGAAATTGCTGGCCTTGGCCGGGATCAACGGCAGGCCCGGCGAGGATTTCCACGCCTTGCTGATCTGCTGGTTGAACAGCACCCGCAGGAACATCAGCACCGAGCACACGGCGATGGTCGCCAGAATGGCCGGGCTGGTGCCATGCACTTCGAGGTTGATGCCGACGATGGTCAGTTTCAGACCGAGTACCGGGTAGGCCACGGCCCACACCAGCAAGGCACTGAACAGTGCCTGTTTAAGATTCCTAGTCATACTTTCTCAACCTCCGGACGGCCCAGAATGCCGGTCGGACGGAACAACAGCACCAGAACCAACAAGCCGAAAGCCACGACGTCCTTGTACTGGTCGCCGAAGATATCGGCGCCAAAGGCTTCCGCCACCCCGAGCACCAGCCCGCCGAGCATCGCGCCGGGGATGCTGCCGATCCCGCCCAGTACCGCAGCGGTGAAGGCCTTGAGGCCGACGAGGAAACCGGCGTTCGGGTTGATCACGCCGTACTGCATGCTCAGCAGCACGGCAGCGACGGCTGCCAGCGCAGCACCGATGACGAAGGTCAGGGCGATGATGTTGTTGGTGTTGATGCCCAGCAGGTTGGCCATCTTGATGTCTTCGGCGCAGGCACGGCAGGCGCGACCCAGGCGAGAGCGGGAGATGAACAGCGTGAGGCCGAGCATGGCGACCAGAGTCACCACGAACACCACGATTTGCATGTAGGAAATCAGCACTTCATGTGCGCCACCTGGCCCGATGGAGATGTTGCCGGGGATCAGGTTGGGGATGGATTTGTCCTTGGAGTCTTGCGCGAGCAGAACCGTGTTCTGCAGGAAGATCGACATACCGATCGCGGAAATCAGCGGGATCAGACGGTTGCTGCCGCGCAGGGGGCGGTAGGCGATCCGTTCGATGCTGTAACCGTAGGAACTGGTGACGACGATGCTCGCGATGAACGCGGCGGTCATCAACAGCGGGACGTTGTCGATTCCCATCATGGCCAGCCCGGCAATGGCGATGAACGCCACGTAGGAGCCGATCATGTACACCTCGCCGTGGGCGAAGTTGATCATTCCAATGATGCCGTAAACCATCGTATAGCCGATGGCAATCAGGGCATACGTGCTGCCAATGGTCAGGCCATTAACCAGCTGTTGGAAGAAGTGATAGATGTCAGGCATTACAGCGCTCCTAAAAACCTGATACGCATTTCACTGGTGGAGTCATTTTCCCGCCCGGCCCCGTGGATCTTTATCCACTTCGAATCCGGGTTTTGCCAGCGAACCGCTGATGACGGTTTTGAGATTTTCAGGTGGGGAGACTGGCGGATCACGCCAGCGCGGCCCATACATTCGTAAAACAAAGCCCACGGCACGCCGTGGGCTTTATTGGCAGTCAGTCAGGGCGCGCCTTACTGAGGCGAAACTTCAGTTTTCGGTTTGCCGAAGTGCCACTCGTAAACCACAAATTTGAAGTCCTTCAGGTCGCCCTTGGCGTCGAAGCTCAGGTCGCCGGTAGGGGTCTTGAAGGAGCCTGCGTGAATGGCTGCGGCCACTTTGGCCGGGTCTTCGGATTTGGCTGCGGTGATACCGCCGGCAATCACTTCAACCGCCGAGTAGGAAGGGAACACGAACGGGCCGCTCGGGTCTTCTTTCTTCGCCTTGAAGGCATCAGCCAGGGCAACGTTGGCCGGATCCTGGTCGAAGGATTTCGGCAGGGTCACCAGCAGGCCTTCGGAGGACTCTTTGGCGATCTGCGAAATGGAGTCGTTACCCACGCCTTCCGGACCCATGAACTTGGCTTTCAGGCCTTTTTCCTGGGATTGACGCAGGATCAGACCCAGCTCCGGGTGGTAGCCGCCGTAGTAGACGAAGTCGACGTTAGCTTGCTTGAGCTTGGCGATCATCGAAGAGAAGTCCTTGTCGCCGGCGTTGACGCCTTCGAACACGGCGACTTTCACGCCTTTCTTCTCCAGAGTCGCCTTGACTGCGGTAGCGATGCCTTCACCGTATTGCTGCTTGTCGTGCAGGACGGCAACGATTTTCGGCTTCACGTGGTCGGCGATGTAGTTACCGGCGGCAGGGCCCTGGGCGCTGTCCAGACCGATGGTGCGGAAGACCATTTTGTAACCACGGGCGGTGATGTCCGGGCTGGTGGCAGCCGGGGTGATCATCACGACGCCTTCGTCTTCGTAGATGTCCGAAGCAGGCTGAGTGGAGCTGGAGCACAGGTGACCGACCACGAACTTGACGCCGTCGTTGACGACCTTGTTCGCCACCGCTACCGCTTGTTTCGGATCGCACGCGTCATCGTATTCAACGGCTTCGAGTTTCTTGCCGTCGACGCCGCCCTTGGCGTTGATCTGTTCGATGGCCATTTTCGCGCCACTGAACTGCATGTCGCCGTATTGGGCTACAGGACCGGTTTTAGGGCCGGCGATACCGATCTTGATGGTGTCAGCGGCGAACGAATGGCTGGCAACCCCGGCCAGAACCATAGCGGCAAACAGTTTGGAAATCTGCTTAGTAGCCTTAGTCATAGTGCTCCACTCTTACTGTTGTAATTTTTTTGAGTTCTGGCGCCGCAGCAGCAGAACCGGGTCAGATATCTTTGCGATACCCTCCGGAAATGCCCCCGGCAACTGTACCGGTACAGTGTAGAGCGCCGGTTGTTGGCCTGGGAAGCAGGCGCCGAGGGGCAAAACTTGGGGGTGTCGCATTTTTGAATGAAAAAGACAGAATTGCGGCGGGGCTTTCGTGGGCATATATCCCAAACACCAGCATTCCTTGGCGTTCCTGCTCTTTTCGTTCGGTGAAGCCATTTGCAACCGGGTTTTTCTGCCGGACCACCGACGTTATCATTCGCGTCGATTTCTTTTCCGGACAGTCCCATGAATCAAGAACCTAGCACCCTCTATGCCAAGCTGCTTGGTGAAACCGCATCTATTACCTGGAAAGAGCTGGAGCCGTTCTTCGCCAAGGGTGCCCTATTGTGGGTCGACCCGGCTCTGGATTTGATCGCCGCCGCCGAGGCCGTGGCCTCGGATGATGGCGAGAAAGTCGCCGCCTGGCTGGCCGAAGACAAGGTCGCCAAGCTGTCTGAAACGCGGGCGCTGGATATTTTCGAACGTGATCCAGCGCTGTGGGCGGTGGTGGTGAGTCCGTGGATTCTGATCCAGGAAAGGGCGGTCGCCTGAGCTCGCGCACCTTTGTAGTGCGTGAGACCATCAGCGAAAAGTGTGTAGCCGAGTAGCGTGATGGCACGTTGCCGTAGAGAAAGGCCACAAGCGTGGGTGGCCTCACGGTGACGTAAACGTAACGGGAACAGTTTATTGAGCAGCCGGAGGGCTGCTTAATTGTTTCTGGATATTGGAAGGGCTGAGATTTTCAGGGAATTTGAGGGCCCCATCGCGAGCAGGCTCACTCCTACAGGGGAACGCATTTCAACTGTAGGAGTGAGCCTGCTCGCGATAGGGGCAACTCGGATCTGGATCAGACCGAGTAAGTCTTCCCGGTATGGTTATTCAAGGAAATAACCTTGGTCTTGCCGATCCGGTGACGGTAGATCTCGCGCAGGTACTTGATCGACTTCTTCACGCAATCGCGCGACAGGCGAATGTCGTTGATCGAGACGAACTTGTCCTTGTCGTTGATCAGCTCGCGGTACTTCTTCTCGTACATCGGCTTGATCGCGTACCAGTTGGTGTCGAGGATCTTCGCCGGGTTCTCGAACTCGTTGAGCAGATCGTCGATGCGGTCTTCGTCGAACTCTTCATTAATGATGAAGTCGAGGATCGAGTTGTCCAAAGTCTCGTCAAAACGGTACGGGGTCTTGGCGAAGCAGCGCTTGATGAACGCCACGATCAACGTCAGGAAGTCGTCCGACAGGCACGGGCTCTTGGCGATCAGGGTGGTCAGCGACAGGTTGGCCGAAGCGCCGATCACCAGCGCATAACGCTTGAGCGTGGTGTTGGGGAACAGGCTGTTGAGGTGGGTCTTCAACCGGTTCAGGTCCATGTACGACAGTTTGTAGTCCTTCGGCAACGAGACGATCGACACCACCGACGAGCAGTTCTTGAAGAAGTGCAGGTCGTGCAGCGCCGCGGCGTCGTAGCCGGAATTCTTGTACTGCTCGAGCGAGGCGCGATAGCGCTTGGATTCGATCGGCAGCAGGCTGATGCCTTCGATGGCCTGGGTGACCTTGTTGAAGTGCGGCAGGTCGATCGAGCGGAAGAACAGGTCGTCGATGTTCAGACGCTGTGGCTCTTTGTCGAAGACCTTGAACTTGTCGCTGCTCGGCGGCGGGGTTTCCGGCACCACCGATTCGGCGTAGGCAATCGCCACCGGGCCGGCCAGACTCATGAACAGGTCGTTGGCATCCAGGCGAATGGTTTCGCCGATGTCGATGCCGGCGCGGCGGAAGTAGTTCTGGTCGTAGTCGGTGGTCACCGCCTGCGCCGTCAGTATGTTGAAGATCTGCTGCGAGATGTACTGGTTGGCGTGCTTTTCCATCGCATTGACATCAATGTTCTGGATGTTGCCGTCATCGCTCTCTTCGGCGTAACGCATGATGTCGTTGGAGATCAGCATCATCGCGTTCCATGGGCGGATACGGCCCATGACGCTGGCTTCGCTGCTGTCTTCATTGGCGAAGTTGTAGGAGAAATCCCATTCCTCCGACAGGTATTTGCACAGCAGGCGGCCGGCGTTGATGTGCAGCGCCTCGGACATTTCACTGCGGTGGTCGGAAATGTTCGGCAGCACGCAGATGCCGCTGGTGAAGATCGGCTCGAACACGAACGAATGCCCGCTCTTGCCGTCGTGCTCGTCCATCGGCTTGGTGTCGAACGTCTTGTTCATGTACGAGTGCTGCTGGGCCAGGCCGAATTCCGAGGCCATGCCCGAACCGGTACCGCCGCCGGCACTGAAGATCGAGAAGTACAGGCGCGACTGGTTGGCCTTGATGCCGCAGCTGTCGATCAGGTACGAGTGGATCATTTTCCAGTCAGGGCTGGAGAAGCGCTGGGTGTCCTTGTTGAGGATGATTTTCGCCAGATACTGGCCGAGGATCGGCGCGTTACCGGCGCCACCGGCGTGGACTTCGGACAAGTCCATGATCTTCATTTTGCTGTAATCGCGCAGGAAGCCGCTTTTCTCGCCCTTGCGCGAGAAGCGGATGCGCCCGGCGATGTCCTTGTCGAGGTCGCCGAGCATCACCAGCGGTTCGACGAGGAACACCGGTTTGCTCGACTTGTTGGTGCCGATCCGCAGGTTGTTTTTGATCCACTGCGCCGGGCTGTAGCCCTTGTCGGCCAGACGGCGGTCAGCAGCGCGGTCTTCGTTGTTGAATTCGTTGAGGTAGAACTTGCGCGCGTTGTACACCAGCTCCGCGACGTCGAGTGCGATGTTCGAGCCGCAGCGACCGAGGCCGATCAGGCACACCGACGGAAACTCCTGATCGTTGTGCTGTTCGTTGTCGCCTTCCAGGTGCGGTGGACGCGGGAACACCAGATCACGCAGGCCATCGAGGTTGTCGAGGATGCGGTCGGTGTTGGTTTCGGTGTAGTACAGATATTGCTGAGTGCCCAGCGGGCGCGAGGGAGGCAATGGCTTCGATGATGACGGGCTGTTTGCGGCAGGGCTCAGGGTCAGATCGGATACCGCAGTGGCGGGATTGTTTTTAGAAGTCATTGTGCGCCATATACCTGGACTGGTTGGTCCGCTGACCAGTGTCAGCGAGCCTCACGGAATAAGATCTCGCGTCTTTTATTGCGCGAATTTGGCCCGGGCGTCAGGGGCTTGGCCTGATCGTCGCACGGGGGAATCCTTTCCTGATCGCTCATGAATCGGCCATTATTCAGTGATCTTTAATCAAAAAGAGGCGAAATGATGTCAACGCTCCCTTCGTTGGGTTTTGCCGGAATCGGCCTGATGGGCCTGCCGATGTGCCGCCGTTTGCTGGCTGCCGGCTACCCGTTGACCGTGTGGAATCGCAACCCGGTCAAGTGCGCGCCACTGGTCGAAGCCGGCGCCCGGCAGGTAGCAAGCCCCGCTGAACTGTGCGAACACGCGGACGTGGTGATGCTCTGTCTGGCCGACACGGCGGTGGTGCGCGAGGTGGTGTTTGGCGCCGGGGGTGTCGCTGAAGGTGCGAAAAGCGGCCAGTTGCTCGTGGACTTTTCCAGCCTCGAACCGACCGCTACCCGCGAAATGGCCACCGAGTTGGCCGACAAGACCGGGATGAGCTGGCTCGACTCACCGGTGTCCGGCGGCGTGGTGGGTGCCGAGGCCGGCAGTCTGGCGATCATGGTCGGCGGTGCGGCGGCGGATCTGGAGCGGGTGCGCCCGGTACTGCTCAGCCTCGGTCAGCGCGTCACGCACATGGGTGGCATCGGCGCCGGGCAGGTCACCAAGGCTTGCAACCAGATGATCGTCGCCTGTAATGCGCTGGTGATCGCCGAAGTAGTGGCGCTGGCCGAACAGGCCGGGGTCGATGCGAGCCTGATTGCCGAAGCGCTGGCCGGTGGTTTTGCCGATTCGAAACCGTTGCAGATCCTCGCCCCGCAAATGGCCGAGAGCCGTTTTGAACCGGTGAAATGGCACGTGCGCACGCTGCTCAAGGACCTCGATACCGCAGTGAAATTCTCCCGCGAACAAGGCTCGGCCACGCCGATCAGCGGATTGGCCGCACAATTGATGCGCCTGCATGGGGCGCAGGGCTTTTTGCAGAAGGATCCAGCGACACTGGTACAAATGTACCGCGCGCCAGACTCAACGGATTGACCGCGTGCGAGTGTTTGCGCTGATTGATTTCTTCCAGCACCGGGCGTAACTCGTCCAGCGGCACCGGGCGGCTGAGCAGGTAGCCCTGAATGAAATCGCAGCCTGAGCGCTCAAGAAATTCGTACTGTTCCAGGCTCTCCACGCCTTCGGTCACCACCTGCAAATGCAGGGTGTGGGCCATGACGATGATCGCCTGGACGATCTCCATGTCGGCGGTCGCCGTGGGAATGTCGAGGATGAACGAGCGGTCGATTTTCAGCGTATTGAGCGGCAGGCGCTTGAGGTAGGCCAGCGACGAATAGCCAGTGCCGAAGTCGTCGATCGACAGCGACACCCCGAGGGCGCGGATCTGCCGCAGCAGCACCAGGGTGTTGGCGATGTTGCCCATCAGCGCGTTTTCGGTGACTTCCAGTTCCAGCCGTTCCGGCGCAACGCCAGCGCTGCGCAGTGCGCTTTCGATCTCATCGGCCAGCTCTTCCCGGGCAAGGTTGAGCGGCGAGCAGTTCCAGGCGATTTTCAGGTCGTTGCAGCCATGCCGCGTCAGTTCGCCAAGGTCAGTGCAGGCCCGGCGCAACACCCAGTTATCCAGTTCGGCGATCAGGCCATTGGTTTCGGCAATCGCGATGAAGCGATCCGGGGCCAGCAAGCCATGCACCGGATGCTGCCAGCGGATCAGCGCTTCGAGTTTGGTCACTCGACCGGTTTTCAGTTCGAAGATCGGTTGGTAATACAGCGTCAGCCCGTTTTCTTCGCGCAGGGCCTGGCGCAGTTCTTCTTCCAATTGCAGTTCGAGGCTGGCGCGGGTCTTCATGTTGGCACTGAAAAAATGCAGGCCGTTACGCCCGGCGCCCTTGGATTGATACAGCGCCAGATCCGCGTGCTTGAGCAGTTCTTCGCAGGTGGTGCCGTCGTCCGGGAACAGGCTGATGCCGATGCTGGTGGTCATCACCATACGGCGGCCGGCCAGTTCGATCGGCTCCTTCATTTTCAGCATGATCCGTTGCGCCATGTTGCGCGCTTCCTCACGTTCACGCAGGCTGATCAGGATGCAGAACTCGTCACCGCCGAAGCGGGCGACCACGTCTTCATGGCTGCGCACCGAGCCTTTGATGTGATTGGCGATGACTTTGAGCAGGGCGTCGCCGGCGTCATGGCCGAGGCTGTCGTTGATTCGCTTGAAGTGGTCGATGTCGAGAAACATCACCGCGAGCATGCCGCCTTCGTTGGTTTTCTGGCTGAGTTTCTCGGCGAAAAGCTGGTTGAAACCGCGGCGGTTGATCAGGTTGGTCAGCGCGTCGTAATTGGCCACTTGTTGCAATGACATCCGCGCCTGATCGAGCTGGCCGAGCAGGGCGTTGACCCGGCGCAGATCCTGCTCCTTGTTCTGCAGTTTCTTGTCGGCGAGTGCCGCGCTGATCGCGCTGCCGAGAATCAGCAGGATGATCAATGCGACGGTCAGGCCCAGTTGCAGGTAATTGGTTTCGCCACTCAGGGGCGGCACTGCGCCCTCGGGCACCACCAGATGCAACGCGGCCATGCCGGTGAAGTGCATGCTGATGATGCCGGCACCGAGGATCACTGCGGCGGTGTATTTGAGCAACTGATGAAAACGGCCGCTGCCTTCACGCAGATAACCGGCGACCCACAGCGCGGCGAAGCTGGCGCCGATGGCAATCACGATCGACAGGCAGAACAGCAGCGGCTGGTAATACGCAGTGGCCACCGAGTGCATCGCCGCCATGCCGACGTAATGCATGCCGGCGATGCCCAGGCCAATAACGATCGCGGTTTTCAGGTACTGCATCAGCGAGGGATGAGGCACGCTCAGGGTGTGCATCGCCAGCCATGAGGCGAGCAGGGCGATCACCAGGGAAAACAGAGTGGTGGCCAGTTCGTAATGGATTTCCAGCGGCGCCTGGAATGCCAGCATGGCGATGAAGTGCATGGCCCAAATGCCGCCAGCCAGGCAGGTGGCGCCGATCCAGCGCCAGACCCGTTGCGAACCCGGATCTTCGGCGTGGCCAACCCGCTCGGCCATGTCGAGGGTGGCAAAACTCGCGGCGCAGGCGACCAGATAGGCCACCAGCACCAGCAAGGGATTGTGTGTGCAATCGAGAATGACCTGCCCGCTCTGCGGCAGCTCGGTAACAAACTGCAAACCAAGCCACTCCATAGCATCCCCGTCTGTGAAGTCGTCCCTGCTGCGTCAGCAACGCAGGCGAATGAGAGGAGTATAGAGGCGGTTTTTGCCATGCAAGCGGTAGTGGCACATTGGCGCCAACCATTTCGGCATGAGCCTTATAGCGATTGGCGCTAAACCATTAGGCGCTTTGGTCGTAAGGGATCTGATTCCATTCCGGTTCGAGCGGCGGCAAGCCGAAGCGGGCGCGCGCCTTGTCGCAATCGACATTCTGTTCGCCGTATTCCCAGGAAGCATCGAATTCGCGGCAGGGACTGGAGCGTTGCTCGTAAATCGAGCACTGCACGTTACTGCCCACTTCACCGATCAACGCCGTACACCGCGGCGATTTGCAGTCGGTGCCGTTCATCGCTACCCGACTGGGACTGATCTGCGTCACCAGTTCATCGGGCACTGTACCGCCGGAGGAGGCGCATTCACCCCAGAAAAAAGACACGCGAAAATGGGAACAGCAGGCACCGCAATTCAGACACGGACTGACTTCGGACATGGGGAGGGTATCAAAGGGGTTGATCGGCGAATCCGGACGGATCCGGCGGCTATTCTAGGCTTCGCCATGAACTTGGGAAGGGGGGCGCGAAAGTATTTTTTTGTAGCCGGGTTTTGCCGCGAAACCCCCGGTTTATGGGGGATTGCAGTGTTATCAAGGGCTTACGTTTCGTTACAGTGCCATGGCCCGTTATCAGGCTGACGAATGATCACAGACAGCCCCGGCAGGCCTGTCTAGATTGCAGGTTCCGGGCTCGGATGCGTCGGCAGTGAAGCCCACATAACAATAAAGAGACGGACCCATGCAGAACTCGACCCAAGCGGCGAATGCCTGGCGCATTCTGTTCCTGTTATTCCTTGCCAACCTGTTCAATTTCTTCGACCGCACCATTCCGGCGATCATCATCGAGCCGATCCGCATGGAATGGCACCTCAGCGATTTTCAACTGGGAATCGTCGGCACCGCGTTCACCCTGGTTTATGCGATCGCCGGCCTGCCGTTGGGACGCATGGCCGATACCGGTTCGCGCAGCAAATTGATGGGCTGGGGCCTGGCGACCTGGAGCGCGCTGACGGCGGTCAACGGGCTGGTCGGCAGTTTCTGGAGTTTTCTGCTGGTGCGCATGGGCATCGGCATTGGCGAGGCCAGTTACGCGCCGGCCGCCAACTCGTTGATCGGTGACCTGTTCCCGGCGCACCGTCGGGCGCGGGCCATGGGTATTTTCATGCTCGGCCTGCCGTTGGGCCTGTTGCTGGCATTCTTCACCATCGGCGCGATGGTCAAGGCCTTCGACAGCTGGCGCGCGCCGTTCTTTATCGCGGCGGTGCCGGGGCTGATCCTCGCGGTGTTCATGTTCTTCATCAAGGAACCCAAACGCGGCGCGGCGGAAACCGTGCAGGTGTCCCAAGAGAGAGTCGACAAGCCTATCCGCCGGGTGCTGGCGGTGCCGACATTCCTGTGGCTGGTGATGGCCGGTTTGTGCTTCAACTTCGCCACCTATGCCTGCAACTCGTTTCTGGTGCCGATGCTGCAGCGCTACTTCCTGATGCCGTTGCAGGAGGCGGCGGTGGCGACCGGCGTGATCGTCGGTGTCACCGGGTTGATCGGTCTGACCCTCGGCGGCTGGATCGCTGACAAGATTCATCAACGAGTCGCCAACGGCCGGCTGCTGTTTGCCGGCTTCAGCCTGATCATCTCGACCCTGTGCACCGCGTGGGCGCTGCACGCCGGACGGGTCGAGATCGGCGTGTTCGTCGCGGTGTTCAGCGTCGGCTGGCTGTTTGCCTATAACTTCTACACCTGCGTGTACACGGCGATTCAGGACGTGGTCGAACCGCGCCTGCGGGCCACGGCGATGGCGCTGTTCTTTGCCGGGCTGTACCTGCTCGGCGGCGGTTTGGGGCCAGTGGTGGTGGGGGCCTTGTCCGATCATTTCGCCAAATCGGCGATGCTCTCGGCGGGGGCCGAGCAGATGACTGAGGCGTTCAAGGCTGTGGGGCTGCATGACGCGATGTACCTGATTCCGGTGGCGCTGTTCTTCACCATGGTGTTTCTGTTTCTGGCGGCGCGGTGTTTTGTGCGCGATGCGCAGCGGATGAAGGAGGGGTTGGTTGCGGTGGTTGAGCCTGATGTTTCTGTGGCGACTGCATAACCGCCTTCGCGAGCAAGCCCGCTCCCACATGGGAACGCATTCCAAATTGTGGGAGCGGGCTTGCTCGCGAAGGGTCCATCAGCATCAGCCGATAAATACCAGACAAACAAAAAGGCCCGCATCGCTGCAGGCCTCTTCATTTATAGCGGCAGAGCAGGGGACTTAACCCGCCACCAACACCCGTATCGCTTCCAGACGCAATGCCGCTTTATCCAGCATCGCCAGACCCAGTTCACGCTGCTTGCGCAACGCATCCAGTTCGCTGTCGCGCACGGTCGGGTTGACTGCTTGCAACGCGGTCAGGCGCGCCAGTTCTTCGTCGGTGTCCGCCGCTAGACGACGACGGGCCTCGGCCACGCGCTCGGCGTGACGCGGGGTGATCTTGTCTTCACCGGCGTTGATCCGTGGCGTCAGCTGATCGCGCTGGGCCTGGATGAACTTGTTGGCGCTGGCGCGTGGCACGCTTTCCAGTTGATCGTTCAAGGTTTCGAACGAGACGCGGGCCGACAGATCGTTGCCGTTGGCGTCGAGCAGGCAGCGCAGGGCGGCCGGTGGCAGGTAGCGGCCCAGTTGCAGCGAGCGCGGTGCAACCACTTCGCTGACGTAGAGCAGTTCCAGCAGCACGGTGCCCGGTTTCAGCGCCTTGTTCTTGATCAGTGCGACGGCGGTGTTGCCCATCGAGCCGGACAGCACCAGATCCATGCCGCCCTGCACCATCGGGTGTTCCCAGGTGATGAACTGCATGTCTTCGCGCGACAGCGCCTGGTTGCGGTCGTAGGTGATGGTCACGCCTTCGTCATCGCCCAGCGGGAAGCTGGCGTCGAGCATCTTCTCGCTCGGCTTGAGGATCAGGGCGTTTTCCGAATGGTCTTCGCTGTCGATGCCGAACGCGTCGAACAGGGTTTCCATATAGATCGGCAGGGCGAACTGATCGTCTTGCTCAAGGATGTCCTCGACCAACTGATCGCCTTCGCCCGAACCGCCGGAGTTCAGCTCCAGCAGACGGTCGCGGCCGGTGTGCAGCTCGGCTTCCAGACGCTCGCGCTCGGTGCGCGCTTCGTCGATCAGCGCCTGCCACTCACCGTCGTCGGCTTCTTCAAGCAGCGGCAGCAGGCGCGGGCCGAACTGATGCTGCAAGGCGTTGCCGGTCGGGCAGGTGTTGAGGAACGCGTTCAGCGCTTCGTGGTACCACTGGAACAGGCGCTCTTGCGGGCTGGTTTCCAGGTACGGCACGTGCAGTTCGATGATGTGCTTCTGGCCGATCCGGTCGAGACGACCGATACGCTGCTCAAGCAGGTCCGGGTGCGACGGCAGATCGAACAGCACCAAGTGATGGGCGAACTGGAAGTTGCGACCTTCACTGCCGATTTCCGAGCAGATCAGCACCTGCGCGCCGAACTCTTCGTCGGCGAAGTAGGCGGCTGCGCGGTCACGCTCAAGGATGTTCATGCCTTCATGGAACACCGTGGCCGGGATGCCGGAACGCACGCGCAGGGCGTCTTCCAGGTCCATCGCGGTTTCGGCGTGGGCGCAGATCACCAGCACTTTGGTGCGCTTGAGCATTTTCAGCTGATCGATCAGCCACTCGACGCGCGGGTCGAATTTCCACCAGCGCTCTTCTTCGCTGGCGTCCGGCTGGGCCTGGAAGCTGACTTCCGGGTACAGCTCGGCGTGATCGCCCAGCGGCAGTTCGAGGTATTCGTCCGGGCATGGCAGCGGGTACGGGTGCAGTTTGCGCTCGGGGAAACCCTGCACCGCGGCGCGGGTGTTACGGAACAGCACGCGGCCGGTGCCGTGGCGGTCGAGCAGCTCGCGCACCAGACGGGCGCTGGCTTCGCTATCGCCATCGTTGACCGCGGTCAGCAAGGCTTCGCCTTCGTTGCCGAGGAAACCGTGGATGGTCTTGTGCGCTTCCGGCGACAGGCGCCCTTTGTCGAGCAGTTCCTGAACGGCTTCGGCCACCGGGCGATAGTTCTCGCTCTCGGCGCGGAACGCGGCCAGGTCATGGAAACGGTTCGGGTCGAGCAGGCGCAGACGGGCGAAGTGGCTGTCCTGACCGAGCTGTTCCGGGGTCGCGGTGAGCAGCAGCACGCCGGGAATCACTTCAGCCAATTGTTCGACCAGCGAGTACTCGGGGCTGGCCTTGTCTTCGTGCCACACCAGGTGGTGGGCTTCGTCGACCACCATCAGATCCCAGCCGGCGGCGAACAAGGCGTCCTGCGCCTTCTCGTCTTCGACCAGCCACTCCAGGGCAACCAATGCCAGCTGGGTGTCTTCGAACGGGTTGGTGGCATCGCTTTCGATAAAGCGTTCTTCGTCGAACAGCGCGACCTGCAGGTTGAAGCGGCGGCGCATTTCCACCAGCCACTGGTGCTGGAGGTTTTCCGGGACCAGGATCAGCACGCGATTGGCGCGGCCCGACAGCAGTTGGCGATGGATCACCAGACCGGCTTCGATGGTTTTACCCAGACCCACTTCGTCCGCCAGCAGAACCCGCGGCGCGATACGGTCGGCGACTTCACGGGCAATGTGCAGCTGGTGCGCGATCGGTTGCGCACGCACGCCGCCCAGGCCCCAGAGCGAAGACTGCAACTGGCGGCTGGTGTGTTCCAGGGTGTTGTAGCGCAGGGAGAACCACGACAGCGGGTCGATCTGCCCGGCGAACAGACGATCGCTGGCCAGACGGAACTGAATGAAGTTCGACAGCTGGGTTTCCGGCAGGGTGACGGCTTCGTTCTGCCCGTTGAGACCGTGATAGACCATCAGCCCGTCGACGTCGTCGACTTCGCGCACGGTCATCTTCCAACCTTCGAAGTGAGTAATGGTGTCACCCGGCGAGAACCGCACGCGGGTGAGGGGCGCATTCCGTAGCGCGTACTGGCGGGTTTCGCCAGTGGCCGGGTAAAGCACGGTCAACAAGCGGCCGTCCTGTGCCAGAACGGTGCCTAAACCAAGCTCTGCTTCGCTGTCACTGATCCAGCGTTGCCCCGGTTGATACTGCTGCGCCATGCTGCCTGACTCCCACCTTGAAAAAGCGGGCTATCTTAACGGAATGCAGGCTTCAGGGCCAAAGATTACTGGGCAGAAGCTGCCGCAGGCTTCGATCTTTTGATCTACGGAAACACCTGAGTTCTACGTTGTCCCATGAAAAGATCGCAGCCTTCGGCAGCTCCTACAGTGCCAACCCGGTCACAAGTTTGCGACCAGTGGCTCAAGGCGCCTTTGCCGCAGCCGATAGCCTGCTGACAGGAGACCCTTTATATGCTGCCACCGATGCTCCCCCTGAGCGCTGTGCCGATCACTTCCCAGCAGGATCCGATTCGCCAGCGGCCGGACATTCCTCCGGTGGTGCCGGTGCAGGAAAGCTCCAACGAAAGCACGATCGACCTGCAAAAACGCGACCCGGAAGAGGATCGACTGCTGGCGCGCGAGGAACAGCGCCGTCAGCAGGAACGTGATCGTCGCCGTCGCGAAGCCGACGAAGACCCGGAAGAGCATCTGGCCGTGCCGGGCACCGAGCTGAATGCCGACAACACCGTGCCCGTGGTGCCGCTGATGGAAGATCAGCCGCGTCAGGGCTTGTGGGTCGATATCGAGATCTGAGTCTGCTTATTTACATCAATTGTTGTCGAGCGCTGGCGTCAGGCTGCATGATTGGCGCAGTCCTGCCTCTGATGCGGCAGTTGTGTTTTCTTCAAGTGATGCGCTGAACGTCATGAGCCAAGATGAAAAACTGATCGACCTCGGCACCGAGCGCGCCAAGCGTGTGCATGATCTCAACGAAAAGCGGCTGAACGAAGTGCGCAAGGCCTTCGAGCAAGCCATGCCGTTGGGAAAAGCCCAGAAAAAACCGAAAAAGAAACCGAAAAAGCGTTGATCTTCCCCTGCATCCTTTGATGCAGGTCAGTTATTTTCCCGCCTTTGCCTTCTGTGTTGACCGGACTTGATCCTGGTCAATTTCTGCGCCTGCGCGATTGGTTAACTTAGCTCCATCGCAGCAAAGCAGGGGCCAGGAGGCCACAGTCATGTTTTTCGATAACGTGGTGTTTGCCGGGGTTCTGACCGTGGGGCTCATGGTTCTTTTTTTTGCAGGGTTTGGATTTTTTATCTGGAAGGATGCGAATAAGCGCAAGAAGTAGGTCTTTCCGGGTTTGATGAGCACGCAAGGCATTTTGGGCAACTTCGGTTGCCCTTTTTTTTTGTGTTTTTGGCGGCCGCTGGGCCGACCATGTTCTTGGGGTTTTGGGTGTATATCCGTTGCTGCGGGTGTTGCTTATTACGGTTCCGCCCTTACGGCGGGTCACCTTTTCCAAACGCCGAAAAGGTAACCCAAAAGGCTTTACCCTGACGTTCGGCCCTCGCTTAGGCTCGGGTTCCTTCGCTGCGGGATTCATCCGGGGGGCAGCGCCTACGGTTTGCTTCGCTGCACCTCCTCTCGCTGTGTTTGGCTGCGCCAAACGGTCGCTGCGCTCCCACCCCCGGACAAATCCCTCCACTCAGCCTGCCGACGGGCCCTCAGATCAAAAGCTTTACTCGAGCTAACGCTCATCGTGTTGAGTGGTGGAAAAGCGTGCGCTCGGCTTTTGCTTTTTTGTAGGAGCCAGCCTGCTGGCGATGGCGGCCTACGAGCCGACCGATCTCCAACTGAATACACCCACTCCAACTGTGGGAGCGGGCTTGCTCGCGAAGGCGTCCTGTCAGCCAACCAATCTCCAACTGAAAATACCCAATCTCAAGTAGGAGCTGCCGAAGGCTGCGATCTTTTGATCTGCTTTGGCTTTGGCTTTGGCTTTGGCTTTGGCTTTGGCTCTTGATGTGGCTTTTGATCTTCAGCCCCTTCGGCAGGCCGAGCGAAGGTGTCCATCAGGGGGTTAGGCGCGCAGCGCCATGCGGCGAAGCCGCATACATCGAGAGGAGGTGCAGCGAAGCAAACCGGAGGCGATGCCCCCTGATGGACACCGTAGCGAGGGAACACTGAGCCTAAGCGAAGTGCCGTACGCCGGGGGAAGCCTTTTTGGTTACTTTTTCGGCGTTTGGAAAAAGTGACCCGCCGTAAGGGCGGAACCATAGGAGGCCGTTACCGCAGCAACGGATATGCTCACAAAACCAAACCCAAAAAAAAAGGCGCGATCCTCAAGAATCGCGCCTTTCTCATGTGCTGCGGTCTATCAGCTACCCAACGCTTTGGACGCCAACCAGAACAACCCAGCCGACAACGCCACAGTCGCTGGCAAGGTCAGCACCCACGCCAGCAGGATAGTGCGAACAGTCCCACCCTGCAGGCCGCTCTTGTTGGCGACCATGGTACCGGCCACGCCCGAGGACAGAACGTGAGTGGTGGACACTGGCAGACTGAAAATGTTGGCCATACCGATCAAACTGGCGGTAGTGATCTGCGCCGACATGCCTTGAGAGTAGGTCATGCCCTGCTTGCCGATCTTCTCGCCGATGGTCAGTACCACGCGTTTCCAGCCGACCATGGTACCCAGGCCGAGGGCCAGGGCGACCGCGAGAATCACCCAGAACGGGGCGTATTCGGTGGTGGTGGTCAGGTCTTTGCGCAGTTTGTCCAGGTCAGCCTTCTCACGCGCTTCGAGGCCTGGCAGCTTGCCGACTTTCTTCGCGGTGTCGTCCAGGCACAGCAAGTAGCGACGGACTTCGATGCGGCTTTCCGAGGACAGCGAATGGTAATCCGCTACACCTTTAAGGGTGCCAAGCAGGGCGTTGATGGTCGGTTCGGTCTGCTGCGGGTTGCAGCGGAATTTCTCCGGCAGATCGCCTTCAACACTTTTGCCCAGGGCCAGGAATTCGCCCAGAGAATCGGCATTGCGCTTGTAGAACTGGCTCAGGTGCAGGGTCGCGTCGCGGGTGCGCTCGATCTGGTAGGTGGTGCTGCTCAGGTCGAGGACGAACTGCGCAGGCACGATACCGATCAATACCAGCATGATCAGGCCGATGCCTTTCTGGCCATCGTTGGAACCGTGCACGAAGCTCACGGCCATGGCCGAGATTACCAGGACCAGGCGGTTCCAGAACGGCGGGTGCTTTTTGTCGTCGATCTTGCGGCGCTGTTCCGGGGTCTTGTGCATCTTCGACAGCGGACGCCACCACTTCAGGCCGATCAGGATCAGCGCGGCGATCAGGAAGCCAGCCATTGGCGAAAACACCAGCGAGGCGCCGATGTCGATCGCTTTCTGCCAGTTCACGCCGTCGGCCAACGGGATGTTGTTGATCAGGGCGTTGGCCAGGCCGACACCGAGGATCGAGCCGATCAGGGTGTGGGAACTGGAGGCCGGGATACCGAAGTACCAGGTGCCCAGGTTCCAGGTGATCGCCGCGGCGAGCAACGAGAACACCATCGCCAGGCCATGGCCGGTATTCACATTGATCAGCAGTTCTACCGGCAGCAGGTGAACAATGGCATACGCCACGCCAACGCCGCCCAGCAACACGCCGAGGAAGTTGAACACACCGGAGAAGAACACCGCCAGGTGAGGCGGCATGGCTTTGGTGTAGATAACAGTGGCTACCGCGTTAGCGGTGTCATGAAATCCATTGATGAACTCGAAGGCGAGGACAAACGTCAGGGCGAGCAAGAGGCTCACAAGCACCCAAGCATCCAGTCCGCTGAATAAATCGATCATGAAGGTTTTCTGACCCGGTCATAAGGGGGCGCGATTATGCCAGAAAAGACTGGAAATCGATCCCCTACCTGCTCATCGGTAGCAATCAATGTCGAATTAAATTGTTGCAAGGTGCAATGCCCGAGCATGTTGCAGGGTTTTTCAAGTGTTTGATTAGCTTGAAAAAACCTTCGGGCAGCAGGCATTTCGTCGAGCGCGCGCGAGCCTCAAACGTTTGTGTGAAATATCTCTGAAACGAGTCAGACACGCTCCTTTCCCGTGCAGGCCGGGGGAGGTGGGCCGCTACCCGCGGATAGCGGGCGCGCAAGGCATGGTCGGGTCACCGTGCTTTTAGCCGGTGGCGACGCAGACCCTCGAAAATCTCAGGATCGCCCGTTCAGGGCTCTTCGGTTTTGAGTTCTTCTTCCATCTTTTTCAGTTCTTGCTGGAAAACCTGATCCTGAACGGTGGGGCGTTTACGCCATGCCTTGCGTTCCGGTTCGGGTTGGGCGGCGTAGGTGGTGACTTCCCCGCCGTAAACTTCCTTGTAACGTTGTTCCTGGCGCTCAAGTTCCGCGCGCAGTTCGTCTTTCGTCACAGTGCTACCTGTTTGAGTTGAGATAAATGTCTGGTGAAACGCACGGCAACGAGTCGATTGAACACGTCCACCAAAGGGCCATGCCGGTTCAGGCATTGGCGTTATCGGCAGGGCGATCAAGACTTCCATGTTGCAGGCGGCTACGGCACCAGATTAAAACTGACGCAGCATCAGTTTCCTGTTTCAGCAAGCGCGCTGGCGGTGCATGAATAATGAGCGTCAGGCGCTGGCCGGGCTGACGGCAATAGGCATCGGGTCAGCGGGCGGCACCCTCGGCCAGTGAAAACGTGGCGCCACTGAGGTGCATTATAGCGGTCGATTCGGGAATGACTATCTTTGCCAAGTTAAAAACGGTTCGGGATGTGTGATCGTTTTGTTACTGACAAGTTTTATCGCTAGTTGAAATTCGCCGAAACCTTTTAAGGACTCGCGTTCAGTTTCTGGCGCCATTAAGTCGATCAACTAATGAGGCATGCGAAGTTGGATGAACAGGCAGGTGAATGAATGAAGAAGCCAAGAAGGACAGAGGCTGATGGATTGCGATAATCGGTCGGCGGTTCGATAATCGCCCGATGTTGGCGACTCGACTCTTGTACATCCGTCGGCGAGCCGCTTGTATAGCCATTGATCCGTGCCGGAAACAAGGACAAGAAATGAACGATCAAATGCGCAACTCCTTCAGCTCCGTGGCGCCGCCGATCGTCGCTTCGCCGGCCAAACGCATCCAGGCGCTGACCGGCGATCCGGATTTCATGACCTCGCTGGCCCGTGGCCTGGCGGTGGTGCAGGCGTTTCAGGAGCGCAAGCGGCACCTGACCATCGCCCAGATCAGCCATCGCACAGAAATTCCCCGCGCTGCTGTGCGCCGTTGCCTGCACACTCTGATCAAACTGGGTTACGCCACCACCGATGGCCGCACGTACTCGTTGTTGCCCAAAGTGCTGACCCTCGGCCACGCGTATCTGTCGTCGACGCCGCTGGCGGTGTCGGCCCAGCCGTACCTCGACCGCATGAGCGAGCAACTGCACGAAGCCTGCAACATGGCCACGCTCGAAGGTGACGACATTTTGTACATCGCCCGCTCGGCGACCACGCAACGGCTGATCTCGGTGGACCTGTCGGTGGGCGGGCGTCTGCCGGCCTATTGCACATCGATGGGCCGTATCCTGCTGGCGGCGCTGGACGACACCTCGCTGCGCGAATACCTCGACCATGCCGAACTGGTGGCCAAGACCAGCCGCACGCTGCACACCCCCGAAAGTCTGCTCGAATGCCTGCAGGAAGTACGGCAGCAGGGATGGTGCATCGTCGATCAGGAACTCGAACAAGGCCTGCGTTCGATTGCCGTGCCGGTTTACGACGCGTCGGGCCAGGTGGTGGCGGCGCTTAATGTCAGCACCCACGCCGGCCGCGTCAGCCGTACCGAACTGGAACAACGCTTCCTGCCGGGCCTGCTCAGTGCCAGCCGCGACCTCAGCGCGCAGTTGTTCGCCTGATGAAGCTGTTCGATAAACGCACAGTGTTGCGTTTATCGAATTGACGCTAAAAGCCCCGGATCATTAATGTCGCGGCAGCGTCATCCGGCGCAGATTTGAATGAGCCTGCCGGATTGTCGACTCCCATAATAATGACAAGAGGCAACTCACCATGCGCATGCTCCCCGACTGTCTCAGCTCCATTCCCTGTTGCCGGATTCACCTCAACGCCTGATTTCGATCTTCTATTCTTGTGACCGTGCCGCTCTTCGGCCGGCCGCCGTTCGACTGCGTTTTTTGCGTGGAATAAAAATAATGAACCAGCCTCAGTCCGCTGTAGGTAACTGCCTCGACGTGCAGACCTTCATCAATGCCCAACCGATCTCGCGCTATCAGTGGCGGGTGGTGATCCTGTGTTTCCTGATTGTATTTCTCGATGGTCTCGACACCGCGGCGATGGGTTTTATCGCGCCTGCACTGTCCCAGGACTGGGGCATCGACCGCGCCAGCCTTGGCCCGGTAATGAGCGCCGCGTTGATCGGCATGGTCTTCGGCGCACTGGGTTCCGGCCCGCTGGCTGACCGCTTCGGACGCAAAGTGGTGCTGGTTGGCGCGGTGCTGCTGTTCGGCGCTTTCAGCCTGGCCTCGGCCTACAGCACCAACGTCGAGCAACTGCTGGTGTTGCGCTTCCTCACCGGCCTCGGTCTGGGCGCCGGCATGCCCAACGCCACCACGCTGCTCTCGGAATACACCCCGGAGCGCAAGAAATCCTTGCTGGTGACCAGCATGTTCTGCGGCTTCAACCTCGGCATGGCCGGTGGCGGATTCATTTCGGCGAAGCTGATCCCGGCGTTCGGCTGGCACAGCCTGCTGCTGATCGGCGGGATCCTGCCGCTGATCCTCGCGGTGGTGCTGCTGTTCTGGCTGCCGGAGTCGGCGCGTTTTCTGGTGGTGCGCAATCGCGGCACCGACAAAGTACGCAAGACCTTGTCGCCGATCGATCCGGTCACCGTCGCGCAGGCCTCGAGTTTCAGCGTGCCGGAACAGAAAACCGTCAAGGCGCGCAACGTGTTCGCGGTGATTTTCTCCGGCACCTACAGCGTCGGTACCTTGCTGCTGTGGCTGACCTACTTCATGGGCCTGGTCATCGTTTATCTGCTGACCAGTTGGCTGCCGACCCTGATGCGTGACAGCGGCGCGAGCATGGAGCAGGCGGCGTTCATTGGCGCGTTGTTCCAGTTTGGCGGGGTGTTGAGTGCGGTCGCTGTGGGTTGGGCGATGGACCGCTTCAATCCGCACAAGGTCATCGGCACGTTCTACCTGCTGGCCGGGGTGTTTGCCTACGCGGTGGGGCAGAGCCTGGGCAACATCACGCTGCTCGCGACCTTGGTGTTGGTGGCGGGTATGTGCGTCAACGGCGCGCAATCGGCGATGCCTTCATTGGCGGCACGGTTTTATCCGACCCAGGGGCGCGCGACCGGGGTCTCGTGGATGCTCGGGATTGGCCGCTTTGGCGCGATTCTCGGGGCGTGGATGGGCGCGACGTTGCTGGGGTTGGGCTGGAATTTCGAGCAGGTGCTGACGGCGCTGGTGATTCCGGCGGCGTTGGCGACGACGGCGGTGGTGATCAAAGGCATGGTCAGTCATGCGGATGCGACCTGAGTCGAGTCATTTTGATTTGCGTTGAATGTTCCGACGCCTTCGCGAGCAAGCCCGCTCCCACAGGGAAAACACATTTCAAATGTGGGAGCGGGCTTGCTCGCGAAGCTTTTGCTTGTGATTGATAGGGTGATAACAATCCGTTCGATAAACGAACACTCAGTCGATTATCGGATTGTTTGGCGATTTTCAGCGGCTTAATCTGCAGTGACTCCGGCGCTGAACCTCGCGCCTTTTTCTCACTGGCGATTCACTACAAAAACGGGAGCCTGCTCCATGGCTGAGATCCTTTCGCTGCACGACGCGGTGAAGCAATTCGTCAACGACGGCGACACCGTCGCGCTCGAAGGCTTCACTCACCTGATCCCTACGGCGGCAGGTCATGAAATCATTCGGCAGGGCAAGAAAGATCTGACCCTGGTGCGGATGACGCCTGACCTGATCTACGACCAACTGATCGGCGCCGGTTGTGCACGCAAGCTAATCTTTTCCTGGGGCGGCAATCCGGGTGTGGGTTCGCTGCACCGTCTGCGCGATGCGGTCGAGAAGCAGTGGCCGCATGCCCTGGAAATCGAAGAGCACAGCCACGCCGACCTGGCCAACGCCTACGTCGCCGGCGCTTCCGGCCTACCGTTCGCCGTGCTGCGGGCCTACGCCGGTTCCGACCTGCCGAAGGTCAACCCGCTGATCAAGTCCGTGACCTGCCCGTTCACCGGTGAAGTGCTGGCGGCCGTGCCGTCGGTGCGTCCAGACGTCACCGTGATCCACGCGCAGAAAGCCGACCGTCAGGGCAACGTGCTGCTGTGGGGCATTCTCGGGGTGCAGAAAGAAGCGGCACTGGCGGCCAAGCGCTGCATCGTCACCGTCGAGGAAATCGTCGACAACCTCAACGCCCCGATGAACGCTTGCGTGCTGCCGACCTGGGCCTTGAGCGCGGTTTGCCACGTACCCGGCGGCGCGCATCCGTCCTACGCCCACGGTTACACCGAGCGTGACAATCGCTTCTATCAGGCGTGGGATCCGATCGCCCGCGACCGTGAGACGTTTACCGCGTGGATCAACGAATACATCCATGGCTGCGCTGACTTCAGCGAGTTCCAGGCCAAGTTGGCCGCTGCTTCGGAGGCCAAGTAATGACTTACACCACCAATGAAATGATGACCGTCGCTGCGGCCCGTCGCCTGAAGAACGGCTCGGTGTGCTTCGTCGGCATCGGCCTGCCGTCGAAAGCCGCCAACCTTGCGCGCCTGACTTCGTCGCCGGACGTGGTGCTGATCTACGAATCGGGTCCGATTGGCGCCAAGCCGAGCGTGCTGCCGCTGTCGATCGGTGATGGTGAACTGGCGGAAACCGCCGACACCGTCGTGCCGACCGGTGAGATTTTTCGCTACTGGCTGCAAGGCGGGCGCATCGACGTCGGTTTTCTCGGCGCGGCGCAGGTCGACCGTTTCGGCAACATCAACACCACTGTGGTCGGCGACTATCACGCGCCGAAAGTGCGCCTGCCGGGTGCCGGTGGCGCGCCGGAAATCGCCGGTTCGGCGAAAAGCGTGTTGATCATCCTCAAACAGTCGGCGCGTTCGTTTGTCGACAAGCTCGACTTCATTACCTCGGTCGGTCACGGCGAGGGCGGCGATTCGCGCAAGCGTCTGGGCCTGCCGGGTGCCGGCCCGGTCGGGATCATTACCGACCTGTGCATCATGGAACCGGAGCAGGGCACCCACGAATTCGTGGTCACCGCCCTGCACCCAGGGGTGACCCGCGAGCAAGTGGTCGCCGCCACCGGTTGGGCCATTCGTTTTGCCGACAACGTTGAAACCACGGCGGCACCGACCGAAGTCGAACTCACTGCACTGCGCGATCTCGAAGCGCGCACCGCCGCCGCCCACGGCCAGGCACCGGGAGAAGCATGATGCGTGACGTATATATCTGCGACGCGATTCGTACCCCCATCGGCCGTTTTGGCGGCGGTTTGTCTGCCGTGCGTGCCGATGACCTGGCCGCTGTGCCGATCAAAGCGCTGATGGAACGCAATCCCTCGGTGGACTGGAACGCGATCGACGAAGTGTTCCTCGGCTGCGCCAACCAGGCTGGTGAAGACAACCGCAACGTGGCGCGCATGGCGCTGCTGCTGGCGGGTCTGCCGGACAGCGTGCCGGGCGTGACCCTCAACCGTCTCTGCGCTTCGGGCATGGACGCGATCGGCACTGCTTTCCGTGCGATTGCCAGCGGCGAGATGGAGCTGGCGATTGCCGGCGGCGTCGAGTCGATGTCCCGCGCGCCGTTCGTGATGGGCAAGGCGGACGCAGCGTTCTCGCGCAACATGAAACTGGAAGACACCACCATCGGCTGGCGTTTCATCAACCCGCTGATGAAAGCCCAGTACGGCGTCGACGCGATGCCGCAGACCGCCGACAACGTCGCTGACGACTATAAGGTTTCGCGTGCCGATCAGGACGCTTTCGCCCTGCGCAGTCAGCAACGCACGGCCGCTGCACAAGCGGCGGGCTACTTCGCCGAGGAAATCGTCGAAGTGCGGATCGCCCACAAGAAGGGCGAAACCGTGGTCAGCCAGGACGAGCATCCACGCGCCGACACCACGCTTGAAGCGCTGACCAAACTCAAACCGGTCAACGGCCCGGACAAGACTGTCACCGCCGGCAACGCGTCGGGGGTCAACGACGGCGCCGCCGCGCTGATTCTCGCGTCGGCGGAAGCGGTGAAAAAACACGGCCTGACAGCACGGGCCAAAGTGCTGGGTATGGCCAGCGCCGGTGTTGCACCTAGGGTGATGGGCATCGGCCCGGTGCCGGCGGTGCGCAAACTGATCGAGCGTCTCGGCGTGGCGGTCAGCGATTTCGATGTGATCGAACTCAACGAAGCCTTCGCCAGCCAAGGCCTGGCAGTGCTGCGTGAATTGGGTCTGGCCGACGATGCGCCGCAGGTCAACCCGAACGGTGGTGCGATTGCCTTGGGCCACCCGTTGGGCATGAGCGGGGCGCGACTGGTGCTGACGGCGCTGCATCAGCTGGAAAAGACCGGCGGCAAGAAAGGTCTGGCGACCATGTGCGTCGGCGTCGGGCAGGGTCTGGCCCTGGCCATCGAACGCGTCTGACGCAGCGCGTCGACTGATAAGAACTGAGGAAAGCGAAATGACTGACAAGCCTGGCTACCGTCGTCCGCAGGAAGGCACCCAGCCTGAGTACCTGCACCCGACGTATCAATCCACCAACCTGCGCTCGCCGTCCAAGCCGTTGGTGTTTCTGCCGCATTCGTTGTCGGAGATCACCGGCCCGACCATCGGTGCCGAACGCGTCGCCGAGAAAGACAACGACCTGACCGCCCAGCACGACGGCGAGCCGTTGGGCGAGCGCATCATCATTCACGGCCGTGTGCTCGACGAAAACGGTCTGCCGGTGCCGGGGATTCTGGTGGAGATCTGGCAGGCCAACGCCGCCGGTCGCTACAACCACAAGCGCGACCTGCACGACGCGCCGCTGGACCCGAACTTCACCGGCACCGGCCGCACCGTGACCGACGCCGATGGCTGGTATCAGTTCCAGACCATCAAGCCCGGCGCCTATCCGTGGGGCAACCACCACAACGCGTGGCGCCCGGCGCACATCCATTTCTCGCTGTTCGGGCCGAGCATCCTCACCCGTCTGGTGACGCAGATGTATTTCCCCGGCGACCCGCTGCTGGCCTACGACCCGATCTACAACTGCGTGCCGGACACCTCCGCCAAGGAACGTCTGATCGCCGCTTTCGATCTGGAAAAAACCATTCCGTCCTACGCCCTCGGCTATCGCTGGGACATCGTCTTGCGCGGCCGCGACGCCACGCCGATGGAGAAATAAGATGACGCTGACTGCCACCACGTCCCACACCGTCGGGCCGTACTACCACATCGGCCTGACCTGGCTGAATCGCGAAAACCTCGCGGTCGAACAAACCCTCGGCGAGCGCGTGGCGATCACCGGCCAAGTCGTTGACGGCAACGGCGATGTGGTCAACGACGCGATGCTCGAAGTCTGGCAGGCCAACGCCGCCGGCAAGTACGCGCACCCGGAAGACGAGCAGGACAAACCACTGGACCCGCACTTCGAAGGTTTCGGCCGGGTGCCGGTGGACGCCGAAGGGCGCTTCCGTTTCACCACGATCAAACCGGGCACGGTCGAAGGCCTGAAGGGCTCGACCCAGGCCCCGCATCTGGTGGTGCTGGTGTTTGCCCGTGGTCTGGTCAAGCACTTGCTGACACGCATCTACTTCGAAGGCGATCCGGCGAACGTCAATGATCCGCTGCTGGAATGTGTGCCGGCGGAGCGCCGCGGGACGTTGCTGGCCAAGCCGGATGCGGCGGGTGTGTATCAGTGGAATGTGATTTTGCAGGGCACTGAGGCGGAGACGGTGTTCTTCGATTATTGATCGCACCTCGTTCCATTGGAGTGAGTTTGTGGTGAGGGGATTTATCCCCGATGGGCTGCGAAGCAGCCCCAAGACCGGAGTTCACGGTGAAACTGACACACCGCGTCTGCCAGATTTGCGAGTGCTGCGCACTCGATCGGGGATGAATCCCCTCGCCACAAGCCCTCTTTCAGAGGAGGGGTTGTGTAATGCCTCGTGGATGTATCTGTGGAACGGGACTGTTGCGAAGTGTGTCTAGACTCTCACCTGTCCCTTCAGAGTAAAAAACAATGACCACTACCACCGCTCATTACACCGGCGAGGAGCGCAGCAAGCGCATCTTCGCCATTGTCGGTGCCTCGTCCGGCAACCTCGTCGAATGGTTCGACTTCTACGTCTACGCCTTCTGCGCGATCTATTTCGCCCCGGCGTTTTTCCCCTCCGACAACCCCACGGTGCAACTGGTCAACACGGCCGGGGTGTTCGCTGCCGGGTTTCTGATGCGCCCGATTGGCGGCTGGATTTTCGGGCGGCTGGCGGACAAGAAGGGCCGCAAGACCTCGATGATGATTTCGGTGCTGATGATGTGCTTCGGCTCCCTGCTCATCGCCTGTCTGCCGACTTACGCCAGCATCGGCGTCTGGGCTCCGCTGCTGTTGCTGTTCGCGCGGCTGCTGCAAGGCCTGTCGGTGGGTGGCGAATATGGCACCACCGCCACCTACATGAGTGAAGTCGCGCTCAAGGGCCAGCGCGGCTTTTTCGCCTCGTTCCAGTACGTGACGCTGATTGGCGGGCAACTGCTGGCGGTGTCGTTGGTGGTGATCCTGCAGCAGTTTCTCAATGAAGATGAACTGCGTGCTTACGGCTGGCGCATTCCGTTTGTGGTCGGTGCGGTGGCGGCGGTGATTTCGCTGTTCCTGCGTCGCTCCCTGAAAGAAACCACCAGCAAGGAAATGCGCGAGAACAAGGACGCCGGCAGCATCCGCGCGCTGTTCCGTGATCACAAAGCCGCGTTCATCACCGTGCTCGGTTACACCGCCGGTGGCTCGCTGATTTTCTACACCTTCACCACGTACATGCAGAAGTACCTGGTGAACACCGCCGGCATGCACGCCAAGACCGCCAGCTACATCATGACCGGCGCGCTGTTCCTGTATATGTGCATGCAGCCGCTGTTCGGCATGCTCGCCGACAAGATCGGCCGACGTAATTCGATGCTCTGGTTCGGCGCGCTCGGCACGCTGTTCACTGTGCCGATCCTGTTGAGCCTGAAAAGCATCAGCAGCCCGATTCTGGCCTTTGTGCTGATCACCGTGGCGCTGGCGATTGTCAGTTTCTACACCTCGATCAGCGGCCTGGTGAAAGCCGAAATGTTCCCGCCGGAAGTCCGCGCCCTTGGCGTCGGTCTGGCCTATGCGGTGGCCAACGCGATCTTCGGCGGTTCGGCCGAATACGTGGCCCTGAGCCTGAAGGCCGGGGGCATGGAAAACGCGTTCTACTGGTACGTCACGGTGATGATGGCGGTGGCGTTCCTGTTCAGCCTGCGCCTGCCGAAACAGGCGGCGTACTTGCACCACGATCTGTAAACCGATGTGCGCGGGCCGCATTGGCCCGCGCCGGCAAGGACTGTTTATGACTCAGCGACCGGGCAATCAATTGTTCGATGCCTACTTCACTGCCCGCGACATGCGCGAGGTGTTCTGCGATCAGGGCCGGGTGCAGGCCATGCTCGATTTCGAAGCGGCGCTGGCCCGTGCCGAGGCGCGGGTCGGGGTGATTCCGGCGTCTGCCGTGGCGCCGATTGCCGCCGCTTGCAATGCCGGTCTGTATGACTTCGCGGCGCTGGGCGAGGCGATTGCCACGGCCGGCAACTCGGCGATTCCACTGGTCAAGGCATTGGGCAAGCAGATCGCCGCGAGCAGTGCCGAGGCCGAGCGCTATGTGCATTTGGGCGCTACCAGTCAGGACGTGATGGATTCCGGGCTGGTCCTGCAATTGCGGCAGGCGCTGGAGCTGATTGAAAGCGATCTGGCAGCGCTGGCCGATTCGCTCGCCACCCAAGCCCAACGGCATGCGGCGACGCCACTGGCCGGGCGCACTTGGCTGCAGCACGCCACGCCCGTGACCCTCGGGATGAAGATTGCCGGTTGGCTCGGCGCGGTAACCCGCAGCCGTCAGCGACTGCGCGAACTCAAACCACGGCTGCTGGTGCTGCAATTCGGCGGCGCTTCCGGCACCCTCGCGGCACTCGGCGAGCAAGCATTGCCGATCGCCCAGGCGCTGGCCGAAGAGCTGCAACTGAGCTTGCCGGAACAACCGTGGCACACCCAGCGTGATCGCATCGTCGAGTTCGGCGCGGTACTCGGTTTGATCGCCGGCAGCCTCGGCAAGCTCGGGCGCGACGTCAGTCTGTTGATGCAGACCGAAGCGGCGGAAGTGTTCGAGCCGTCGGTGCCGGGCAAGGGCGGTTCGTCGACCATGCCGCACAAGCGCAATCCGGTCGGCGCAGCGGTGTTGATCGGCGCGGCGACCCGGGTACCGGGGCTGGTCTCGACGCTGTTCAGCGCCATGCCGCAGGAGCACGAACGCAGCCTCGGGCTGTGGCATGCCGAATGGGAAACCCTGCCGGAGATCTGCTGCCTGGTGTCCGGTGCGCTGCAACAGGCGCGCCTGCTGGCCGATGGTCTGGAGGTCGATGCCGAACGCATGGCGCGCAATCTGCAATTGACCCAAGGGCTGGTGCTGGCCGAAGCGGTGAGCATCGTCCTCGCGCAACGGGTCGGTCGCGACACCGCGCATCACCTGCTTGAACAATGCTGCAAACGTGCGGTGGCCGAACAGCGCCACCTGCGTGCGGTACTCGGCGACGAGCCGCAAGTGACCGCCGAACTGAGCAGCACCGAACTCGATCATCTGCTCGACCCCGCGCATTACCTCGGCCAGGCGCAAGCCTGGGTCGAGCGCGCAGTGGCCGAACACAACGCATTGTCTGTCTGAAAGGAGAGGGCTGTGGCTTTCGTTCAACTCGCCGATGGCGAACTGCATTACGTTATTGAAGGCCCGGTCGACGCACCGGTGCTGGTGCTGTCCAACTCGCTGGGCACCGACCTGCACATGTGGGACGCGCAGATGCCGGCATTCACCGAGCATTTCCGGGTGCTGCGTTTCGACACCCGTGGTCACGGCCAGTCGCTGGTGACGCCGGGGCCTTACAGCATCGAGCAACTGGGCCGCGACGTGCTCGGCTTGCTGGATGCGCTGCACATCGAACGCGCGCATTTCTGCGGATTGTCGATGGGCGGGTTGATCGGCCAGTGGCTGGGGATCAATGCCGGTCATCGTCTGCACAAATTGATCGTGTGCAACACCGCCGCGAAGATCGGCGACCCGTCGGTGTGGAGTCCGCGCATCGAAACCGTGTTGCGTGATGGCCCGGCAGCGATGGTCGCATTGCGTGATGCGTCGATTGCCCGTTGGTTCACGCCTGATTTTTCCGCTGCCAATCCGGCCGCGGCGAAGAAGATCACCGACATGCTCGCGGCGACTTCGCCTGAAGGTTATGCGGCCAATTGCGCGGCGGTGCGCGATGCCGATTTCCGTGAGCAACTGGCCTCGATCAACCTGCCGCTTCTGGTGATCGCGGGTACCGAAGATGCGGTGACGCCACCGTCCGGCGGGCATTTCATTCAGGAGCATGTGCGCGGCGCCGAGTACGCCGAGTTCTATGCTGCGCACCTGTCCAACGTGCAGGCCGGTGCCGCTTTCAGTGATCGTGTGTTGGCGTTTCTGAACGCTCAGTGAGGGGAAGTTTGTGGACGAGAAACAACGTTACGACGAAGGCCTGCAAGTACGCCGCGCGGTATTGGGCGATGCCCACGTTGATCGCAGCCTGAATGCGCTGACCGAGTTCAACTCGGAATTCCAGGAGATGATCACGCGTCACGCCTGGGGCGACATCTGGACCCGCCCGGGCCTGCCACGGCACACGCGCAGCCTGATCACCATCGCCATGCTGATCGGGATGAATCGCGAGGCCGAGCTGAAATTGCATCTGCGTGCGGCGGCCAACAACGGTGTGAGCCGGAGCGAGATCAAGGAAGTGATCATGCAGAGCGCGATTTATTGCGGGATCCCGGCGGCGAATGCGACGTTCCATCTGGCGGAGTCGGTGTGGGATGAACTGGGAGTCGAATCCCGGGAGTGATGGTGCCTGAACTGACGCCTTCGCGAGCAAGCCCGCTCCCACATTTAGAATGCATTTCCCTGTGGGAGCGGGCTTGCTCGCGAAAGCGGCAGGCGCCGTGATGCATCAATCAGCACAGGTACTCAAACGCTGGCGACAATGAAAATTCACTCCCACATTTGGAATGCATTTCCCTGTGGGAGCGGGCTTGCTCGCGAAAGCGGCAGACGCCGTGATGCATCAATCAGCACAGACACTCAGACCTTGGCGACAATGAAAATCCGCTTGAACGGAAACAGAGTCTGCCCGTTTTTCTCGGGCGGGTAATGCTTATGCACCCGCATCAGGTAGTGGTAGATAAACCGCGCCTGTTCCTGTGACGTCAGCGTCTGCATCACCGGCCGCAGCGCCGAGACCTTCACCCAGTCGTACACCGGCGATTTGCCGCCAACCACCTGCAATTGCTCGGTTTCCCAGATCTCCAGCGACGTGGTCAGCGGCGCGAGCAAGCGATAGTAGTCCTCCAGTGTCAACAACGGCCGCGCCGCCATGCATCGGCGCAGTTGCGGTGTGCCGATGGGGGTGTGTCCCGGTCCGGCATGGTCGAGGGTGTCGAGCATCAGTCGATACCACAAGGCATCGCGCCAGTCCGGCATGTGCACCGCCAGACAGCCACCGGGGCGCAGATACCCCAGCAGGCGCGGCAGCAGGTGTTGATGATCGCCAATGAAATGCAGCACCGCCGCCGCGAGCAGCAGATCGGCCGGTTGTTCGGGTTGCCAGTCGAGCAGGTCGCACTCTTGCCATTGAGCGTTGATCGGCAGGCACCGGGCCTGATCAAGCATCTGCCGCGAGCTGTCGACACCCAGCAACTGCGCACGCGGCCAGCGCTCGGCCAGCAGTTGAGTGGCGATGCCGGTGCCGCAGCCCAGGTCACAAATTCTTCTGGGGTCGGGCAGATCGATACGGTCGAGCAATTCGTTGACCGGGCGTTGCCTGAGACGGGAAAACTGCTGGTACGCCTTGGCGTCCCAGTGGGTGCTGGCGTTCCCTGCCGTTTCGAGTTTGGCGCTCATGAGGAGGTCCTCTCTGGCGGATTTACAGTTGTCGTCCAATGACGTTGAGGGTTTTCAGGACAACGGCCACGCCTTTGCGTGTGTCCTCTTCATTCAGCAGTTTGAGCAACGCCAGAGTGCCCGGCGCCGCTGACTGTGCCGATACTTCGGCTTTGGCCACGCGCACTGCATTACTGACTGTCCAGGTGGCGGCTGTGCCGCTCTCGAACAATTGCGCGAGTTTTTCCACCATGGCCGCGTCGAGCAGATCGGCGATATCGGAAACCAGGGAAAGCAGGTCGACAATATTCTCCAGGCGTCCGCCATCGATTAACGGTTGCAGTTTTGCCATCAAGGCAGTGAACCCGGGCGTGGCTGACATTTCCTTGGGCATGTTCATGAGCAATCACTCCTCCCTGTGCAGGGTCAAAGCATTCCCCGGGCCACCGCCCAGTAAAGACCGCGATTGAAACCGTTTCTGAGCAGACCGCCCAATTTGGTCGGGGGTGTCGGCAACACATCGTGGGCGTAGTCGTACCACAGTGGCATCCCGGCATTCAGGCCCATTTGGGCTACCGCCTGTACCCGACCGTCGTATACCGAGTTGGGTGCGCCAAGACGGATCTGGGCGGTGATGTTGTTGGCGATCACCGGCGCCTGGTTATGACAGGCGCCGCCGGCCTTGCTGACCGGCAGGTCGACGGTGTCGCCGATCACGTAGACATTCTCCAGACCGTAGACCTGCAGCGTTTCGTGATTGGTCGGCAGCCATCCTTCATCATTGGCGGCGTGTGAGATGCCGCACTCACGCACCACCTCGACGGCCTGGATGGGCGGAGTAGCCATCAAAATAGTGAAGGGTTGCTCATCGCCCTCGGCTGAGTAGGCGATTTTTGCATCAGGATCCACATGGCTCAGGGTGAAGCCGCGCTGAAATTGAATGTTTTTCCGGGCAAAAATGCTCGGCAGGATTTCACCCGTGGGGCGCTGCAAGAACAGACAATTGCGCAATAGCTGGGCAACCGTCGGGTAGGTGTAGATGATTTCCACTTGCTCGCGAACGCCCCGGCGACGCAACAAATCATCCAGCATCAATGTCGTTTCCACGGGCGCGATTCCGCATTGGTGCGGTACGTTCGGTGTCTGCGGGAAGGACACGGTAATGAAAATCCGGCCTTTTTCGATGGTGTTCAGGCGTTGCGCCAGCTGCCGGGCAGGAAGGTATTGATAAAAGTGGTCGCCGGCTTCTTGCAGACCCTCGATGCGTTCCGGCGCCGGCACGCAGCCGGTGGCGATCACCAGAAAATCATAGTCGAAGCGCTTGCCGGTGCGGGTGCGCAATTGCTGCCCGGAAAAGTCGAAACGGGTGACGTCTTCAACGTGGAAACTGATTTCCGGGCGCAACAATGAGCGTTCCGGACGTTTGAGTTCCTCTTCGAAGAACTGACTGAACGCCACGTACATGAACGCAGGTTTGTAGTAATGATCGGGAGAACTGGACAGCAGTGTAATCGAGACGTCGCCGCGTAGAACTTCGGGATACAGCTTGCCGACCAGTTGATTGGCCAGCATGGTTCCACCTACACCGCCACCGACGATAACTATTCGCTTGCTCATACCTGACCTCCGTGGCCAAGGCAGCTTCGCGTACAGCATCCGGAGATAACGGAAGAAAACTAAGGGCTCCTACAGCAGGCTGGAGAATTTACACACTCTGTTGACTGTATCTGCGCCTCGACAAATCGCCAGTCCGGGCTGACCAGTGGTTGATGCCGGCGCCGCTTGTGCAGCGCCGGCGTGCGGGTTCAGAGCAGGCTGATCGGATAGCTGATGATCAGACGGTTTTCGTCGAACTCGTTGTTGCTGAAATCGCGGCGCATGGTCGAGTTGCGCCAGCGCACGTTGAGGTCGCGCAGGGCGCCGCTCTGCACGGTGTAGCCCAGTTCCGATTCGCGGCCCCATTCCTTGCCGTCGGTGATGGTTCCGGTGTGCACGTTGTCGCCGCTGATGTAGCGGTTCATCAGGGTCAGGCCGGGGATGCCCAGGGCGGCGAAGTTGTAGTCGTGGCGCACCTGCCAGGAGCGTTCCTGAGCGTTGTCGTAGCTGGCGTTGTAACTGTCGTTGGCGAGGGTGCCGCCGCTGGTGCCGTTGACGCGCATCCAGGCGCTGTCGCCGGTGAGTTTTTGCAGGCCGACGTAGAAGGTGCTGCCGCCGTAGCGGGCCGAGAACATCCCCGACCAGGTCTTGTTGTCGAGTTCGCCGGCGCGGGCGCTGCCGTCGTCCTTGCCGTAGAAGAAGCCCAGGTTGGCGCCCAGCGTCCAGTCGCCGAGTGGCTGGCTGTGAATCAGGTTGACGTATTGCTGGCTGTAGATGTCCTTGAGTTCGGCGTTCCACAGGCCGATCTGCGTGCGTTTTTCGTTGAAAACGTACTCGCCGCCCTGAAAGTTGAAGCGATCGGAGGTGAACGCCGCTTTGCCGAACATCGACATGTCGCTCATGCTGCTGTCATCGCGCGGACTGTTGGCGCGGAACTGCCCGCCATACAGGGTCAGGCCGTTGATTTCCTTTGAGGTGATCTGCCCGCCACGGAAGGTTTGCGGCAGCGAACGGCCGTCGTCCGAACGCAGGATCGGCAGCACCGGCATCCATTCGCCGACCTTGATTTCGGTCTGCGACAGTTTGGCCTTGAACGCGACGTTGGTGCGGCCGAAGTTGTCCGCCGGTCGCCCGTCGTGATCCAGCGGCAGCAGTTGCGTGCCACCGGTGCCTTTGCCACCATCGAGCTTCACCGAGTACAGGCCGAGCACGTCCATGCCGAAGCCAACGGTGCCTTGGGTGAAGCCGGATTTGGCGTCGAGGATGAAGTTCTGCGTCCACTCTTCAGCCTTGCCCTGAGCCTTGGTCGGGTTGGTGAAGTTGCGGTTGATGTAGAAGTTGCGCAGGTTGAGGTTGACCTTGGCACCTTCGACGAAACCGGCTTCTTCGGCTGCGGCGGGGAGGGCGACGCCGGTCAGGGCCAGGGCGATTAGGCCGGGGAGTGCGTACGGCGCAGTTGGATGAGTCATCGCAGGGTCTCTTGTTATTTTTTTTAGGTCGAACAGAGCCGTTGCCGCCATTTTCGGGGCGGGCACGAGCTTGCAGAATCAGGGATGAAGCGGCGGCGATCAGCCGGACGGGACAGGGCGCGGGAGCATGGTGTCGAACCTGTTGTTATTGGTTTTGTGGAGCGAATGGTGCGGGGGGCGATGGGCGGGATTCAATCGGGCAAAGCGGGTTTTGGGCGATTATCGAACGCAAGATTGAGCCGGGTTTTTTCTCGCGTCTATCAGGGCCTCTTCGCGAGCAAGCCCGCTCCCACAGGAAAATGCATTCCAAAAGTGGGAGCGGGCTTGCTCGCGAAGAGGCCGGCTCAGACGCCACAATATTTCTGACAGGCAACAAAAAGCCCGCCAAGTGGCGGGCTCCTTGTGTTCACCGGAGGATCAGAACAGCTTCATCTTCGGTGCTTCTTCTTTCAGCGGTTCGTTCTGCGCGGTCTGCGCATTCCAGCCACCACCCAGGGCCTTGTACAGGTTGACCGCACTGGTCAGCTGCGCGAGGCGGTCGGTGATCAGTGCCTGTTGCGCACTGAACAACTGACGCTGGGCGTCGAGGAAGGTCAGGTTGCTGTCGACACCGATGCGGTAACGACGCTCGGCCAGGCGGTAGTAATCCTGGTTGGCCGCGACGAAGTCACGCTGCGCCTGCAACTGCTCGGTGTAGGTCTGGCGGGCAGCCAGGCCGTCGGCGACTTCCTGGAAGGCGGTTTGAATCGACTTCTCGTAGTTCGCCACGCCAATGTCCTTCTGGATCTTGGCATAGTCGAGGCTGGCACGCAGGCTGCCGGCGTTGAAGATCGGCAGGTTGATCTGCGGCTGGAACAGCCAGGTCCCCGAACCGCCCTTGAACAGACCGGACAGGTCCGGGCTCAGGCTGCCCGCGTTGGCGGTCAGGCTGATGCTCGGGAAGAACGCTGCACGGGCGGCGCCGATGTTGGCGTTGGCCGCTTTCAGGTTGTACTCGGCCTGGAGGATGTCCGGACGACGCTGCAGCAGGTCCGAAGGCAGACCGGCCGGTACGTCGCTGAGCAGATCATCCGACAGCGGTTTGGCCGCTTGCAGATTGGCCGGGATGCCGGTGCCGAGCAGCAGCGTCAGGCTGTTTTCGTCCTGAGCCACCTGACGGGTGTACTTGGCCAGTTGCGCCCGGGCGTTTTCCACCGAGGTGCGCGACTGCGCCAGGTCCAGCGCCGAAGCCACACCGACTTCGTTGCTGCGGCTGGTCAGCTTGTAGCTTTCTTCAAAGGCACCGAGGGTGTCTTGCGTCAGCTTGAGCAGTTCCTTGTCGGCCTGCCAGGTCATGTACGCGTTGGCGACACTGGCCACCAGACTGATCTGCGTGCTGCGGCGCGCTTCTTCGGTGGCGAAATATTGTTGCAGCGCTTGTTCGCTCAGGCTGCGCACCCGACCGAACAGGTCGAGTTCGTAGGCGCTGATGCCGACGGTCGCGGTGTAGGAACTGCTGATGTTCGCTTCACCGGTCTGCGAGGCACGGGCCGGAACCCGCTGACGGCTGCCGCTGGCATTGGCCGAAACCGCCGGGAACAGGTCAGCACGCTGGATGCGGTACTGCGCAGCGTAGGCATCGATGTTCAGCGCCGCGACACGCAGGTCGCGGTTGTTTTCCAGGGATGTCTGGATCAACTGCTGCAGGGCCGGGTCATGGAAAAACTGCTTCCAGCCCTGCTCGGCAGCGGCTTGCGCCGGAGCCTGGGCCGGCGAGTACGCCGGGCCCTGCGGGTACTGGCCCGCGACCGGTGCTTCAGGCTGCTGATAATCGGGGATCAGCGAGCAACCGCTCAGCACGAAGGCGGCGACTGCGATGGAGAGTAGCGACTTGCTCATTGGCCAGCCTCTTTAGGAGTTTCAGTCGTCTCGTCCGGGTCGGCGATTTTACGCTGGCCGATGGACGAAACCGTGACGAAGAACAGTGGGACCCAGAAGATCGCCAGGATCGTGGCCGTGAGCATACCGCCAATCACGCCAGTACCGATCGCGTGCTGGCTACCCGAACCGGCACCGGTGGAGATCGCCAACGGTACTACACCGAGGACGAACGCCAGCGAGGTCATGATGATCGGTCGCAGACGCATGCGGCACGCTTCGATCGCCGCATCGCGCAGACTGCGCCCTTGTTCATGCAGCTCCTTGGCGAACTCGACGATCAGAATGGCGTTTTTAGCCGCAAGACCGATGGTCGTCAACAGGCCCACCTGGAAGTACACGTCGTTGGACAGCCCGCGCAGGCTGGTGGCCATCAGCGCACCGATGATCCCCAGCGGTACCACGAGCATGACCGCGATCGGAATCGACCAGCTTTCATACAACGCCGCCAGACACAGGAACACCATCAGCAGCGACAGGGCGTACAGCGCTGGCGCTTGCGAGCCCGACAGACGTTCCTCGTAGGACAGACCGGTCCAGGAGATACCGACACCGGCCGGCAGCTTCTTGGCAATCGCTTCGACTTCGGCCATCGCTTCACCGGTGGAGTAACCCGGCGCCGGAGAACCGAGCACTTCCATCGCTTCGACGCCGTTGTAACGGGCCAGTTTCGGCGAACCGTAGATCCACTCGCCCTTGGCGAACGCGGAGAACGGCACCATGGTCCCGGCGCTGTTGCGCACGTACCACTTTTTCAGGTCTTCAGGGCTCATGCGCGCACCGGCCTGACCTTGCACATACACCTTCTTCACCCGACCACGGTCGATGAAGTCGTTGACGTAGCTACTACCGAAGGAGATCGACAGGGTGCTGTTGATGTCGGAGAGACTCAGACCCAGGGCCTGGGCTTTCTCATCGTCAATTTCCAGGTGGTATTGCGGCTCGTCGTTCAGACCGTTCGGACGCACCTGGTAGAGCACCTTGCTCTGCGCGGCCATGCCGAGGAACTGGTTGCGGGCTTCCATCAGTTTTTCGTGACCGATACCGGCGCGGTCCTGCAGGAACACGTCGAAACCGGTGGCGTTACCCAATTCCAGTACCGCAGGCGGGGCGAACGCAAACACCATCGCATCGCGGAAACTGAAGAAGTGTTGCTGCGCACGCTGTGCCAAGGCAAACACGCTGTTGCTCGAATCACGCTCGTGCCACGGCTTGAGCATGATGAACGCCAGACCCGAGCTCTGACCACGACCGGCAAAGTTGAAGCCGTTCACGGTAAATACCGAGGACACCGCACCCGCTTCTTTATCCAGCAGGTAGGTACGCATCTCATCGATCACGACTTGAGTACGTTCCGCACTGGAGCCGGCCGGGGTTTGTACCTGGGCGAACAGTACGCCTTGGTCTTCTTCCGGCAGGAACGCGGTTGGAATGCGGGTGAACAGCCAGATCATGCCGACGACGATCAGCAGGTACGCAAGCAGGTACGGGGCTTTGCGCGACAACATGTTGCCGACACCGCGCTCGTAACTCCTGACACCGCGATCGAAATTGCGGTTGAACCAGCCGAAGAAACCTTTTTTCGGCGTGCCGTGGTCACCCTTGGCGATCGGCTTGAGCATGGTTGCGCAGAGCGCCGGGGTGAAGATCAGTGCAACCATTACCGACAGGGCCATGGCCGAGACGATGGTGATCGAGAACTGCTTGTAGATCACACCGGTGGAGCCGCTGAAGAACGCCATCGGCAACAGTACCGCCGACAGCACCAGGGCGATACCGACCAGGGCACCCTGGATCTGGCCCATGGATTTCTTGGTCGCTTCCTTCGGTGACAGGCCTTCTTCGGCCATCACCCGCTCGACGTTTTCCACCACGACGATGGCGTCGTCCACCAGCAAGCCGATGGCCAGCACCATACCGAACATGGTCAGGGTGTTGATGCTGAAACCGGCGGCGGCGAGGATGCCGAACGTACCGAGCAATACCACCGGTACGGTCATCGTAGTGATGACGGTGGCGCGGAAGTTCTGCAGGAACAGGAACATCACCAGGAACACCAGCACGATCGCTTCGACCAGGGTTTCAACCACACCCTTGATCGACTCGGTCACGACCGGAGTGGTGTCATACGGGAACACCACTTCCATGCCTTGCGGGAAGAACGGCTTGAGGTCGTCAATCGTCTTGCGCAGCGCTTTGGCTGTGTCGAGGGCGTTGGCACCGTTGGCCAGTTTTACCGCCAGACCGGACGCCGGGCTGCCGTTGAACTGCGCAGAAATACTCGAGTTCTCACCACCCAGACCGACGTCGGCCACGTCGCCGACACGGACCTGGGAGCCATCCTGATTGACCTTCAGCAGGATCGCCTTGAACTGCTCGGCAGTCTGCAGACGGGTCTTGCCGATGATCGTGGCGTTCAGTTGCTGACCTGGCAGCGCCGGCAAACCGCCGAGCTGACCGGAAGACACCTGGACGTTCTGCGCCGAGATCGCGGCGCTGACATCAGCTGGCGTCAGGTTGTACTTGTTCAGCTTGGCCGGATCGAGCCAGATGCGCATCGCGTACTGGGCACCGAAGACCTGGAAGTCACCGACACCGGCGGTCCGCGAGATCGGGTCCTGCATGTTCGACACGATGTAGTTGGACAGGTCGTCCTTGGTCATGCTGCCGTCACGCGACACCACGCCGATCACCAGCAGGAAGTTCTTCACTGCCTTGGTGACGCGGATACCCTGTTGCTGCACTTCCTGCGGCAGCAGCGGGGTGGCCAGGTTCAGCTTGTTCTGAACCTGAACCTGCGCGGTGTCGGAGTTGGTGCCTTGCTCGAAGGTCGCGGTGATGGTCATGCTGCCGTCGGAGTTACTTTCCGAGGACACATAACGCAGGTTGTCGATACCGTTGAGCTGCTGCTCGATCACCTGGACCACAGTGTCCTGCACGGTTTGCGCCGAAGCGCCCGGGTAGGTCACGGAGATCGCGATGGCCGGCGGTGCAATGCTCGGGTACTGGTTGATTGGCAATTTCAGGATCGATAATGCCCCGACCAACATGATCACCAGGGCAATTACCCAGGCGAAAATCGGACGGTCGATAAAAAATTTCGACATGAGTTACTCCCCTTTGCCGCCAGCGGCTTTGTCAGCTGCTTGAGCGGGGGCCGGGTTCTTGGCTACGTTGGTCGCTTCGGTCGGGTTGACCTGAGCACCTGGGCGAACATATTGCAGGCCTTCGGTGATCAGACGATCGCCGGCTTTCAGGCCATCTTCGATCAGCCACTGGCTGCCAACGGTACGGCTGGCCTTGAGCTGACGCAGTTCAACCTTGTTGTCCGGGCCGACGACCAGTGCGGTCGGAGTGCCCTTGAGGTCACGGGTCACGCCTTGTTGCGGCGCCAGAATGGCCGCGGCGTTGACCCCGGCCTGCAACTGGGCGCGGACGAACATGCCTGGCAACAGGGTGTGATCCGGGTTCGGGAACACCGCACGCAAGGTCACGGAACCGGTAGTCGGATCAACCGATACTTCGGAGAATTCCAGCTTACCGTCGAGCTTGTACTGGCTGCCGTCCTCAAGGGTCAGCTTGACCGCTGCCGAGTTGTCGCCGGCCTTCTGCAGACGACCGCTTTCCAGCTCGCGGCGCAGTTCCAGCAGCTCAACCGAGGACTGGGTAACGTCGACGTAGATCGGGTCCAGTTGCTGGATCGTCGCCATCGCGTCGGCCTGACCATTGCTGACCAGTGCGCCTTCGGTCACCGAAGAACGGCCGATACGGCCGGAGATCGGCGCGTAGACCTTGGTGTATTTCACGTTGATCTGCGCACTCTGCAACGACGCTTCCGATTCCATGCGATTGGCCACGGCGGTGTCGTATTCCTGGCGGCTCACGGCCTGCTCGTCGACCAGTTGCTTGTAGCGGTCGGAGATCGACTTGGTCGAGCGCAGGCTGGCTTCGGCGCTTTTCAGGGTCGCTTCATAGACTGCCGGATCGATCTGATACAGCTGCTGGCCGGCTTTGACGTCGCCGCCTTCCTTGAACAGACGTTTGAGAATGATGCCGTTGACCTGTGGTCGAACTTCAGCGATGCGGTACGCACTGGTGCGCCCCGGCAGTTCCGACGTGAGGGTGAACGCTTGTGGTTGCAGGGTGACGACGCCGACCTGAGGAGGCGGAGCGGCTGGGGCCGCTTCTTCCTTTTTACATCCGCTGAGCAGCGATGCCAGGGCGACGGCAGTGACCAGAGCGGTAACAGCTGGCTTGAATTGCATGAAGATCCTCGGGTCAGGCGCGCACATTGCGCACAAGAAGTGTGAAAGGGTAAAAAAATCGGGTCGAGTGGATAAGTAGCTTGCTAAGGAATATACTTACGTTCATGGTTGTTTGTAAATAGCTTGGCGTCGTACCCACCCTGTTACAAAATGCGTCGCAAGGTTTGAAATTGTAGGCCGGGGAGCCGATTCGTGAGAGATCAGCCCCCTCTTTATTCAGCGGATATTCAGCCATCCCTGAAACATCCTGTTTGAGGTTTTACTGCCATGGTCCGTCGTACCAAAGAGGAAGCTCAGGAAACGCGCAGCCAGATTCTCGAAGCGGCCGAGAAAGCGTTTTATGAAAGGGGTGTGGCCCGCACGACCCTGGCGGATATCGCGACGATGGCCGGCGTGACGCGCGGTGCCATCTATTGGCATTTCAGCAACAAGGCCGATCTGGTGCAGGCGATGCTCGACAGCCTGCATGAACCGCTGGATGAATTGGCCAAGGCCAGCGAGAGCGAGGACGAACTCGACCCGTTGGGGTGCATGCGCAAGCTGTTGATCCATCTGTTTCATCAGGTAGCCCTGGATCCGAAGACCCGTCGCATCAACGAGATTCTGTTTCATAAGTGCGAATTCACCGATGAAATGTGCGATCTGCGCCAGCAGCGCCGCACGGCCAGTCTCGATTGCAACCTGCGCATCGGTCTGACCCTGCGTAATGCGGTCAATCGCGGCCAGTTGCCGGAAGATCTCGACACTGCCCGGGCGGCCATCAGCATTCATGCGTATATCGATGGCCTCCTGTATGGATGGCTGTTGGCGCCAGACAGCTTTCAATTGCATGCCGAAGCCGAGCGCTGGGTCGATACAGGGCTTGATATGCTGCGCCTGAGCCCTAGCCTGCGCAAATGAAACAAAATGCGTAATTAAATCTGTCCGTGTCAAGACTTGAAGCGGGGAAATGTCCCTGCTTCAAGTCTTTTTGTAATGGAGTGCTTTTATATACGTACGATGGCCAGGTTGATAGGTAGCGAGCTACGTATTTTGTAGGGGTTTTGTGTCGACTGTGTGAATGAATGTTAACGACTCGGGCTAAAAGGGCGCCGAGCAGCCGATACGCACCAACCGATCCGTTTCGTTTTTGAGTTCCCTTTGCCCGATCCTCACCACCAGGCTGCGTTACTTCCGATGGGCTCGAGCCACGGCCTTTAGTTTGCTCGCGCCTCTATAATGTCAGCGTAGTCCGTACCGTTACTGCATGAGCAGGTAACTCTCTATCAGGCCGATGGCGTCATGAATGCGATCATCTTATAGCTGTAAGGGTAAACCGGGTTTTCATTTTCCAATGCTGCGCCGCAGGTGATGGGTTCGGCGCCAACAGAGAACGCGTTGGTATCCCAGAAAAGTTCGACTTTTGGAGCCCTGTGCCCCGCCATTTGTCGGTAGCAATAACTGAGCGTAGTGTCGAACCGTACTTTCTGCTTGTAGTTGGTGTAGCAGATGTAAGTGTTGAATACCTCTTTTTTGATATCGTAATCAATAACGATGTCCTGTTTCAGATGAGGATCTCCTTCAAACAGCATAAAGACGGTCTGGTAAGGGAGGATCTTGTCGATACGCGTCAAGGGTGGGTGCTTTGGAGAGGCATCGTCAAGCCAGAAAGTAGAGTCCGTGGCATTGGTGATTTGCAGAAGGAATGTAAGTTTGTTTGGATCTGTATCATTCATTTTTATATAACCTTGCTTGATTAAGTTGGTGGGTTGTAATTGATGAGTTGCTGGGCGGAGCTTAGGTTTATATTGTTCTGATGGCGAATCTTTAAATGTATGAAAATAAAAAAAGCCCCGCCTCTTTCGAGGCGGGGCTTACTTGTTAGTTGTTGTTGTTTACAGCGTTGGATAATCGATATAACCGACCGGGCCTTTCGCGTAGAACAACTCGGGACGTGCGTCGTTCAGCGGTGCGTCGGCCTTCAGGCGTGCCGGCAGATCCGGGTTGGCAATGAACGGTACGCCGAACGCTACCGCGTCAGCCTTGCCTTCAGCCAGCCACGCATTGGCGCTGTCCTTGGTGAAGCGTTCGTTGGCGATGTACGCGCCGCCGAAAGCTTCTTTCAGCTGTGGGCCGAGGCTGTCGGCGCCTTCTTTCTCGCGGGAGCAGATGAAGGCGATGCCGCGCTTGCCCAGCTCGCGAGCCACATAAGTGAAAGTCTCGGCCAGATTGTCGTCGCCCATGTCATGGGAATCGGCGCGGGGTGCCAAGTGCACGCCGACACGGCCGGCGCCCCAGACGTCGATCGCTGCGTCAGTCACTTCCAGCAGGAGACGCGCACGGTTTTCCAGGGAGCCACCGTAGTTATCGGTGCGCTGGTTGGTGCTGCTTTGCAGGAACTGGTCGAGCAGGTAGCCGTTGGCGCCGTGGATTTCCACGCCGTCGAAACCGGCGGCTTTGGCGTTTTCGGCACCGGTGCGGTAGGCCTCGACGATCTCGGCGATTTCAGCGGTTTCCAGAGCTCGCGGGGTCGGATAGTCGGCCAATGGACGCACCAGGCTGACGTGACCTTTAGGCTGGATGGCGCTCGGCGCGACCGGGGTTTCGCCGTTGAGGTACGACGGATGCGAGATGCGGCCGACGTGCCACAGTTGCAGGACGATCTTGCCGCCGGCAGCGTGCACGGCTTTGGTCACGTTGGTCCAGCCGCGCACCTGGTCGTTGGACCAGATGCCCGGGGTGTCCGGGTAGCCGACGCCCATCGGCGTCACCGAAGTGGCTTCGGACAGGATCAGACCAGCCGACGCGCGCTGTACGTAGTATTCAGCCATCAGCGCGTTCGGCACGCGGCCTTCGTCGGCGCGGCAGCGGGTCAGCGGAGCCATGATGATGCGGTTGGACAGCTCGAGGTCGCCCAGTTTGATCGGATCGAAAATAGTTGCCATGTGTACAACCCTCGTCAGTTAAGTGGTTAATCAGTGGGTAGCGGGGGCCAGACCGGCGTCGCCGTTCTGACGGAAAGTGATCAGGGTCACCAGCAGCGCGAGCACGGCCAGCGCGGCGGCGGCCAGGGGCACGCTGGTCAGGCCGAAACCGTGGGCGATGACGCTGCCACCGACCCAGGCGCCCAGGGCGTTGCCGATGTTGAAAGCGCCGATGTTCAGGGTCGACACCAGGTTCGGTGCGGCCTTGCCGAAGGTCACCACGTTGACTTGCAGCGCCGGGACGGCGGCAAACGAAGCGGTGGCCCAGAGGAACAGGGTGATCTCCGTCGGGATCAGCGCAACGCTGGTCCAGCTCAGCACGGTGGAAACCACCGCCATCGCCACGAACACGCCGATCAGGGTCGCGCCGAGACGCTTGTCCGCCAGTTTGCCGCCGATGATGTTGCCCACCGTCAGACCGAGGCCGATCAGCAGCAGGGTCCAGGTCACGCCTTTTGGCGAGACACCGGTGACATCACCGAGCAGCGGCGCGACATAGGTGAAGAGGGTGAACATCGACGCGGCGAACAGCGCGGTCATGCTCAGCGACAGCCAGATGCCGGCGCCTTTGAGGGCGGCGAGTTCGGCGCGCATGTCGAGTTTTTCCTCGTCACGCTTGGCCGGCAGGAAGCGGATCAGACCGATCAGCGCCACTACACCAATCACGGTCACCGCCCAGAAGGTCGAGCGCCAGCCGGCTTCCTGACCCAGCGCCGTGCCCAGCGGTACACCGAGGACGTTGGCCAGGGTCAGGCCGGTGAACATCAGCGCTACGGCGGATGCGCGCTTGTTCGGCGCCACCAGCCCGGCAGCTACCACAGAACCGATACCGAAGAACGCACCGTGGCACAGCGCCGTGACGACACGGGCAAACATCAGCACGTTGTAGTCACTGGCGATGGCACACAGCAGGTTACCGACGATAAAAATGCCCATCAGCGCTACCAGTGCGGCCTTGCGCGGCAGTCTGGCGGTGGCCAGTGCCATGAACGGCGCACCGATGGCCACGCCCAGGGCGTAACCGGTCACTAGCCAGCCAGCGCCGGGAATCGACACACCGAGGTCGGCCGCCACATCGGGCAGCAGGCCCATGATGACGAACTCGGTGGTGCCGATGGCGAAGGCGCTCAAGGCCAGAATGAGTAGCGAGAGGGGCATTTGAATCAATTCCTTGTGGGAGCGCTGAGCTCTTTGACGATGGCGTCGAGGAACGCCTGGATCACGTCCTCGTTGCGTTTGAAGAAGTGCCACTGGCCGGCTTTCTGGCTGCTGATCAGACCTGCGCGTTGCAGGGTCGCCAGGTGGGCGGAGACGGTCGACTGCGACAGGCCGCAGCGTTGATCGATCTGCCCGGCGCAGATGCCGTACTCGTGGTTGTGTATCTGCTCAGGAAACTGGGCTTTGGGGTCTTTCAGCCAGATGAGAATGTCTCGCCGTACTGGGTGTGCCAGGGCTTTTATTATTTCGTCGAGGTCGAGGTTCATGGCTTTATGCTCGTGATGTGTAGCGCTATATCGCGATGAGGCGAACTTTAAATCGGTATTTCGCGATATACCAATATGAATTTGATCTGACGACCGCATAAATCGGTATATCGGGTTATAACGATACGTGTGCTGTAACGATGAAAGCGCGCAGTGCTAAGCTGCGCCCATGAACTATCTCGCACATTTACACCTCGGAGGCCAGCACCCCGAGCAATTACTCGGCAGTCTGTATGGCGATTTCGTCAAAGGACGCCTGCAAGGGCAATTTGCACCGCAGATTGAAGCGGCGATTCAGTTGCATCGGCGCATTGATGTATTCACCGATCGCCACCCGTTGGTGGACATCGCCCTCGGGCGTTTCACCGAGACCCGGCGGCGTTACGCGGGGATTGTCCTCGATGTGTTTTTCGACCATTGCCTGGCCCGCGACTGGACGCTGTACGCCGATCAGCCGCTGGAACATTTCACCCGCGATGTTTACCGGGTGCTGTCGAATGAACGGCAATTGCCAGAACGCCTGGCGAAAATCGCGCCGCACATGGTTGCCAATGATTGGCTGGGTTCGTATCAAGAGTTTGAAGTGTTGGAGCAGGTGCTGCGTGGGATCTCGCGGCGTCTGACTCGGCCTGAGGAGCTGGCGGGGGCTATGCAGGAATTGCGGCGGTTGTACGAGCCGCTGAGTGAGGATTTCCGTTTGTTCTATCCGCAGCTTCAAGAATTTGCACAAACGTCGACAACGCAGTAACCCCCTGTGGGAGCGGGCTTGCTCGCGAATGCGGTAGGTCATTCAACATGTGCATTGGCTGAACCACCGCTTTCGCGAGCAAGCCCGCTCCCACAGGGGGGATCTGTGTTTCAGGCGGCGATCAATTCGCCGGCGCGACGCGGTTCGGCAGGTTTGGCCACCTCACCAAACAACGCCTTCTGCACCGCCTGCTGTGCTTCGAACGCCAGTGCTGCACGCTCGCGACCGACGCAGGCAATCGGCTTGAGCACGTGAATCTCGACATCGCCGCAGTCGTTGCTGAACAGACGCATCAGGTGCGACAGCAAGTCATCGTCACCAATGAACGGCGCCAACGCGTCGATTTCGCCATTGCGCAGATAACGGATCGCCACCGGTTGCAGCATCACCTCCGAATCGATTGCCGCCGACAGCAGGCGACCATGAAAGGTGCGCAGCGAGCGGCCATCGGTGGTGGTACCTTCCGGGAACATCAGCAACGGATGTTGCGTTTGCAGGTGACGGGTCATCTGTTTGCGGATCAACTGGCTGTCACCCGAACCGCGACGGATGAACAGACTGCCGGCCTTCGCCGCCAGCCAGCCGGCCACCGGCCAGGTGCGTACTTCGGCCTTGGACAGAAACGACAGCGGCGTGAGCATGCCCAGCAGCGGAATGTCAGTCCATGACACGTGGTTGCTGACCCACAGCATCGGTTGCTGCGGCAGCTCGCCGTGCACGGTCACGCGAAAGGGCAGGGCATTGCTCAAACGCGCCATGAAAAACCGCGACCAGCGCTGCCGACGTTGCATCGAGTGCGCCAGGCCCAGACGTTCGAACACGCCGAAGACGCTGGCCATGGTCAAGCCCAGCGCCACCACCAGCAGCACCCGCGTGATCCGCGCGTACACGCGCAACCGGCTCATCACACGGCCGCCTTGAAGTGCTTGGCGTAGCGCGGGCAGAGTTCGTCGCGCTTGAGCAGGATAAACACGTCGGCGACCTGGAAGTCTTCGTCCCAGCACGGCTCGCCGCAGATCTTCGCACCCAGACGCATGTAGGCCTTGAGCAGCGGTGGCATTTCGGCGATCACGTTCGATGGAATGTCCAGCGACGGCAGGGGATTCTTCGGCTCGGCGCGCAGGTGTTCGGTGCACAGATAACGCTCGCGCAGACGCTGCATGATCGCGTGGGCCTGCACGCCGCCGTCCTGCATCGGGATGCTCGCGCAACCCATCAGGTAGCTGTAGCCGCCCTGATTCAACACTTCGGCCAGTTCACCCCAGAGCACGGCGATGGTGCCGCCGTTGCGGTAGGCCGGGTCGACGCAGGTGCGGCCGATTTCGAGGATCGGGCCTTGCAGATGGGCGAGGCCGTGCAGGCTGAATTCTTCTTCGCTGTAGAACTTGCCCAGGCTGCTGGCGGCGGTGTGATCGAGCAAACGGGTGGTGGCGACCAGACGCCCGGTGTTCAGGTCACGCACGCCGATGTGGCTGCAGTGAACATCATAGTCATCCATGTCCAGACCCAGTTCCGCGCCTTTCAGCTTGGCGTTGAACTCGCCGCTGAATACGCTGAAGCGCAAGGCCTGGGCTTGCTGCAAGGCCTCGGCGCCGATCAGGCGTTCGGCTTGCAGGCGGCGTTCATTGCCGGTGTCGCTGATGCGGGCGATCTGAGTCATTTGAATCTCCGTACGGGCCTTGAACCCGTCGTGGGTTGCAGCCGATCGACTTTCTTTATGCAGCCATGTTGTGCAAAGTCAGGCTATGTAGCCCCGGTGTCATCACCGTGAACGTTTGGTGATGCTTGTATGACAGCCCTCAAGGAGCCTCTTATGCCCTGGCCCAGCCTGCTCGAAAGTCATGAACGTCTGCCCGCCGTCGCTGATCTGGCGGAAGGTTTCGCCACCTTGTTGCAGCAAGTGGGCAACGTGACACCGTTCGAACTGGCGGTGGCCGGAGGGCGTCGGATGGCGACGCCGGGGCTGGCATTTCTGGTGGGGTATCAGGCGGCGTTGCGCATGCTCTGGCCGAGCGCGCCGCCGAGTCTTGGCGCGTTGTGTGCGACCGAACAGCGCAGCCTGCGCCCGGCGGACATGCAGACGCGCCTGACGGATTTGCGCCTCAACGGGCGAAAGGATTTCGTCACCGCCGGGGACGCGGCGGACTGGCTGCTCGTCGCCGCGCGCAGTGAAGAACCCGGCGAAACGCCGCGCCTGAGTCTGGCGGTGGTCTATCCCGGCGAGCCCGGCGTGCGCGTGGAAAAACTCCCGGCGCTGCCGCTGATGCCGGACATCAGTCACGGTCGGCTGCATCTGGACGGCGCGTTGTGCGAATTGCTCGCGGGCGATGGCTGGGATGCTTATGTGAAGCCGTTTCGCAGCCTGGAAGATGTCTACGTGCTGAGCGCGATGACCGCGTGGCTGTACGGTGTCGGTCAGGACAGCGGCTGGTCGCAGCCGCTGCAACTGCGCTTGCTGGCGCTGTTGGCCGGGTGCGCGGAAGCGAGTCGCCAACCACCGAACAACCCGGCCGGGCATGTGCTGTTGGGCGGGTTGTTTGCGCAGTTTGATGCGCTGAAGGGCGAGATCGATCAGGCGTTGCGCGCGGGTAATCCGGAGTGGGCGCAGATGTGGCAGCGTGATCAGGGGGTGATGCAGTTGGCAGCGGGGGCGCGGGCCAAACGCTTGGCCAAGGCTTTGGCGGTGGGCTGACTGGCCTCTTCGCGAGCAAGCCCGCTCCCACCCTTGGAAAGCGTTTCAAATGTGGGAGCGGGCTTGCTCGCGAAGGCGGTGGCAAAAACACCACACATCTGTCATGTGGCAAGACTACCCTCAGCAGGTTCTCCCCAAGAGCCCTCACCATGTGCAAAAGCCTGTCCCTGTTTCTGCTGCTGATCAGCTTCACGGTCCAGGCCGAGCAATGGCCCGGTGAGCAATGGCCGACTGGCGCAAAAATCAGCGGCGCAGCGGTCGAGGCATTAGAGACCTACGCCTTCCCACCCCGCGACGACACTACCCGCCAGGGCATCCGCACGGACGCGCTGCTGATCATCCGCGACGGCCAGTTGATCTACGAACGCTACGCCGGCCCGACCCGTGCCGAGACCCCGCACCTGACCTGGTCGATCAGCAAAAGCCTGATGGCCACGGTACTCGGCGTGGCGTATGGCGAAGGCCTGTTCAAACTGGATGATCCGGTTTCGAAGTTTTATCCGGCGCTGGAAAAACATCCGGCGATCACCGTGGCGGATCTGCTGCACTGGGCTTCCGGGCTGGACTGGCAGGAAGACTACGAATACGCGCCGCTGAAATCCTCGGTGGTGGCGATGCTCTACACCCGTGGGCACCGCGACATGCCAGCGTTCACTGCCGATCACGATGCTTATGCGCCACCGGGGCAGACGTTCCGTTACTCCAGTGGCGACAGCAATCTGCTGGCGGCGGCGCTCAAGAACATGGTTGGCCCACAGCGTTATCCTGACTATCCATGGACCGCGTTGTTCGAGCCGCTGGGCATCCGCCACGCCGTGTGGGAAACCGATGCCGGCGATACGTTTGTCGCGTCCTCTTATGCCTATCTCACGGCGCGGGATCTGGCGCGGGTCGGTTTGCTGATGGCCCGCGACGGACGTTGGCACGACCGGCAATTGCTGCCCAAGGATTGGGTCGCTTTCAACCGCACTGCCTTTGCCGGCTACAAGGCGCATCAGGACGAAGCGGTGCCCGGTGGTCAGTGGTGGCTCAATCGCCCGGCGGATGGCGCCGCCGCGCCGTGGCCCGACGCGCCGCCCGACACCTTCGCCGCCCTCGGCCACTGGGGCCAGGCGCTGTATGTGATCCCCAGCGAGAAACTGGTGATCGTGCGTTACGCCGATGACCGCGACGGCAGCTATCGCCACAACGAGCTGCTCAAACGCGTGCTCAAGGCGGTGCAGCCATGAAACTGTTGAAGCGGGTGTTGCTGTTGGCGCTGATCGTGCTGCTCGGCTGGATCTGGCTCGAACGGGCAAACCTCTGGGCGTTCCCCGACATCATCAGCGCCTACACGGCCAAGGAATATTGTTCGTGTCGTTACGTGATGAACAACGATGCCGAATATTGCCGGGGTTATGTGAAACAGTGGCTGCCAACCAGCGAATTCAGCGATGACAGCGCGAGCAAAACCATCACCGTCAGCGGCATGGGCCGCAGCAACCGCGCGCAGTGGCTGAGCGAACGGCAGGGCTGCCGCCTCAATCCTCAAGTCAATAGATAACCCTGTGGGAGCGGGCTTGCTCGCGAATGCGGTGTGCCATTCAGCATTTGTGTTGACTGATTCACCGCCTTCGCGAGCAAGCCCGCTCCCACAGGAGGTTTCACCAATCGATAGATTTGCGGCGATCAGTTTGCAATAACGGCGTGGGCGGTTAAGGTTCGTGCAGGTTTATCGCCCCCACGAGTATTCAATGTTCAACCGCTCCCTCTATACAGCCTTCGCCAGTCTGCTGCTGACTGCCGCCGCGCTGCCGGCGCAGGCCAACTGGTATCTGGATGGCGAGTCGTCGCGGCTGTCGTTCGTCAGCACGAAAAACGCCCACATTTCTGAAGTGCAGCGCTTTCTGGTGCTGCACGGCAAGGTCGATCCGGATGGCCGCGCTGAAGTCGAAGTCGAGCTGGACTCGATCAACAGCGGCATCCCGCTGCGCGACGAGCGCATGCGCAAGGAGCTGTTCCAGATCGAGCAATTCCCCGAAGCGACCATCAGCACCCGGATCGACCTGCGCCCGATCAACGATCTGGCCCCCGGTGCGCAGCTGGAATTGCGTCTGCCGCTGACCGTCAACCTGCACGGCAAGCAACATGAATACCCGGCAGAGTTGCTGGCCACCCGTCTCGACGACCGGCGTTTTCAAGTGGTGACCCTGGAGCCGGTGGTGATCAACGCCGAGGATTTCGATCTGGCGCCGGGGCTGGAAACCCTGCGCAACCTGGCCGGCCTGTCGGCCATCAGTCTGTCGGTACCGGTGGGTGCGGTGCTGATTTTCACGGCGCGCTGACATGCGCGGCGCGGTGTTCCCTTGGCGTGACGGCAACCGGTTCGAACTGTTGATTGACGGCCCGCAATTCTTCCCGCGCATGCTGGTGGAAATTGCCCGCGCCGAGGAGCAGGTCGAACTGGAGTTGTATCTGGTGGAGGCGGGCGCTTGTGCCGAGGCCGTGGTTCAGGCGCTGGTGCAGGCCGCCGAGCGCGGCGTGCGGGTACGCTGCCTGTTCGATGACTACGGCAGCCTCGCGTTTACCCTGCACCTGCGTCAGCGCCTGACCAAAGCCGGGGTCGAACTGCGTTTCTACAATCGCCTGAACTGGCGGCGCTGGGTCGGCAACTTCTATCGCGATCACCGCAAACTGTTGCTGGTCGATCAGCGTCTGGCGGTGGTCGGTGGCACCGGTGTCACCGATGAGTTCTGGACGCCGGGGCAGGACAGCAGCGAGTGGCACGAAGTGATGGTGGAAATCAACGGCCCGCTGGTGCTCGACTGGCAAGTGCTGTTCGACCGCCAATGGATCGCCAACCGCCATCGCCGGGCGTGGAAACCGTCGGCGCATGTCGGCCTGCCACGCTTGCCCAAGGTTCCGGACATGGGCGAGGGCATGGGCCGTGTGGCCTATGCCGATGCGCGTCAGCATCGCGACATTCTGCAGTCGCTGTTTCGTGCACTGAACAGCGGGCAGAAGCGCATCTGGATGGCCACCCCGTATTTCCTGCCGACCTGGAAAATCCGCCGCTCGCTGCGCAAGGCCGCTGCTCGCGGTGTCGACGTCCGGTTACTGCTGACCGGGCCGCGCACCGATCACCCGTCGGTGCGTTACGCCGGCCATCGCTACTACCCGCGCCTGCTCAAGGCCGGGGTGCAGATCTTCGAATACCAGCCGTGCTTCCTGCATCTGAAAATGGTGTTGGTGGACGAGTGGGTGAGTATCGGATCGTGCAACTTCGATCACTGGAACCTGCGCTTCAATCTGGAGGCGAATCTGGAGGCACTGGACCCGTCGTTGACGGCAGCGGTGGTGCAGAGTTTCGAGAAGGATTTCGGTCTGAGCCAGCAGGTCAGTCTGGAGGAGTGGCAGCGCCGGCCGTTGTGGCGGCGAGTGAAGCAGCGGATCTGGGGTTGGGTGGATCGGCTGGTGGTCAACATTCTCGATAGACGCGGTTAACGCCAATTCCGAACCCAGTGGATTCCAATGTGGGAGGGGGCTTGCTCCCGAAGGCGGCATGTCATTCAGCATTAATTTAGCTGATACACCGCATTCGGGAGCAAGCCCCCTCCCACAAAGGCCCCTTTCACACGGGCATTGGTTACTGAATAATTACAGCAACTCAAAGCTCTGCTGCGTCACATCCTGCGAATCCAGGCCGATCTGCACGTTGAACTTGCCAGGCTCGGCCGCGTACTTGAGCTGGGCGTTGTAGAACTTCAGGTCATCCTCGGTGATGGTGAAGTGCACGACTTTCTGTTCGCCGGCCTTGAGCATGACTTTCTGGAAGTTCTTCAGTTCTTTCACCGGGCGAATCATCGAACCGGCGACGTCCTGGATGTACAGCTGCACCACGGTTTCGCCGTCACGTTTGCCGGTGTTTTTCAGGGTGACACTGGCATCGAGCTTGCCGGTCTTGTTCAGCGTGGTTGACGACAGCGCCATGTCGCTCAGCGTGAACTGGGTGTAGCTCAGGCCGTAACCGAACGGGAACAGGGGACCGGTGGTGTCATCGAAATACTGCGAGGTGTAGTTGCCCGGTTTGCCCGGCGTGAACGGCCGGCCAATGCTCAGGTGGTTGTAGTAGGTCGGGATCTGGCCCACCGAACGCGGGAAGGTCACCGGCAGTTTGCCCGACGGGTTGTAGTCGCCGAACAGCACGTCGGCGATGGCGTTACCGCCCTCGGTGCCGCTGAACCAGGTTTCCAGAATCGCATCAGCCGACTGGTTCTCTTCGAGGATGGTCAGCGGACGGCCGTTCATCAGCACCAGTACCAGCGGTTTGCCGGTGGCTTTCAGGGCACGGATCAGCTCGCGCTGATTTTCCGGGATGTTCAGGTCGGTGCGGCTGGAGGATTCGTGGGACATGCCACGGGACTCGCCAACGGCGGCGACGATCACGTCAGCGTCCTTGGCTGCTTTCACCGCCTCGTCGATCAGCACGTTGGCCGGGCGCGGATCATCGACCACTTCCGGGGCGTCGAAGTTGAGGAAGTTCAGGTAATCCAGGACCTTCTTGTCGCTGGTGATATTCGCGCCGCGGGCGTAGATCAGATTCGCCTTGTCGCCGATCACCGAGCTCATGCCGTCGAACAGCGTCACCGATTGCGCCGGCTTACCGGCGGCGGCCCAACTGCCCATCATGTCGATCGGCGCCTTGGCCAATGGACCGACCAGCATGACTTTCGCGTCTTTCTTCAGCGGCAGGGTGTCGTTCTGGTTCTTCAGCAACACCAGGCTGCGGCGTGCCACGTCACGGGCCTCGGCGCGGTGCAGACGGCTTTCGGCGTAGGTGTCGGCCGGATCATCCTCGGCCTTGCCGATGCGCAGGTACGGGTCCTTGAACAGGCCCATGTCGTACTTGGCGGCGAGCACTTCGCGCACGGCGTTGTCGATGTCTTTCTGCTCGATCTCGCCGGACTTGAGCAGCCCCGGCAGCTCTTTGCCGTACAGGGTGTCGTTCATGCTCATGTCGATGCCGGCCTTGATCGCCAGCTTCGCCGCTTCACGACCGTCGGCGGCCACGCCGTGCTTGATCAGCTCGAAGATCGCCCCGTGGTCGCTGACGGCCAGGCCCTTGAAGCCCCAGTCCTTGCGCAGCAGGTCGTTCATCAGCCAGGTATTGGCGGTGGCCGGGATGCCGTTGATCGAGTTCAACGCCACCATCACCCCGCCGGCACCGGCGTCGATCGCCGCGCGGTACGGTGGCAGGTAGTCCTGGTACATCTTCACCGGGCTCATGTCGACGACGTTGTAGTCGCGCCCGCCCTCGACCGCGCCATACAGGGCGAAGTGCTTGACGCTGGCCATGATGCTGTCAGCCGCGCTCGGCGTGTCGCCCTGATAGGCCTTGACCATCACTTTGGCAATGCGCGAGGTCAGGTAGGTGTCTTCACCGAACCCTTCGGAACTGCGGCCCCAGCGCGGATCGCGGGAGATGTCGACCATCGGCGCGAAGGTGATGTCGAGGCTGTCGGCCGCGGCTTCCTTGGCGGCAACGCGCCCGGACTGACCGATGACGTCCATGTCCCAGCTCGATGCCAGGGCCAGCGGAATCGGGAAAATCGTACGGTGACCGTGGATCACGTCGTACGCAAAAAACATCGGAATCTTCAGGCGACTGCGCATCGCCGCGTCCTGCATCGGACGGTTTTCCGGGCGGGTGATCGAGTTGAACGTACCGCCGATGTTGCCGGCGGCGATCTCTTTGCGGATCAACTCGCGGGGCATTTCCGGGCCGATGCTGATCAGGCGCAACTGGCCGATCTTTTCATCGAGGGTCATTTGTTTCATCAGATTGCTGATGAACGCGTCCTTGTTTTCCAGGGGTACCGGGGTCGTGGCGGCCAATACTTGATGACTGGCCAGGCTGACGAACAGGCCCAGCAAACACAGCTTCTTCATGAATATTTTTCTCAAGGGCCCAAGCGGCAATGCAATGCCGGCCAGCCAAAAGTTAGGGAGCGACTATTGTTGTTCGGGTGCAGGCTCAAAATGACCGAGCCAAAAACGCCCGCCGACACTCGGCTGCGTTTGCGCAGGGCCTCTTTTTAGCCCATCGGCCCGTTGCAATCCAGTGGCGCGGCCGATTATGCCCCAACCGCTGATGCAGAAGGTTTCACGGTCGGTTTTTTATGAAATATGCCAGGGAGCATCACTTTGATGAATGTCAGTCCAACCTACCGCTCGCGTCTGCAGGTCGCCACGCTGCTGGTGCTTGCCACGTTGTTGACCGCGTGCGGCATCAACAATATCCCGACCCTCGATGAACAGGCCAAGGCGGCCTGGGGTCAGGTCCAGAACCAGTACCAGCGTCGTGCCGACCTGATTCCCAATCTGGTGGAAACCGTCAGAGGCTATGCCAAGCATGAAGAAGCAACCCTGACTGCAGTGGTCGAGGCGCGGGCCAAGGCGACGTCGATCCAGGTCGATGCCAGCACCCTCGACAATCCGGAAAAACTCAAGCAGTTCCAGCAGGCTCAGGATCAGTTGAGTGGCGCGCTCAGCCGTTTGATGGTGGTCTCCGAGCGTTATCCGGACCTGAAGGCCAACCAGAACTTCCTTGCCCTGCAATCGCAGCTCGAAGGCACGGAAAACCGGATTGCCGTGGCGCGGCGCGATTTCATTCTGGCGGTGCAGAAGTACAACACCGAGATCCGCACGTTTCCCGGGCGCCTCTGGCACAGCGTGATGTACAGCGACCTGCCGATTCGCGAAACCTTCGAGGCCACCACCCCCGGTGCGGAAAAGGCCCCGGAAGTGAAGTTCTGATTCGAGGTTGCCCATGCGTGTGTTGAAGATAGGCCTGGTGCTGATGCTCTGGCTGTTCGCCGTCAGCGCCCGGGCCGAGTTGACGTTCCCGGCGCTGAGCGGGCGGGTGGTGGACGAGGCGCAGATGCTCGAGCCGTCGGTGCGCGCCCAGTTGAGCCAGCAATTGCAGGCTCACGAGCAAGCTACCGGCGAGCAACTGGTGGTGGTCACGGTGCCTGATCTGCAGGGCACCACCATCGAGGATTACGGCGTACAACTGGGCCGGCACTGGGGCATCGGCCAGAAAGACAAGAACAACGGCGCGCTGCTGATCGTCGCCCGGGACGAGCGCAAACTGCGCATCGAAGTCGGTTACGGTCTGGAGGATCGGCTGACCGATGCGCAGAGTTCGGTGATCATTCATCAAGTGATCACCCCGGCGTTCAAGGCCGGCAATTTCAGCAAGGGCATCAGCGACGGCGTGGCGGCGATGCTGGTGGTGCTCGGCGGCAATCCTCTGGACGAACCATCGACGGTGTACGAGTCGAGCGGCGATCCGCAGAGCGATTTTGTCTCGCGCCATCCGCTGTTGTTCGTTTTTCTGGTGGTGTTGTTCATCCTGACCGTGTTTGTCTGCCAGATGCTCGGTATCCTTCCCGCCGGCCGTGGCGGCTCCGGCGGCGGGGGCAGTTTCGGCGGCGGCGGTTCGTCCGGCGGCTGGTGAACACACAACAATAATGATCAGGCACTTTTCGACATGGCATTACTGACTGAACACGAACAACGCAAAGTCGCCGAGGCGATTGCCCGGGTCGAGCGCGACACCGACGCCGAACTGGTCACCGTGCTGGCGGCCCGCGCCGATGACTACGCGTACATCCCGTTGCTGTGGGCCAGCCTGCTGGCGCTGCTGGTGCCGGGCATCGTCCATTACCTGACTGGCTGGCTGACCATGCACAGCCTGTTGCTGGTGCAATGGGGGCTGTTCATCGTCCTGTGCCTGCTGTTTCGCCTGCCGAAGATCACCACCCATCTGATCCCGCGCCGCGTGCGCCACTGGCGCGCATCGAACCTGGCGCGGCGGCAGTTCCTCGAACAGAACCTGCACCACACCGTCGGCAGCACCGGGATGCTGATCTTTGTCTGCGAGGCCGAGCGCTACGTGGAGATTCTGGTGGACGAGGGGATTTCCCGGCGGCTGGACAACAAAAGCTGGGACGCGATTGTCGCCGCGTTCACCGAGCAGGTGCGGCAGGGGCGCACGCTCGAGGGCTTTGTCACCTGCATCGAGGCCTGTGGGGAACTGCTCAAGGTGCACGTGCCGGTGACGCAGGTGAGGAATGAATTACCCAATCGGTTGGTGGTGCTGGCCTAGAAGCCCCTCACCCCAGCCCTCTCCCGGAGGGAGAGGGCGCCGACCTAGATGTCTTGCGCTCGACATCGGCCTGAGAAACCGAGTCGATTATGGATTCAAAGGCACTCTTTCAAGTCGGTGAACCTCTTCAATATCCCCCAATCAGTCCCATCTCCCTCCGGGAGAGGGTTAGGGTGAGGGCGCTTTTAAAGCCGTTGGGTAAATAAGAACGTGTCCCCAACCCCCATCCCCCCTAAAATACTCGCCATTCCCGTTTCGCCCCGCCCGAGGCCGCTTGTTCATGTCCGTTACCGCCCCATCCGCGCCGTCTGCCAAACCCGCGCCCGATCATCACGCCCAGTTCATCGAGCTGCTGCAAACCAGCCTCGAACACAACGGCTTCATCAAACTGGTGCTGGCCAAGTACGTGGGTGAAGAGGCGGATCTGCAGCGGATCATCATCAAAGCGGTGACGGTCAAGGCGCAGCCACACCTGTCGTTTGTCTATCGCTACAAGACCCGCGACATCACCAAGAATCTGCCGCTGAGCGAAGGCGTGGCGGTGATTGCCGAGCTGTTGCCGGCCGCGTTCAAGAATGCGCATCTGCTGACCGTGACCGACGAAGCCCAGCTCGAATACAGCAAAAAGGGCAAGAGTTCACTGTTCAAGAGCAAACCTCAGCAATTGCGTGAAGCGCCGTCCGCCGAGCACAACCGTGAGAAAAACCGTTTTCTGGACTTGAGCCGACCGTTCCTCAAGGATCTGGGCGTGACCAACGCGCAGCATGAGCTGATCCCGGCGATGTCGCGCAAGTGGAAGCAGATCAACAAGTTCATCGAAGTCTTCAGCCACGCGCTGACCTCGTCACCGCTGGCGCTGGACAAACCGGTGCGGGTGGCGGACTTCGGCTCGGGCAAGGGTTACCTGACGTTCGCCATCCACGATTACCTGCGCAACACGCTCAAGGCCGAAGGCGAAGTCACCGGCGTCGAGCTGCGCGAAGAGATGGTTAACCTGTGCAACGCCGCCGCGGCCAAGTTGGAACACCCGGGCCTGGTGTTCAAGTGCGGTGACGTGCGCAGCGTGGCGCCGAGCGAACTGGACGTGATGATCGCCCTGCATGCCTGCGACATCGCCACCGACTACGCGATCCACACCGGCATCCGCTCGGGCGCGTCGATCATCATGTGCTCGCCGTGCTGCCACAAACAGATCCGCCTGCAGATCCAGAGCCCGGCGCTGCTCAAGCCGATGCTGCAATACGGTCTGCACCTGGGCCAACAGGCGGAAATGGTCACCGACAGCCTGCGTGCATTGTTCCTCGAAGCCTGCGGTTACGAGACCAAAGTGTTCGAATTCATCTCGCTGGAACACACCAACAAGAACAAGATGATTCTCGCGGTGAAACGCGCCGAGCCGGTCGACCCGGCTCAGTTGCTGGTGAAGATTCAGGAGCTCAAGGATTTCTACAACATCAGCGAGCACTGTCTGGAAACGCTGCTGCGTTCGGATGGCTACCTCTGATCCTGTGGGAGCGGGCTTGCTCGCGAAAGCGGACTGACAGTCAACGATGATGTCGACTGTTACGGCCCCTTCGCGAGCAAGCTCGCTCCCACATTTGATTTTACTGCGGTCTTGCGCCCGAGCATCACCGTCGCGATCACCCCGCAGGCAAACACCCAGGTAATCGGCTCGACATGTTCACCAAAGAACAGCGCCGAAAACGCGATGGTGAAAAAGATCTGCAGCAACTGGATCTGACTGACCCGCGCGATCCCGCCCATCGCCAGCCCGGCGTACCAGGCGAAGAAGCCGAGAAACTGTGAGAACAGTGCCACGTAGCCGAAGGCCCACCAGGCCTTGGCTGACACTGCACCGTGATGCTGCAGCGCCAGATACAAGACTGGCCCGATCAGCAGCGGCGTCGACAGCACCAGCGCCCAGCAGATTACCTGCCAGCCGCCCATTTCCTTGGCCAACCGGCCACCTTCGGCATAGCCCAGACCGCCGACGGCAATCGCGCCGAGCATCAACAAGTCACCGGCCTGAATGCTCCCGGCTCCGGTGTACAGCGCGTAGCCGAGCACCAGCGCACTGCCCAGTGCGGCGCAGGCCCAGAAGGCTTTCGATGGGCGTTCATGGGACAGCCACGCCGCATACAGCGCCACGCACAGCGGCTGCAAACCGTTGACCAGCGCGCCGTGGGACGCCGGCAAGGTCTGCATGGCCCACGCCGACAGCACCGGGAAGCCGAGAATCACCCCGGCGATCACCAGGCTCAGGCCTTTGATCTGCTGCCAGCTCGGCCACTTCTCGCGTCGCCATAACAACAACGCTGCCGCGGGAATCGCCGCGAACAGCGCGCGGCCGAGGCCGTTGAGCAGCGGATGCAGTTCCTGCACCACGATCCGGGTGAAGGGCAGGGTCAGGCTGAAAATCACAACCCCGAGCAGGCCGAGGGCCATGCCGGTGTTTTCGCGCGAGGACATGATGGGGAACCAGAATAGAAGGTGGCAGGGGATTGCCTTAATCAAGCCATAAACCGGGGCGCTCGGGCTGGTACAGCCAGGCACAGAGTTATCCATACAGTTGGATCCCCTGTGGCGAGGGAGCTTGCTCCCGCTGGGCTGCGAAGCGGCCCCCGCTTTTTTCATGAAAACTGTGCAAACAGGTTTTGCGCCTGCTGCGCAGTCGAGCGGGAGCAAGCTCCCTCGCCACAAAGGCGGGGAGGCGTAGTAGCCGGTTGTTACCCGCCCCAACGGATAAGGTCTACTTTGAATACTCCTGCAAGCCCATTCCCAGAGGAGTCCTCCCCATGGCCGCGAAAAAAATCCTGATGCTGGTCGGCGATTACGTCGAAGACTACGAAGTGATGGTGCCGTTCCAGGCCCTGCAGATGGTCGGTCACACCGTGCACGCCGTGTGCCCGGACAAGGCTGCGGGCAAGACCGTGCGCACTGCGATCCATGACTTCGAAGGCGACCAGACTTACAGCGAGAAACCGGGTCACCTGTTTGCCCTCAACTTTGATTTCGCCAAGGTCGCCGAGGCCGATTACGACGCGCTGCTGATCCCCGGCGGACGAGCGCCGGAATATCTGCGCCTGAACGAAAAAGTTCTGGAGCTGGTGCGCGCCTTCGACAAGGCTGGCAAACCGATTGCCGCTGTGTGCCACGGCGCGCAGTTGCTCGCGGCGGCGGGTGTTCTGGAAGGTCGCGAATGCAGCGCCTATCCGGCCTGTGCGCCGGAAGTACGCCTGGCCGGTGGCACGTTCATCGATATCCCGGTGACCGACGGCCACGTTCAAGGCAATCTGGCGACTGCGCCAGCGTGGCCTGCGCATCCGAACTGGCTGGCCGGTTTCCTCGGCCTGCTCGGCACCAAGATCACCCTGTAACGAGGATCCGCCGATGTGCGAGCTCTACGTCAAGGCCGACCCGATTCTCTACGAATCCCGCTCGCGTTCGTTGCGCATCTGCGGCGTGGTGACGACGCTGCGCCTGGAAAACCAGTTCTGGGACATCCTCAGCGAAATCGCCGAAGTCGATGGCATGACCACCAATCAACTGATCGCCAAGCTGTATGAAGAAGTGATGGATTATCGTGGGGAGGTGGTGAATTTTGCTTCGTTCCTGCGGGTGAGTTGTACGCGCTATCTGAGTCAGCGGCGGGTGACGGAGCCGCAGTTGTCGGTGGTGCGGGCGGGGGTGAAATAGCTGATTGCGAGTCGCCCCCTTCGCGAGCAAGCCCGCTCCCACAGGTTTCTCTGGTGCTCACAAATTTTGTGGTCGCTGACGAACCCTGTGGGAGCGAGCTTGCTCGCGAAGAGGCCATTACAGGCGACAGAAATCTTGGGCTGGTCTTAACTCACTGGCGCGAAACCTCTCAAACGCCAAGGAGAAACGAGCATGTCCGGATGGTACGAAGTGAGCAAAAGCAGCAACGGCCAGTTCAGGTTTGTGCTGAAGGCCGCCAACGCTGAAACCATTCTCACCAGCGAGCTCTACACCACCCGCGCGGCTGCCGACAGCGGCATTGCTTCGGTGCAGACCAATAGCCCGCTGGATGAACGCTACGAGAAGAAATCGACGAAGGATGGCCACCCATACTTCAACCTCAAGGCCGCCAACCATCAGATCATCGGCAGCAGCGAGTCGTACTCCACGGACGCCGCGTGCGCCAAAGGCATCGCCAGCGTCAAGGCCAACGGGCCGAGCAAAGTGATCAAGGACAAGACGTTGCCGGTGCTTTGAAATAACTCCACGACTCAGTCGCCAAAACAATGGCGACTGAATTCTGGCTATGTGCCACTACATCGCTTATCCTTCGCGACCAATCCATGGAAGGGGCGGCGTTCAATACTCTTTCGTGTGTTTTTCAATGTTTACGCGAGAGTTTTTCCTTTGATGATTCGCTTTTTCGCTGTTCTGACGGCGCTGCTCGGCCTGAGCGGTTGCTACAGCATGTCACCCACCCACATTGACGATGAACTCAAGCCAACCGCCGATTCCGGCGTGGCTTATGTGGTAGGTGTGGTCGGCATCTGGCCCAAGACGAGGTTTTCAGCCAAGGAACAAATGCTGATGATCCGTAAGCGTGGAAGCGATGATTTCGCCACTGCACGCCTGCACAACGAGTTTTACGCCCGAACCGAGCGAGATGTACGCGAGACCGATCACGGCATCGGCACGTTGTTTGTGATGCCGCTCAAACCCGGTCGTTACGAGATCTACAACGTGCGTTTCGATCATGGGCAGTCGGTGACGTGGAGCCGTGAAGACTTCACCATCGGCATGCAACTCGAGGCGGGCAAGGCTTATTACATCGGCGATTTTCGCGCCGGGTGCCTGATCGGTCTTCAGCTGTCATGCCTGTTCCTGCACAGCGATCATCTTGAACGTGATGCGGCGCTGGTTCGTGCCAAATACCCGCAAGTACCAGGATTGCAGCGTCTGGACATGCCGAATCTGGACACCGCCACGCCGTTCATTCGCGAAGAAAACGGCCCCAGCGCCTCTGTCTATAAAGCCATGTTGTCAGGAAAACTCTAATGCGCCTCAAGCTTCTGTTTCTGGGATTGCTCATGTTGCTGGGTGGTTGTCAGGCGACCCACAGCCTCAAGGCCCCCGACGTCGACTACAGCCAGCAACTGCCGGCGATCAACGTCAATGTACTCGGTCTGCCGAGCTGGATGTTGCGAGACGAACTGCGTCGGCGCGGCACTTTCGACGAAGTTCGCGCCGGTCGAAGCGAGGATGGCTACAACGTTCTGGTAGTCGCCAACAGCGATGTCGGCGCGCTTCAGCCTCAGTTGTTCCTGAGTGCCTTCACGCTGTTCCTGGTGCCGGTACCGGTGAGCTTCGACAGCACAGTGGTGTTCAGTCTCAGCCATGGCAAGGAGATACTGGGTGTCTATGCCGTGCACAATCACACTGAATCCTGGCGGGGCGCCTTTAACGCCTCGGGCGGGCAGTTCGAACATGTGCGCTTGATCACTGACACGTTCATTGCGCAGGTCCTGAAGGATCAGCCCTTCCACCGCGAAGCGATGAAGCACGCCGCCAGTCTTTGACCGACAGGCAGGAAAAATCCCGCCCGGAGTGTTCCGGGCGGGATTTTTTTCATCAGCGCAAAACGTCGAGCAGCGCTTTGAGGTGATGTCTGCCGGTGTCACTCAACGGGAACACTGGCAAGCGCGGATCACCAACCTCCAGCCCCGTCTCGCGCAGTCCGGCCTTGATCGTCGCTGGCAAACCGCCTTTGAGAATGAAGTCCAGCAGCGGCAACTGGCGGTAGAACAACTCACGTGCCCGAACCAGATCACCGGCCAGCGCAGCCGCATACAGATCCAGATTCAGTTGCGGGATCAGGTTCGGCGCGGCGGTGCACCAACCCTTCGCCCCGGCGGCAAACGCTTCCAGTGCCAGCGGATTGCAGCCGTTGTAGAACGGCACCTGACCTTCACCGAGTAATTGCAGCTTGTGCATGCGCTGAATGTCGCCGGTGCTCTCCTTGACCATGGTCACGTTTTCCACGCCATTGACGATGCGCAGAATCAGCTCGACCGACATGTCGGTGCCGCTGGTGGCCGGGTTGTTGTATAGCATGATCGGCACGCCGATGCTGTCGCCGATGGCGCGGTAGTGCGCGAGGATTTCCGCTTCAGTCAGCTTCCAGTACGACGCTGGCAGCACCATCACCACGTCAGCGCCGTGGGCTTCAGCGAAGCGTGCGCGGCGCACGGCTTTGGCGGTGGTCAGATCGGAGACGCTGACGATGGTCGGCACCCGTTTGCCCACGTGTTTGATGCTGAATTCGGCGACCTGATCCCACTCGGCGTCGCTGAGGTAAGCGCCTTCGCCGGTGCTGCCGAGCGGGGCGATGGCATGGACGCCGCTGTCGATCAGACGATCGATCGATTGGCCGAGGGCCGGCAGATCGAGGCCTTCGCCGTGGGTGCCGAACGGGGTGATGGTGTAGCCGATGATGCCGTGAATGTTGGACATGATGAGTCTCCGGGAAAGGCTGAAATCAGTTCAGGCAATCGGCGTGTTGGCGCAGGTTCTGCCGGGCGTAGTAGTTGAAAGCGGCGGCGTGGCGCTTGGGTTTCGACACCCAGTCATGGGCCTCGCGCCCCAGCGCCGGAATGATCGGTTTGATCGTGCCGGCGGCCATCGCCAGCAGCTGCAGTTTGGCGGCGCGCTCGATCAGTTGGGCGATGACACACGCTTCTTCGATCGTGCTGCCGGTCGACAGTTGGCCGTGGTGCGACAGTAGAATCGCGCGCTTGTCGCCCAGTGCACCGGCAATCAGTTCGCCCTCTTCGTTACCCACCGGCACGCCCGGCCAGCCTTCGAGAAACGCGCAGTCGTCGTACAGCGGGCACAGATCCATGTGGGAAATCTGCAGCGGCACCTCCAGCATCGACAGCGCGGCAATGTGCGTCGGGTGCGTGTGGATGATGCAGTTCACGTCCGGCCGGGCGCGATAGACCCAGCTGTGGAAACGGTTGGCCGGGTTGGCCATGCCGTGGCCTTCGAGCACTTCCAGATCTTCGTTGACCAGCAGCAGATTGCTCGCGGTGATTTCATCGAAACCCAGGCCCAGTTGTTGAGTGTAATAGGTCCCCGGTTGTGGGCCGCGAGCGGTGATTTGTCCGGCCAGACCGGAGTCGTGACCGCTCTCGAACAGGATCCGGCAGGTCAGCGCCAGCTTTTGCCGGTCAGTCCACGTATTATCCGCCAGGGTGTTTTGCATCTGGGTCAGCGCTTGCTTGACCAGTTGCGCTTTGGGTAGTGCTAATGTCTTGGCCATGTCGGTGTCCTTTGGGTGATTGCAAATGACACTAAAGAGCCTATATGACACAAAGTGTCATAGGCAAGCATCAATCGTCGTTTCCTTGATGGAATAACTGCTGCGCATGTCTATCCGTTTGAAATTGTTGAGAAAAAAACTTGGCGTGACACTTGAGGCACTGGCCGAAAAATCCGGCATGACCAAGAGTTATCTGTCGAAGGTCGAGCGCGGGCTGAACACCCCGTCGATTGCGGCCGCGCTGAAACTGGCGAAGGCACTGAACGTGAAGGTCGAGGAATTGTTCTCCGAAGACAACGTCAGCCTCGACAGCTATAGCCTGGTACGCAGCCACGAACGCCAGTCACTGGCGGCCAACGATCAGAGCCCGGGGTATGCGGTGCTGGCGCATCAGGTCAGCGAGCGCAACCTGCTGCCATTCATCATCTACCCGCCGCGCGAATTCACCGACAAGACCTTCAAGGAGCATTTGGGCGAAGAGTTTCTGTTCGTCCACGAAGGGCAGGTGGAAGTGGATTTCATGAATGAACGGGTGCTGCTGGAGCGTGGCGATGCGCTGCACTTCAATGCGCAGAAGCCGCACCGGATCAGATCGGTGGGCGAGGTGCAGGCGCAGTTGCTGGTGGTGGTGCACAGCTCGGAAGAATGAGCCGCCAGAAAAAGCTTCGCGAGCAAGCCCGCTCCCACATTTGGAATGCATTCCAAGGTGGGAGCGGGCTTGCTCGCGAAGGCATCAGTACTGCTTACATCAAATCTCGACGGGAACCGAAAGCTTCGGACTCCCCAACGCATGCGTCTTCGCATCAAAAAACCGCAACGCAATCCCGGTGCCCTCGAACACCTTGGCGTAATGGCGTTTCTGATGCTGAATGAACGCCGCACTGCGCGGATAGATCGAGATGGCCACGCTCGCCGGTTTCGCCAGGCGCAGCGCCCTGACGATGTGAGCATCCTGCTCGCCCAGTGCATGACCGAAGATGCACAGGTTCTGCGCGTGGCCCAATAACTGCTCATAGCAGAACGACAGATAATCCGAGCTGCGAATGGTCTTGAGCTTGTCTGCGCTCGGCCCTTCGTTGACGAACAGCGGCACGTCGTCGAGGGTCTTGATTGTGTTGTTGATCGCGAAACTGCCGAGCAGGGTGCCCTCGGTCGAAGTCAGTTTGCGCGCGGTGCCGTCCTGATTGCGCACCAGGTGCAGACCGCCGTGCAGGTACAGCAGACGCGGTTTGGCGCTGGCGCTTGCGCTCAGATCGAAACTGGCGTCGGGGCCGTTGAACAGATCGTCGAGCGCCTCGCTGCGGTGCTGGATCGCCCAATAGTTGAGCAGGTCGTAATTGGTGGTGAACACCGTGCGATACCGCGCCAGTTCTTCATTGAGCGTGGCCAGCGTCGGGGCCTGCACCAGGCGCCAGGGAATGTGCACGGCGTGTACGGTGTTGATCAGCGCTTCCTTGATCGCGTAGTAGCGATTGCGCGGTGCGGCCGAACTGACGGCCAGGGCCTTGTTGACCCGGCTGGTGGTTTTCAGCGCACCGAGCACCTGCTCGAAGCTGCGCGTCTGCATCGCGTCGAACACGCTCAGTTCCGACGGGCTCAGCGGTTTCTCCTCCACGGTGCGCGCGTTTTCGAACAGCGAGTCGTAGCCGAAATCGTCCCACACCGCGCGACTGGCGCCATTGCCCACCAGCAGACCGTTGAAGTCGGCGGTGGCGCGCAGGGCGCTCCAGTCTTCGAGGGTGGCATCGACGTCCAGAAAATCGGTCATTGCGTGGGCAGTCTCAAAACAAAGGGCGGATGGACGGCGACTTTATCACGAGCGGGCATTGAGCCAGATCAACATCGGTGGTGACCGATCGGTCGATCCTGTGCACATCCGCCGTATCGGAGCAGTCGATTCGGCCCCAGTCAGGAGACGCGCATGAGCAGCACCTTTTTCATTCCGGCCGTAAACATCATGGGCAACGGATGCCTCGACGAGGCCATGGTTGCGATCCGCAACTATGGGTTTCGCAAGGCGCTGATCGTCACCGACGCGGGGCTGGCCAAGGCTGGCGTGGCGACCATGCTTGCCGAAAAACTGGCGATGCAGGACATCGATTCGGTGATCTTCGACGGCGCCAAACCGAATCCGAGCATTGCCAATGTCGAGGCCGGGTTGGCGCTGCTCAAGGACAGTCGCTGCGATTTCGTGGTGTCGCTGGGCGGCGGTTCGCCCCATGACTGCGCCAAGGGCATTGCTCTGTGTGCGACCAACGGCGGGCAGATCCGCGACTACGAAGGCGTTGATCAATCGAGCAAGCCGCAATTGCCGCTGATCGCCATCAACACCACCGCCGGCACCGCCAGCGAGATGACCCGTTTCTGCATCATCACCGACGAATCGCGCCACGTGAAAATGGCCATCGTCGACCGCAACGTCACGCCGCTGCTGTCGGTCAACGACCCGGCGCTGATGGTCGCCATGCCGAAAAGCCTGACGGCCGCCACCGGCATGGACGCGCTGACCCACGCCATCGAGGCCTACGTCTCGACCGCGGCCAACCCGATCACCGACGCCTGTGCGCTGAAGGCCATGACCCTGATCAGCAACAACCTGCGCCTGGCCGTGCGTGACGGCAGCGATCTCGCAGCGCGGGAAAACATGGCTTACGCGCAGTTCCTCGCCGGCATGGCGTTCAACAACGCATCGCTCGGCTACGTGCATGCGATGGCCCACCAGCTGGGCGGTTTCTACGACTTGCCCCATGGCGTGTGCAACGCCGTGCTGCTGCCGCATGTGCAGACCTTCAACGCGTTGATCTGTGCCGAACGCCTGACTGACGTCGCCCACGCCATGGGTGCGGACATCCGTGGTTTCAGCCAGGAAGAGGGCGCTCAGGCGGCGATCAACGCGATCCGTTGTCTGGCCAAGGACGTCGAGATCCCGGGTGGCCTGCGTGAACTAGGCGCCAAGCTCAGCGACATTCCAGTGCTTGCCACCAATGCGTTGAAAGATGCATGCGGCCTGACCAACCCACGGGCGGCGGATCAGCGGCAGATCGAGGAGATTTTCCGTAATGCGTTTTAAGGGCTGACGCGCGTCGGCGTGAATGTCACACAGAGCATCGCGCCGACTGCAAGCAAACTGCATAACAGTGCCAGCGGCCACGCCGAAGGGCTAGCGACAAGACTGGCAATCGCGCCGATCATTGCCGCCATCAGTTGATGAATAAATCCGCTCAACGCCATTGCGTAAGCACCCGCAATCGGTGCGCCATCGTTGGCACGGGACAGGCTGATCGGGTAGTTCAGCGATTGTCCGAACACCGCTACGCAATAGGGCAGCCACAGCATCAGCGCGATGGAACTGGCTGTCAGACTGCCCAGCAGCATTACTCCGCACCCCGCCATCACCAGCACCACGCCCAACGTCATCAACCGGTGTTGACCCGTGCGCAGAACGAAGCGATTGACCACCAGTGCCCCGAGAAAGTATGCCGCACTGATCGGCCAGCCGAGCAGACCGTAATCCACCGTAGACCAATTGAACGGTCCTTGCAGGATCAGTGGCGCAGCCGTGTTGAAGGCGATGATCACCCCGTAGCCGAGGCCTCCGGCCAGTGCCGGCAACAGGAACGCGCGATGGATCAGGATGCGCCGGTAAATCAGCCATGCCGAAGCATTGGTTTGCGCCTCCTCCAATGTCGCAAAATTGACCCGGAATACGATCATGGCCATCAGCAGGCACGTGATGCCGAGCAAGTAGAAGATTGCCTGCCAGCCCAGCGTGACCTGAATGATCGAACCCAGGTACTGGCCGATGCCTAGAGCCACCACGAACGAAATCGAAATCCATGACAATGCTTTGGCCAGCAGGTCGCCGCGAAAACTGTCGCGAATCAGCACCCGTGCCATCACCGAAATCCCGCTGGCGCCGACGCCCTGAATCAGGCGCAGTAACAGGAACGACTCCAGCGTCGAACCCAGCGGCAACGCCAGGTTCGCCGCGCCATACAGCCCCAATGCTGCGAGTAACACAGGTTTGCGCCCGATACGCTGGGCCAGTGATCCCCAAAGCAGCATTGGCAGCGCCATGCCGACCAGATAAATCGATAAACCCCACGCCACTTGCGCAGGCCCTGCATGCAGATGGCCGGCAATCTCCGGCAGCGCTGGCAGGTAAATACTCATGCCCAACTGTGCGAGGAACACAGTGCAGCAGGTGATAAGAAGGGTGGCGCTGGCGTTCATCGATCGTCCCTGGCTCAGATGTCGAAATCGACGCGGTGTGTGCGCAACAATTCGCTGACTACATCGCAGAAACGTCGGATCAGCGACGGCTCCATATCAGCACGCAAGGTTACCCGAATGGCCGCTTTACCTTGGGCAACTACCGGGAAAAATACTGCGCTGGTGAAAAAGCCTTGCTCGGCCAGCTCGCTGGCGATGCGATTGGCCAGATCCGCCTGGCCGCAGTCGATCAAGCGGATTGCCATCGCGCTGTGGCATTGCTCTGTACTGATCAAACTGTCGAAGAGGCGGATATTAGCCTGGAGGCAGGCCTGTAGAGCGGCGAATTCGGCGGTGTAATGTAGACGAATTGACGCTCGTCCGGCGCCGATTGCCGCACAGTTGAGACTTTGTGACCAATTGCTCGGGCCGCCATAACGCTGGATGATTTTTTTCTGGCGCTGGTTGCCAAGCATCACCAGTCCACCACTGGCGCCAAATGACTTGGCCAGCGACGCGACGATCACGCAGTCATCTTCCAGCGTCTGGATTCTCGGGCGTATCAGACCGACGCCGTTATGGCCCACGGCTGACAACGCGTGTGAATCATCCAGATAAAGAAACAGCCCGTAACGATCCTTGAGGTACAGCAGGCCTTCCATGTTGGACACACCGCCCATGCTGTAGGCGCCATCGCCAATATAGGCCACACGACCATATTGCTGGCAGATCTTTTCTAGAAAATTCATATCGTTGTGCGGACAGGTCATCACACGGGTTTCGTCGGCGCATGCAGCTTTCAAGTGATTCATCGAGTAATGCGCCTGACGGTCAAAGACCATCACTGGCGGGCGATTCTCGGTCAATACACCGCTGGCCAGCAGCGGCAAGATCCCCGCACTTGCAGTGCTGCAGGACAGGGTCGTCAGGCACACTGCATCGAACAACTGCGAAAGCTCGGTTTCGTATTTTTCGAGAATCCCCAGCTTGCAGCGATTTTTCGAGTTGGCGACGCGCAGGGTGCCAGTTTCCTGCAGTGCGGCGATTGCACCTTGGAGCAGGGCTGGGTGGTGATCAAGGCCAAGGTAGGACGTGGTACAGAAGTGTTGTAACTCCCGTCCGTATTGATCGAGCAGGTGGTTGGAACCCATGACCTCGACATTGAGCCCGGCGACTTTGCCGAGCTCGGCGTTTTCCCAGTCCTGGTTCGCCAGGGCGATGACTTTTCGATAATTGGAATAAAGGTTTGGTGCTTGCTGTATATGGTTCATCAGGGCATCCCTTAAGCGTGGCAATCCGTGGGTCGTTGCAATTTGTGTGTATTGCCAGACTTTACGGAACACGACTTCGGGCCTGAATCAGACACTTCCTGCAATACTGAGCGGAATTGGATATTTGCTTGTAGGGCGATGTTCTGATGCGGTGTCGGGCGCCTCCGAATCCTACCCGGCAGGTGCCAGATTCCTGCTCGCCGCCCCACCAAACTGAATCAACACCACCCCGCCAATCAGCAACAACGCGCCCAACACCCGCGACATCGACAGCTGTTTTTCCACCAGCCCGAACAACCCGAAGTGATCGAGCAGCATCGACGCAATCACCTGGCCGGCCAACGCCAGCGCAACAAACCCCGACGCGCCGAGCTTCGGCAGCAACATCACCGCCAGCGCCACAAAGCACACGCCGAACGCACCGCCAGCCCACATCCACAACGGCGCCTTGCTGATAAAACCCAGCGACGGCAGCGGCAGGCGCAACGCCAGAATCACCGGCAACAGCACCAAAACACTCACCAGCAATGAGGCCAACGTTGCCCATAGCGGATGGCCGAGGCCCCGCGCCAGGTTGCTGTTGATCGCACTCTGAAACGGCACCACCGCGCCGGCAAACGCGGCCAGCAGCAATAAACCGACCCACTGCAACGTACTCATGATCACTCTCCAACAGGTTTTTCTGGACTCTAGAGTATTCGTCGCGCAGATTTAAATTCCGTTTTATCATCCAGAACATGCACGAGATGAATGATCTACGCCGTATTGATTTGAACCTGCTGGTGGTCCTCGATGCCTTGCTCAGCGAGCAACACGTCACCCGCGCTGCTGAGCGGCTGCACCTGAGTCAACCGGCGGTCAGCCATGCGCTGGCGCGTCTGCGCGACTTGCTCGGCGATCCGCTGCTGGTGCGCGCCGGTTCGACGCTGGTGCCCACGGCGCGGGCGCTGGAACTGGTTGCGCCACTGGCCGAAGCGTTGGCCCAGGTGCAGTCGCTGCTGGCGCCGAACACGTTCGATCCGGCCACTGCGCGGCGAACCTTTCGTGTGGCGATGTCCGACTACGGCGCGGCCATCATCCTGCCCGGGCTGATCCGCACCTTGCGCCGCGAGGCCCCGGGCATCGACCTGCAAATCAGCCATGCCAGCCGCGAGGGCATGCTGGAGGGTGTGCTCAACGGTGACATCGACGTGGCCGCCGGGGTGTTCCCGGAAATGCCCAACGAATTGCGCAGCACTTTGCTGTTTGAAGAACGCTACGTCTGCCTGCTGGATCGCCGCAGCTTGCCGGCCGACGGCGTACTGGATTTGCCGACCTACCTGTCGCGCCCGCATGTTCTGCTGGAAATGCGCGGCAGCGGCACCCCGGAAATCGAGCGGGCGCTGACCTCATTGCGCGAACGCCGCCGCGTCGCCATCAGCCTGCCGCACTGGAACGTCGCGCCGCAGTTGATCAGCGGTACGGATCTGATTCTCACGGTGTCGTCACGCAGCGTGCGCGAGATTGATCAGCAGGAGCTGATTGTGCTGCCGCCACCGTTCGAGATTGCGCCGTTCACGTTTGTGCTGGCGTGGCATAAGCGCCGGGGTGGGGATCAGGCGTTGAACTGGTTGAATCGCCGGATTGAGGAGGGGATAGTGCGCGGCTGAAAACGTTATCAAGGAGTGGGATGTGACAGTGAAGTCTGGATGGATCGGCTGGGTGGCCCTGAGTGGGTGGTTGATGGCAGGTCAGGTATTGGCTGATTGCGTGCCAACACCGATGGCAGGAGATCTGGATCTTTCTGTCTGCAAGGAGTGGCCTGCATATCCAGGATTAACCATCAACGCCACTGCACAGTTTAAGCGCGGATCCCCATCTGATGACCCAGAAGCGCTGAGTACCTACGATTTCGACTTGTCCGTTCTGGACACCGCTCAATCGAAGCCCCTTGCGACTTATTACAAAGCGGCTGCATTTGTATTGGATGGCGTCAGTTTGCGAGAAATAACGCTCGATACGGCTCGCTACGCACTGACTGCCGAACTTCGTGCCTTTGGCGTACGTGCGTTATCCACTAATGGATCCCGGATCAATCCGATGGAAGAAAACCTGCTTTCGCTCTACGTGAAAGAGGGCGAAAAATTGCGCCCGGTATTGGATAAATTAGTGGTTTATCGGTATGGCGGCGAGTGGGATGGTGACTGCGAAGGCGAGCGATATGAGATTTCAAGAACGGTAGAAATCGCTAAAACGAGCTCTCACGGCTATGCAGATCTGATTGTCAAAACCTTGGAGAAAGACACAACAAGTGTGGGGACGGGAGACGCATGTAAAACTAAAACCACTGACAACAAACCCGTTTTGACAACATTGCACTACGACGGAAAATCCTACGTTTTGCCAAACGGTTTCCAAGGCCTGTAACCCGCTAGCCCAACACGACACTTATCAAGGAAGAACCATGCTTAACCCCACCAGACTCCTGATCGCCCTCGGTTTGCTGGCCATCACCCCCCACGCCCACGCCGCCTGCACCACCAAGAGTTTCGACGGCAAATCCATGTCGCGCTGCAATGTCTGGCCGGCGTTTCCGAGTCAGGCGATTTCGGTCAAGTCCACCTATCTGGCCGATTCTGGTGGTGACGATGCCGGGGCGTTCGATCTGGATCTGGCGCTGCTCAATGCGAGCAACGCTAAACCGATCGCCACCTACCGTAAACCGGGCGCTTACAACTCTGATGCCGTGCGCCTGGATGATGTACGCATCGATACGGCGCGCTACCGATTGACGCCGGATATCCGCGCTTTTGGTCTGCGCGCGAAGTTCGTCCACAGTTCCCATGCCATTCCCTACGAGAAAACCGATCTGGCGCTGTATGTTCGCGAGGGCGACGAGTTGCGTCCGGTGCTTGAAGGCCTGGTGGTCTTCAAGGACAACGGTGAGTTCGTGAATGACTGCGAGGGCTACAGCAAAAAAATCCGCCGGACCCTCGAGATCGCTCCAACGAGCCACAATGGTTTCGCCGATCTGATCGTCACCACCACCGGCAGCAAAATGAAAAACACCAAGTCCGGCAATCAGTGCGTTTCGACAAACACCGACCTGAAGAAAAAACAGATCACCCTGACGTACGATGGCCAGCAGTACAACGTCCCTGAAGATCTCAGAGGTTACTGAACCATGCTCACCGGCCTCAACCACCTGACCCTCGCCGTCAGTGATTTGCCCCGCAGCCTGGCGTTCTATCGCGATGTATTGGGTCTGCGCGTCGAAGCCTCGTGGGGCGCCGGTGCCTATCTGTCGCTGCCGGGGCTGTGGTTGTGTCTGTCGCTGGATGCGCAGCGCACCACCGAGCCGTCCGTCGACTACACCCATTACGCGTTCAGCCTCGCCGAGGCAGATTTTCCGTTGTTTGTGCAGACGCTAAAAGCGGCGAATGTGAAGGAATGGCGCGACAACCGCAGTGAAGGTGCGTCGTTCTACTTTCTTGACCCTGATGGTCACAAGCTTGAGGTTCACGTCGGTGATCTGGCTTCGCGACTGGCAGCCTGTCGGTTGAAACCGTACTCGGGCATGCGTTTTTACGACGCGTCGTGATCAGACACATTGGGCTGATATAGACTGGCCATCATTTGTACTGGCGCCAGCAGGTTTTTCATGACTCCATCGCTGCTAATGGCCGTTCTGGCCTCGGGTTTCATTTACGGCATCACGCCCGGGCCGGGCGTTCTGGCAGTGTTCGGCATTGGCGCGGCGCATGGGCGACGGGCCGGGGCCGGGTTTCTCTGTGGGCATTTGCTTGGCGATGTGGTCTGGTGCAGCACCGCGCTGATCGCCATCGTCGGTGCCCGCGAGATCGGCAGCACCGCATTCGATGTGCTGGGTGTGCTCAGCGGCTTGTACCTGTTCTGGCTTGGCTGGCGCGCAGTGCGAGCCCAGCGGCGCAGCGCTGATCAGCCGCAGGGCGCGGCGCGTCAGCCGTTCTGGCACGGCATCCTGTTCGGCCTGACCAATCCCAAGGCGTACCCGGTGGCGGTGGCGACGTTTACCGCGCTGCTGTCGAGCCGCGCCGAACTGCTCAACTGGTCGATGTTGCCGGCGCTGATCGCCCTGAGCTTTCTCGGCGGATTGCTGGCTTACGCTATCTTGATCGGCGTTGTCGGCGCCCGACGGGTGCGCACGCTGTATCAGCGCCACGAGCTGATGATCACGCGTGTGTGTGGCGTGATGTTCATCGGTTTTGCGATCAACGCACTGATGCACGCACTACCGGGATTGCTGCCGAACAAGGCTTGAAGTTGTGTGCAGGGATGCGTGAACAAAGGGTCAGGGATGGTTGAACAGTGCTGCATTGTCCGGACACCCACGCTGAACCATGGAAAGCCGAAATTCCGCGCCGTTGGCGAGTTATATGGACCTGTTGCTCGATGCCGTCTGCGCGGTGGACAGGCAGGGCCGTTTCGTTTTTGTCAGTGCTGCCTGCGAGCGTATTTTTGGTTATACGCCTGACGAGTTGATCGGCCGGTCGATGATCGAACTGGTGCATCCCGCAGACCGCCAGCGCACCTTGGCCGCCGCCCACGACATCATGAGCGGCGAACCCAAGCACAACTTTGAAAACCGTTACGTGCACAAGGATGGCCGCATCGTCAACATCCTCTGGTCGGCGCGCTGGTCGGAGGTCGATCAACTGCGCATCGCCGTGGCCCGCGACATCACCGAGCGCAAGCAGGCGGAATCGCGTCAGGCTGCGCTGTACGCGATTTCCGAGGCGGCGCATGTCGCCGAAGACTTGCTGGCGCTGTTCAAACGCATCCACCTGATCATCGGCGAATGGCTGCCGGCGCTGAATTTCTCCGTGGCGCTGTACGACGAGCACTGTGCGCAGCTGAATTTTCCCTATCACGTCGACGATCACGAATTGCAGCCCGAGCAACCTGGCACCGTTACCGGGCGTTTGTGTGCGGAGGTCATCCGCAGCGGTCAGCCGATTCTGCTGACGCCGGACAGCCCCGACGCCTCGCCCGACTTCGCCGCGCTGGTGGCGGGGCAGGACTCACCGTGCTGGCTCGGTGTGCCGCTGAATTCGAAGAACGGCACCATCGGTGCGCTGATCGTCAAAAGCCTGCCGGGCGGTGAGCGTTATACCGAGCAGGACAAGGAACTGCTGCAATACGTCTGCGCCCAAGTCGCCACCGCTATCGAGCGCCAGCAGCTGCACGCGCGGCTCAAGCGCATGGCGCAATACGATCAACTGACCCAGTTGCCCAATCGCGGGTTGCTCAAAGACCGCCTCAAGGCTGCGCTGGCCGGTGCCCGTGATACCTCGGGAAACATGGCGCTGCTGTACGTCGATCTGGATCGCTTCAAACAGGTCAACGACACCTTTGGCCATGCGGTCGGCGACATGCTGCTGCAAACGGTGGCGAGTCGGCTCAAGGGCTGCGTACGCGACACCGATACCGTGGCGCGCATCGGTGGCGACGAATTCGTGGTGCTGTTGCACAGCGTTCACGCCGCTGAAGACGCCGACATCGTGGCCGGAAAAATCCGCCAGGTGCTGGTGCAGCCGATGCGCCTGGACGGTCACAACCTGCATATCGAACCGAGCATTGGCGTGGCCCGTTATCCCGAACATGGCAGTGAGGAGCAACAATTGTTCCGGCATGCCGACCAAGCGATGTACGCCGCCAAACGCCTCAATCATCGGGCGGTGGATAGCTGAAACAGTGCGCGCCGTTCGTCGCGGCGCGGGCAACTTTTCTAAACCTTTGGCAGTCCGGCAATTCTCAATCTAGGCGGGCATCTGCTCGCCAACGATCAACACCAAGAGGAAGAGAATCATGCCTAATTCAAGAAACTCGAACTCGGGAAACTTCGCCAACGATCGAACCAAGGCCTCTGAAGCCGGTCGCAAAGGTGGGAAAACCACCACCACGACGGTCGACAAAGAGCCTGCGAAAACCGAAATGGGCCGCAAGCCAGCTCAGAAGTCGAAGTAGTCGGTGAGGTAGTTTTGATTGAGAGGCGGGGGCGCAAGCCCCCGCTTGAATTTGCAGAGATAGGAGGGCGCGACCATGAGCCGGATGGCCACCCAGATACGTCGTTTCAGTTTTGCCACGCTGTTGGGTTTGTTCGCGGGCACAGCATTCGCCCAGTCGCCTGCCGACTTCATCAACGATGCGTCCGCCAAAGGCATGGCCGACATTGAAGCCAGCCGGCTGGCGCACCAGAAATCCGAATCCAAAGAGGTCAAGGATTACACCATTGTCGTGATCAATGACCGCACCACGGCCAACCAGCATCTGGCGAAGATCGCGAAGAAACTCGATCTGCCGGTCGCTCCCCGTGAAGAAATTGCCGACAAGGCCAAGACCATGATCCCTCAGGTCAAAGACGGCGAAACCTTCGATCAGGCCTACGCCGCGAGCCAGGTGAAAGCGACCGAAGAGGCCATCCAGCAGATTCAGCAGGAAGCGCAGTCTACCGACGTGCCGGAAATCAAGGCATTTGCCGACGAGACGCTGCCAAAACTGCAAAGCCATCTGGAAATGGCGCGGGCGCTGCAAGCCAGTCGCTGACACCAACTGCCAATCAAAAGATCGCAGCCTGCGGCAGCTCCTACATAGAACGGTGTAGGAACTGCCGCAGGCTGCGATCTTTTGCTTTGTTCAACTTTACTTAGCAGTCATTCAAATCCTGCTTCGGCTTGCTCTTCTCCCCCAGCCCCTCAAGGTTGAACACCTCGCTTTCCCCCAGGCTGCGGTAATGCTTGCGCAGCGCCTCGAGTTGTTTGAGATCCAGCGATTCCAGGCCGAGCATTGCGTTCTGCGCTTCCTTGTTCACCCGCAACAACTCATCGAGTTTCAGATGCAGGATGTCGGTATCACGGTTCTGCGTGTTCTGAATCAGGAACACCATCAGAAAAGTGATGATCGTGGTCGAGGTGTTGATGATCAGTTGCCAGGTGTCATTGAAATCAAAAATCGGCCCACTCAAACCCCACAGAAAAATCAGGATCAATGCGCCCATGAAGGTTTTCGGGCTACCGGCCCAGAGGGCCAGGGTCTGGGAGATTTTCGCGAATTTCATTGCGGTGTTCCTTATTGGGAGAGCTTGAAATTCAGACATCCGGGGCGCGGTGAAAATTCTACTTACAAATGACGTCTGCCAATAATTGTGAGGGTGAAGACATCCCTTGCAATAAGCCTGTCTGGAACTGCGCGCAGCGCTGCCTGTATTGTGACGAACCGCACGAATGTCCCGACAGGAGAACGCAATGAGTTGGTCCGCCAGACAATACGTCGCTTTCGAAGATGAACGCACCCGCCCGGCACGTGATCTGCTGGCGGCGATTCCCACGGTTCAGGCGCGATCGGTGGTCGATATCGGTTGCGGTCCGGGTAACTCCACCGAGCTGCTGGTGCAGCGTTTTGAGCAGGCCCAGGTCAGGGGGCTCGACAGTTCGCCGGACATGGTCAACGCCGCGCGCAAGCGCCTGCCGCAGTTGCAGTTCGAGGTCGCAGAAATCGATAGTTGGGCGGATCAAGGGCCGTTCGATGTGATCTTCGCCAATGCAGTGCTGCAATGGGTGCCGGATCACGGGACATTGCTGCCGGCGTTGGCGGCTAAACTTTCGGACGGTGGCAGTCTGGCGATCCAGATGCCGGATAACCTCAACGAGCCTTCCCACCGACTGATGCGTGAAGTCGCCGCCAATGGCCCATGGGCCGCCAAACTGGCTGGCGCCGCCGGGCAGCGCACCGACATGGCGAGTGCCAGCGAATACTTCTCGATGTTGCGTCCGCACTGCTCGCGGGTCGATGTGTGGCGCACCACCTATCACCATCAGTTGTCAGGTGGAGCGGCGGGGGTGGTGGAGTGGTTCAAGGGCAGTGGCTTGATTCCGTTTTTGAACCCGCTGACTGAAGAGGAACGGGCGCAATATCTCACGCAGTATATGGCGGTGGTTGCCGAGGCTTATCCGGCGTTGCCGGATGGTTCGGTGCTGTTGCCGTTTCCGCGGCTGTTCATCGTCGCGACTCGGTGAAGCCAGCCTTCAGCCACCTGTAGTGAGGGGATTTATCCCCGATGGACTGCGCAGCAGGCCCTTTAAGCGGTTGCTACGCAACCATCGGGGATAAATCCCCTCACCACATATTGTTTGCTCAGCTCAGATTAGCGCTGCACCGCCACCAACAACATCATCGGCCGCTCCCGCTCTTCAGCCAGCGCTGGTTGCGCCGCCACCTCCGCATCGCTCGGCCCCCATTCATTGACATGGCGAATGGCAAAACCCGCCGCGATCAACGAATTCAACAGCGTGCCCATCGTGCGGTGCTGCTTGATCACCCCGTCGGCCAGCCAGTGGGTCACCCGCTCGCCCTCCATCTGATAGCTGTCCAGCGGCCAGCGCTTGTGGCCATCGCTGTCGACCAGCCAGCCTGGATTGCGCGGGGCCATGAAGATCGGGTGTTCGATGGAGAACACAAAATGCGAACCCGGTTTCAACGCCGCGTACAGATGAGCGAACAGTCCGGTCAGATCCTTGATGTAGTGCAGCGCCAGCGAACTGTAGGCCAGATCGAAACTGCAGGCCGGCAAGTCGAGATGTTCAAGGTCGGCACGTTCATAGCGGATGTTCGCCGCCTCAGTGGTTTCGCGCGCGCGCTCCAGCATCTTTTCCGAGACATCCAGCCCCAGCACATTGGCGGCGCCGTGCTCACTGGCCCAGCGGCTGAACCAGCCATAGCCGCAGCCGAGGTCGACCACGTTCAAGTCGTGCATCGATGGCAGCAACGCCTTGAGCTCCGGCCACTCCGGCGCGGCATCGAGGCCACCGATGGAGCGGTTCATCTGGCTGTAACCCTGGAAAAACTCCGGGTCGTCGTAAATATTTTGCGTCATGGGGGAAATACTCTTTTGAGTTCGGTCATCAGCGGCACAGAGGCCGCGCCATGGAGTCCCTCGAAAGTCAAAACGCGTATTCGTCGATGGCCGCGCAGGGGGAGGGTGGTGGGTGATGGGGGAAATGCTAGCGGGTCGTGGGGAAGGTGAGAATCGTCGGTGTGTTGTGGATCTGTAATGTCGGAACAGTGAGAATAAAAAAGCCCGGCAAAGGGCCGGGCTTTTTGAATATCAGTGATGTGATCAGGTCTGCTTTTCACGCGCCGCCAACATCAGATCATTCTGTTTTTTGGTGGCTTCGCTCAGCACTTCGCTGTAAACGCGCTTTTTTTCTTCCGATTTCGCATTGCGAATGAAATCTGCGAATGGACTCGTGGACTCCTTTGTGGATCCGAGTTTCATGCGGTTGCTCCGTAATTGATCCCAAGCATGGCCATCAGTTCGTGTCTCGTATGCTTCTCGGGGATATGGTAGTCAATCTTGTCGACACCAGCCTTGTAGAGGCGTCCAGAATTATCAATATGCTTCACAAGCAGATCGACATGCAGGTCTTTGCCAAACTCTAGCTTAAGCGTGTTTACCACGTCACGCGCTGCAAAGTATTGGTCGACGAAATGCTCCGGTCGAATCCTGCGTCCTTCAACTTCCTCGCGGGCTCTGACAAAGGACCAGGCCAGGCTAGGGTCTTGGTAGACGTAGAGAATTTGCACAAATCTCCCTTTGTGGAGGCACCGCTGCACATTTTTCCTTGCGATTTCGATATTCGAAAGTGTTCCATCCAACAGGAAGGATTGCTTTCGATCCAGAGCCAGATCAATCAGCTTTCCAACCAGAATCGAAACGGCGCCTTGGAAAAGCCAGGCATTGCCACCTTGATAGGCTTCAAATTCATATCTGAGTTCGTCTGGATCAATTCGCAAGATGGGCGTATCGGAGAAAAGGTTCAGCAGAGCTAATGACGCCTCCGTTTTGCCAGCGCCCGGCGACCCCGCCATGAAAACCGAAACAGGTTCTTCTTCGGGTGGATACTTGGTTTGCGCCGTGAGCCGCTTGCCAATCGCCTTCTTGTTTGATCGAGCAAACCTGATCGCATCATTCCAGATAGCCTGCTCTTCCCCCGTCATTCCAGATTTTTTGTTTTCCTGCACTGATGGAAACCCTCTTGAGTGAAAGGTGATTTACCGGCGGTGCTTCGGACTTACCGAACTGCCGCGCCTTCCAATCAGTCAAAGCCCAAGAGCGGCTCTGCTAATACCGATTGGGAAGCCCATGCATGGGGATCATCCCTTTGAGCAGGCAGCGCTTCGTCGTTAGTAACGATCAAAGCGTAAAGAGGGCTGGTGCATCTGCAATAAACGGTGTGTTGCATAATGGTTCGGTGCCGACCAAGTAGCCGACATCAAATCCCGGACACAAAAAAACCGGCCCTGTAGGCCGGTTTTTTCTGTTCCTGCATCCCCCGTCATAACACGACGTGGGACCTGATTGAGTGGAGCGGGTAGAGGGAATCGAACCCTCAACTAAAGCTTGGGAAGCTTTCGTTTTGCCACTAAACTATACCCGCTCAGAGCGGCTGACTTTGTACCAGAGTCGGGCGCAGATTTGAAGTTTTTCTTTTGCTCGCAGCGCGTTACAGCATTGAAAACGGTCATTCGCGGGCAAATCTGCGGGCAATCAATGCTGGTTTTTCAGCCCCACAGACTCGCTCGCGACGACGCTTTTTCAAATGGCCAATGCATGGTGATCCTGGACGAACGCGTAGCGCGTTCGGCTCGACTGCGGTGAGGGTTTCAGGAAACCCAGCAGGGCGTTCTGGCTATCGCGGCACGCAGCCTTGTGTTCCATGTCGAGGAAGTGGCCGGTGGCCTGCAGCGTGGTGAAGGTGCTGTGCGCCACATGGTTGCCGAATATCCGGGCGTCTTCGGCGGCGGTGTATTCATCCCATTCGCCGTTGAGGAACAGCACCGGCACGTTGATCTTTTTCGCCGCATTCAAATAGCACTGGCGATCGCTGTGCAGCACGTCACTGATGTGGAAGTGCATCTGCCCGTATTCGTGTTCGGCCAGGCTGCTGACGTGGCGATAGTTAAAGCGCTTGAACAGTGACGGCAGGTGTTTGCCGATAGTGCTGTTGACCAGGTGCCCGACGCGGTCGCCATCGCGCTGGCCGAGGTAATCGACACCGCGCTCAAGGTAATCAAGCATGTGTGCGTTGATCACCGGCGAGAACGAGCTGATCACGGCTTTCTCGATACGCCGCGGCTGGTGTGACAGGGCAACCAGGGTGGCTGCGCCGCCCCAGGAAAACGACAGCACGTGTTCGGCGCCGAAGTGGTCGATCAGCTCCAGCAGGATCTGCCCTTCGACTTCCTTGGTCAGATGTTTCTCGTGACGGTTGTGGATTTTCGACCTGCCCGCGTAGGGCTGGTCGTAGCAAACCACGTTGAATTGCGGGTGCAGGTTTTTCACAGTCTGTGCAAACGACGCAGTCGTGGCCATCGAGCCGTTGACCAGGATGATGGTCTTTTCTGCGGCGTCTGCGCGATAGAACTCCGTGTAAACCCGATACTGACCCTGTATATCCAGCACAGCGATTTCTGGCCTCATGTCATAAGACTCCTGGCAAGCAAGCGGGTATGCGCGCAAATAGAGATTGCACGAGCTTTGTGACAGGTAGGCATACGCCTGGAATTTGCTTGGCCCATGTCGATCCATGACTGCGGTCGACGGGTGTTGTTATTGGCGGGCAGTCTGCCGGCTGAGGCGCAACCCAAGGGGCTGACGACCGGCAAAAAGTTTCTTGGATGTATGGTGTGACTAATCGGTCACAATTTGGCCGACGTCCTGATTCAAGCAGTGAGAGAGGGATCGCGCAAGTGCCGTTGGTAAATTGTTCGACAACTTCTGCTGAGCGGTCGCCGGCTTAGAACAAATGAATCTCTTCGGTGCGCAAAGCGCGGTACTCGCCCGGTTTTAGCGCGTTATCCAGCGACAGCGGGCCCATGGATTCGCGGTGCAGGCGCAAGACTTTGTTGTTGAAGTGACCAAACATGCGCTTCACCTGATGGTAGCGACCCTCGACGATGCTCAGACGCGCCGCTCTTGGGCCGAGCACTTCGAGTTGCGCCGGTTGCGTGGTCAGGTTTTCGAAGGCGAAGTAGATGCCATCGGCAAACGTCAGCGCGTATTGCGGCCCGATCTCCTGTTCGGTCTCGACGTAATAGACCTTCGGCAGTTTGGTCTGCGGTTGGGTCAGGCGTCGCGACCAGCTGCCATCGTTGGTGATCAGCATCAGCCCGGTGGTGTTGAAGTCGAGGCGACCGGCGATGTGCAGGTCGTCCTTGTCCGGTTCATCGATCAGATCAAGCACGGTCGGGTGCTGCGGATCGCGGGTGGCGCTGACGCACCCCGGCGGTTTGTGCAGCATGAAGTAGCGTGCCTGTTTGCCGAGTTGCAGGATTTCTTCGTCGACTTCGACGCGGCTGAATTCCAGCACCTCGCTGTGCGGGTCGCTGACGACTTTTCCGTCGATCCGCACACGCTTTTCCACCAGCAACAGGCGAACCTGCTGACGGTTGTAGCGGGGCAGGTTGCTGAGGAAACGGTCGACGCGCATGGTCAGGAATCGGCGGATAAAGGGGCGCGTATCTTACGGGATCGGCCGCACCGCTGCTTGCAGTTGCGCTTCGACCTGAGCGCAGCGCGGGCATAGGCAGGATTGATTGCGCAGCGCTGCGGGCAAGGCTTCAAGCACTGCCGGATCGATGCTCACGGCATAGCACCAGCAAGCCTGGTCGGCGGTGCGCGGGTCAGCCAGGCTGCAGTCGTTGCGCGCGCCGCAGGCCGGGCAGAGGTCGGGTTTGATGTCGGAATCAGGCATAGGACGAGTAAGGCATTTCCACGCAATTGCGGTTACGGCCAGTTTGTCTGGCCTGCTACATCGCATGATCGGCCCGAGACAGCAGGGTATGCAAGGTGTCATCAGCATGTACGGTGGTGGCACCGATGTATTCCTGGGCATTACGCAGGTCAACAGTGGGAGCGGGCTTGCTCGCGAAGGCGTCCTGTCAGTCAGTGATTCATCACTGACCCACCGCTTTCGCGAGCAAGCCCGCTCCCACAGAGGATTTTCAGTGTGACTGACACCGCTGATCTGAAGCCTTTGCGCGCCCGGCACTTGCCCCGGACCTGACAGTCAAAACTGTGTCGGCTGCGCTGTCCTGCTGCGGCCGTGGGTCTTTCAGGAGGCCGTCATGGGTATTTCAAAACTGTTACGTCGAGTGCTGCTGGGAGCGGTGCTCGGTTCAGGCCTGTCCGGGTGTTATTACTATGCCGGTCCCTACGATGCTTATCCCGCCACGTCTTATTATCCCGGCTACTACTCGCCTTATTACTACGGCGGATATTACGGACCGCGTTACTACGGCGGTGCTCATTATTACTACGGCGGCTACGGCTATCGCGGCGGTTACGGACGCGGTTATCACGGCGGCGGCTATCACGGTGGGCACCACTGATCAGCGGCTGAATGACAGTGGTTTCCAAATGAACAGGATTTCATCAATCACATGTTTCAACTTGTTACGGAAGCGCACCAGATTCGGAAAACGCTGTCAGATGTTTCGTCAGTCACCGAATAAACGACTGATGCCTGCCAGCGTCGCTGGTGTGGCTACCCGCGGTCCAGGAGGCCGCCATGTATCGACGAATTCTTCTACTTGCTGCGATGATGTTTTCCGTTGCCGGTTGCGCTCCCTACTCCTACGCAGACAGTTATTACAGCTCGGAGGTCTACACCTCACCCGCTCCGGCGTACTACAACAATGGCGGCACCTATTACAGCGGCGGCAGCACCTATTACTCGGCCCCGCGCTACTACCAGGCGGCCCCGCGTTACTACCAACCGGCTCCGCGTTACTACTCGGCGCCGCGTTACTACCAGCCAGCGCCACGCTACTACGAGAGCCGCCGCTGGCACGACAACGATCGCGGGCGCTGGGACGGGCACCGTGGTGGGGGTTGGGATCGTGACCGGGGTGGCCGTGATCATCACGGTAACCGCGGTGATCACGGCGGGCGAGGCGGTCGCTGGTAATCATCCACAAACAAAAAAGCGGCGCATTGAGCGCCGCTTTTTTTGTGCCTGCGATTTACCGGGCGTTCAGTATTGCGTCAGATCCGCCAACGGATGCCGACCTTCCCAGACCTTGTGAAAATGCGCCTCGACCACCGCGTCCGGGACGTTATTGATGTCCGGCCAATGCCAGTGCGGTTTCTGATCCTTGTCGATCAATCGCGCCCGTACCCCTTCGCTGAATTCCGGGTGCCGACAGCAATTGAGGCTCAGTGTGTATTCCATCTGAAACACTTCGGCCAGCGACAGATACCGGGCGCGGAGGATTTGTTCCCAGACCAGATGCGCGGTCAGCGGTGAGCCTTCGCTCAGGGTTTTCGCGGCGCGGGCGATCAGCGGGTCGCTGCTGTCGCGTTGCAGGCTGATGGCTTTCCAGGCACAGGTGACGTCGCTGACGTCGAGCAGTTCATCGATCTGTTGGCGCCGCGGAAGCCATTGCGCCTCGGGCATCTGCCCGACGGCTTCCTGTTGCAGGGCCTTGAACAGACTGTTGAGCTGCATGTCGGTCTGTTCCTGCCAGTTGAGTTGCAGCAGGCCTTCGATCAGCTGCGGTTGCTGCTCTTCAAGCAGGAAACGGTCGGCCAGATCCAGATCGATGGCATCACGACCGTTCATGTGCGCGCCGGTCAGTCCAAGAAACAAGCCGAGCTTGCCCGGCAACCGTGAGAGAAACCAACTGGCGCCGACGTCCGGATACAGACCGATGGTGATCTCGGGCATCGCCAGGCGACTGCTCGGCGTGACGATCCGCGTGCTCGCGCCTTGCAACAGGCCCATGCCGCCGCCGAGCACGTAACCGTGGCCCCAGCAGACCAGCGGTTTGGGGTAGGTGTGCAAGCTGTAGTCCAGGCGATACTCGGCGGCGAAAAACTGCGCCGCCAGTGGCGGGACTTCACCGGGGTGGGCCCGGCAGGCCTCCACCAGGCTGCGCACTTCGCCGCCGGCGCAGAACGCCTTGGCGCCATTGCCGCGCAGCAGCACGCAGACGATTTGTGGGTCCTTGGCCCAGGCGTGCAGTTTGTCGCTCAGGGCGTTGATCATCGGCAAGGACAGTGCGTTGAGCGACTTTTCAGCATCCAGGCTGGCGATCCCGAGGCGGGCGCCGTCGGTGCCGGTGAGTTCTTCGAAGTGCAGATTCATCGTGACCTCGATCGGGAATTTGAACGATCAGTATGATCGCTGCGTGGGAAAGTGCCGGATCTGTGTCAGATCAATTGACAAGCGTGGTCGGCTTTCCTAGGGTTCGCCCCATTGTTTTTGCCGGGTATGACCATGACTGCTGACGACCGTATCAAACTCGAACCAAGCTGGAAGGAGGCACTGCGTGCTGAGTTCGACCAGCCTTACATGGCAGAGTTGCGCACTTTTCTGCAGCAGGAACGGGCGGCCGGCAAGGAAATCTATCCGCCGGGACCGCTGATTTTCAATGCGCTGAATTCGACACCGCTGGATAAAGTCAAAGTGGTGATCCTCGGCCAGGACCCGTACCACGGCCCGGGCCAGGCCCATGGCTTGTGCTTTTCGGTGCAGCCGGGCGTGCCGGCACCGCCGTCGCTGGTCAACATCTACAAAGAGTTGAAGCGCGACCTGAACATCGACATTCCCAACCACGGCTACCTGCAGAGCTGGGCCGATCAGGGCGTGTTGATGCTCAACACCACCATGACTGTCGAGCGCGCCAATGCCAACGCGCACAAGGACAAGGGCTGGCAGTTCTTCACCGACCGGATCATCGAACTGGTCAGCGAACGGCAGCCGCATGTGGTGTACATGCTGTGGGGTGCGCATGCGCAGAGCAAACAGAAGCTGATTGATGCGACCAAGCATTTGGTGCTGACGTCGGTGCATCCGTCGCCGTTGTCGGCTTATCGTGGCTTCCTCGGGTGCGGGCATTTCAGCCGGACCAACAAGTTTCTCGAGCAAAATGGCGAAGCGCCGATCGAGTGGCGGCTGCCGCCGATTTGATCGGCTGACCGGACCGGCCCCTTCGCGAGCAAGCCCGCTCCCACATTGGTTTTGCGGCATGCACATAACCAATGTGGGAGCGGGCTTGCTCGCGAAGAAGGCAACTCGGTCTATCGGTGTTACTCGGGATTACGGTTCCAGTACTTGAACAACGGCTCCGCCAGAAACAGCACAAACAGCAACCGCATTACCTGCATCGCCGTCACCAGCGGCACCGACAGTTGCAGGGTCTCCGCCGTCAGGCTCATCTCGGCAATCCCCCCGGGCATCATGCCCAACGTCAGCGAACGCAGATCCAGATGGGTCAGTGCACTCAAACCTAAAGCCGCCAAGGTCGCGATCAACATGGTCAGCGCCGTGCCGATCAGCGTACGGCCCATGAATGACGGTGCGCGGCGGAAGAACTGTCGATTGAAGTGACAGCCCAGACCGCTGCCGATCAGCCACTGGCCGATCTGACTGCCACCGTCCGGCAGGCCGATGTGCAAATCCCAGGCAATGCTCACCGTGGCACTGACCAGCAGCGGCCCGAACAGCCACGGATTGGGCTGACGCAAACGCTGCCAGAGCCAGGCGAGCAGGGCGCCCGTAGGAAACAGAATCGCCAGCCAGCGCCAATCGACGTTGCCGGCGTGGGAAATCGGCGTGCCGTCGCCCAGCAGATACTTGAACGCGGCCGGCACGCACAGCACCACCACCAGCACCCGCAGACTCTGCCCCGCCGCGACATGACTGAGCAGCGCGCCATTGCGTGCGCCGAGGTTAACCATCTCACCTGAGCCACCGGGCATGCTCGAGAAAAATGCCGTGGCACGATCCTCGCCGGTACGGCGCATCAACCACACGCCGACCACCGCCGACAGGCTGGTGACCAGGGCACCGAAGAAGATCAATCCGAAATGACTCAGCACCTGCTCCATCACCAACGGGGTGAAATGCAGGCCGATGCCGATGCCGACAATCCATTGGCCGCATTTACGCCCTCCGGGGATTTCCGTGAGTTGCCACGGGGTCAGGCAGCGCACGAGGATGATCGCCAGCAACGAGCCGACCATCCACGGCAGTGGCCAGCCGATCTGGCTGGCGATAAAACCGCCAAGCAGACCGACCAGCGGGGTGGCCCACCAGCTTCTGAGGGAGGAGCGATCAGACATCGGCGATGGCGCGTTGCGCCGCCGCACGTTTGCGCCAGATGCGCAGCAGCGGCATCAGCAACATGATCGCGGTCAGGATCCACACGCCGAAAGTGATCGGGCTCGACCAGAGGATTTCCAGCGCACCGTTGGAAATCGACAGCGCACGACGCAGGTTCTGCTCCATCAGCCCGCCGAGAATGAACCCCAGAAGCACCGGCGACAACGGGAAATCCAGTTTGCGCAGGATGTAACCGAAGATGCCGATGCCGACCATCAGGAACAGGTCGAAGGTGGTCGCATGCACCGCATACACACCGATTCCGGTGATGATCGCGATCACCGGCACCAGTGCCCAGTTCGGCACGGCGAGGATGCGGGTGAAGATGCGGATCATCGGGATGTTGAGGATCACCAGCATGATGTTGGCGATGAACAACGACGCGATCAGGCCCCAGACGATGTCCGGTTGCTGTTGGAACAGCAGCGGCCCCGGGGTGATGTTGTACAGCGACAGCGCGCCGATCATCACGGCGGTGGTGCCCGAACCGGGTACGCCGAGGGTCAGCATCGGCACCAGCGCGCCACAGGCCGAAGCGCCGATCGCGGTCTCAGGAGCGGCGAGGCCACGGGCGTCACCCTGACCGAATTTGCCGCCGGCACCGGCGATGCGTTTTTCGGTCATGTAGGCCACGGCACTGGCCAACGTCGCGCCGGCACCCGGCAACACGCCCATGATGAAACCCAGCAGGCCGCAACGGATGTTCACCACGAACACCGACGCCGCTTCCTTGAAGTTGAACATCATGCGTCCGGTGGCCTTCACCGCTTCCTGCCCACGATGGGTTTTTTCCAGCAGCAGGAGGATTTCACTGACCGAGAACAGACCCAGCACCAACACCACAAACTGGATGCCGTCGGTCAGGTGAATGTTGTCGCCGGTGAAGCGGTATACGCCGCTGTTGGCGTCGATGCCAACGGTCGACAGGAACAGCCCGATCAACGCCGCAATAAACGTCTTCAACGGACGATCGCCGGCCATGCCGCCGAGACAGACAATCGCGAACACCATCAACACGAAGTATTCCGCCGGGCCGAAGGCAATCGCCCATTTCGCCAGCAGTGGGGCGAACAGCACCATGCCGCAGGTGGCGATGAACGCACCGATGAACGAACTCCATGCCGACAGCGACAGGGCGACACCGGCCAGACCCTGGCGCGCCATCGGATAACCGTCGAGGGTGGTCATCACGGTGGAGGCTTCGCCCGGAATGTTCAGCAGGATCGAGCTGATCCGCCCGCCGTATTCGCAGCCCAGATACACCGCCGCCAGCAGAATCAGCGCCGACTCCGGTGGCAGGCCGAGGGCGAAGGCGATCGGGATCAGCAGGGCCACGCCATTGATCGGACCCAGGCCCGGCAACAGCCCGACCACGGTGCCGATCAGCGTGCCGGTCAAGGCCGTGACCAGGTTGTACGGGCTCAGCGCGACGCCGAAGCCCTGACCCAAATAACCGAGAGTATCCATATCAGTTCTCCAGAACGTCGAGCAGGCCCAGCGGCAGTGGAACGTCCATCAGACGGTCGAACAGCAGGTACAGACCGATGGCCATCAACGTTGTCACCACAATGCTCGGTAGCCAGCGACCGCCATACAGGCGCGCCATCGGGATGCCGATCAGGATGCTGCTGAGAATGAAGCCCAGTGGTTCGAACAGGCCGGCGAACACCAGCAGCAACAGCACGCAGATGCCGATCTTGGTCAGGGTTTCGCGATCCAGCGGTGGCTCGTCTTCGCTGTGTTTGATCGGTGCCGGGCGGAACACCATGTACAGCAGCGCCACGCCCATCAGGCCGAGCATCAGCAGAGGAAAGGCGCGCGGGCCGACCGGTTCATAAGAAAAAGCCGCTTGATACGGCCACGCCATCAGCGCCAGGCCAACGCAGGCCAGCAACAGCACCGAGGCGAAAATGCGTTGTAAGAGCATGGGAAACTCCTGTGCCGAGGCCTCGATGCGCGAGGCCGCAGCCGCTAGACAGAGACGATCACTGAATCAGGCCGAACTCTTTGGCCAGCACTTTGTAGTCCGCGACCTGCTTCTTCACGTAGGTGTCCAGCTCCGGGCCGGTCATGGCGAACGGGAACAGTTCACGCTGATCGCGCAGCTTGGCGAAATCGTCCGAGGCCAGCAGTTTGTCGAAGGCGTCTTTCCACCAGGCGTAGTCTTCGTCGCTGACCTTTGGCCCGAGGTAGAAACCGCGCACCACCGGCCAGACGATGTCGTAGCCCTGCTCGCGCGCGGTCGGGATGTCTTTCATTTCCGGTTCGTCGATGCGTTTATCGGCGAACACCGCGAGCAGCCGCATGTCACCGCTCTGGATATGCGGCATGGAGTCGGAGATGTCGGTACTACCCACCTGGATGTGACCGCCGAGCAGTGCAGTAGCGATTTCGCCGCCGCCTTCGAGGGCGACGTAACGCAGGTCACGCGGGTTGATCCCGGCAGCCTTGGCGATCAGTGCGGTCTGCATCCAGTCCTGGCTGCCGACGGTGCCGCCGGAACCGATGACCACGGAGCTCGGATCTTTCTTCAAGGCTTTGACCAGATCGTCGAGGGTCTTGTAGGGCGAATCGCTCTTCACCGCGATGGCGCCGTAACTGGTGCCGACGGCGGCCAGCCAGCGCACGTTGGTCTCGTCGAAACGACCGAACTTGCCTTGCGCCAGGTTCAGCAACGAACCGCTGGACCACGCCACCAGCGTGCCGGCATCGGCCGGGCGCTGGGCGACGACCGCGTTGTACGCCACCGCACCGACACCGCCGGGCATGTAGGTCACGCGCATCGGTTTGGTCAGCAGTTTTTCATTGACCAGCGCGCTTTGCGCCAGTTTGCAGGTCAGGTCGAAACCGCCGCCGGGGGAGGCCGGGGCGATGCATTCCGGACGTTTCGGTTCGGCCATCAATTGGCCGGCGAAGAGCATGACGCCAGCGGCCAGAGCAACTTTACGCAGTGATAAGTTCATCTATGTCTCCTTGGGAGTTGTTGTTATGGACGTACTGAATTACCAAAGGGCAACGCTATAGCTCACCAGCAGACGCACTTCATCGGCATCGCGAGCGGAGTAGTTGGAACGGTAGGTGGCATTACGCAGGCGTACGGCAACGTCCTTCAGGGCGCCGCTTTGTACTACATATTTGATCTCGGTGTTGCGCTCCCACTCTTTGCCTTCTTCGCCATTCTTGAGCTTGATGTTGTCACCGCTCAGGTAACGGCTCATGAACGACAAGCCAGGGATGCCGAGGCGGGCGAAGTCGAAATCGTAACGCGCCTGCCAGGAGCGTTCTTCGGCGCCGGCGAAGTCGTTGATCTGCACGAAGTTGACCAGGTACGGGTCGCTGCCATCGACATAGGGGAACGCGCTGTCGCCGGACATGTGCTGATAACCGGCGGTGAACTTGTGGCCGCTCAGGGCGTAGCTGACCAGACCGTTGAGCGAGCGGTTGTCGATCTCGCCACCACGGGCCGCGCCCTGATCGTCACTGACCGCAAAGCGCAGGTCAGTGGCGAAGGTGCCCGGGCCCATCGGCCGCGAGGCGACCAGACCGAAGAAGTGCTGGTTATAGACTTCGTCGAGCTGGGCGAAGTGGTAACTGCCGGTGATCTTGTCGGTGAACTTGTAGTCCACGCCGGCAAAATCGAAATGCTTGCCGGCCACGGTGCCAGCGAAGCGGCTGTTCTTGTTGTTGAGGGCGATGTCCTCGAAATCGGTGCTGTCGCGATCCTTGGCTTTCTCCAGACGCCCGCCGGTGAAGGTCAGGTTCTTGATCTCTTTGGAGGTCAGCAAACCACCTTCGAACGTCTGCGGCAGGATGCGCCCGTCATTCGGTTTGAGGATCGGCAGTTCGGGAATCAGGCTGCCGATTTTCAGTTCGGTGGCGGAGATTTTCACTTTGCCGGTCAGGCCGACTTTCGAGTATTCGTTCGCCGCGCGCCCGTCATCGTGGGTTGGCAACAGGCCGGTGCCGGTACGATCCGGGCTCGAATCAAGTTTGACCCCGAGCATGCCCAGCGCGTCGACACCGAAGCCCACGGTGCCGTCGGTGTAACCCGATTGCAGGTTGAGCATGAAACCCTGCGCCCATTCATCACGCTTGCTTTGCTGGGCACTGGTGCCGTCGCGAAAGTCGCGGTTGAAGTACATGTTGCGGGTTTCGAAGGTGGCGGAACTGTCTTTGATGAAGTCGGCGTAGCTCAACGGTGAGAAACCGGCGAGGGCAGCGGTGCTGGCGAGGGTGGCGTGGCGCAAACGAGAAGGACGAACAGGCGTAGAAGCCTTGGTCTGCAAGGACGGCATGCGGGTGTACTCCGTTATTGTTCTTATTGGTCGAAAACGCTTCGAGGCGTTTTTCGTATCGCTGTGTGGCAGCAGCGACGGCAGTCGAAACTGTCCGTGACCGGACTCTAACGGGCTAACCTTTCACTAACCTTTCAGCTGGATTTCGCGGGTTTCGGGCTTCACAGCGGCGGTTGCGGCTGTAAACTCCGCGGCAAAGAGTGGCGTCGGCCATCCCTGAATGAGGTAGAGATCCATGCGTGTTCTGCTCGTCGAAGACCATTTGCAACTGGCCGAAAGCGTCGCCCAGGCGCTCAAGAGCACCGGTCTGACCGTGGACGTGTTGCACGATGGCGTGGCCGCCGACCTGGCGCTGGGCAGCGAGGAATACGCGATGGCGATCCTCGATGTCGGCCTGCCGCGCATGGACGGTTTCGAGGTGCTGGCACGCCTGCGCGCACGCGGCAAGAACCTGCCGGTGTTGATGCTGACGGCGCGCAGCGATGTGAAGGACCGCGTACACGGCTTGAATCTCGGCGCTGACGATTACCTGGCCAAACCGTTCGAACTGACCGAGCTCGAAGCCCGGGTCAAAGCCCTGTTGCGGCGCAGTGTGCTCGGTGGCGAGCGTCAGCAGCGCTGCGGCGTGCTGGCCTACGATCTCGACACCCGGCGCTTCAGTCTCGGCGAAGAACTGCTGACTCTGACCTCCCGCGAACAAGCCGTGCTCGAAGCGTTGATCGCCCGCCCGGGCCGGGTGATGAGCAAGGAGCAACTCGCCGCACAGGTGTTCGGTCTCGACGAAGAAGCCAGCCCCGATGCCATCGAAATCTACGTGCATCGCCTGCGCAAGAAACTCGACGGCCAACCGGTGGCGATCGTGACCTTCCGTGGCCTCGGTTACCTGCTGGAAAGTCGCGATGCATAAGCCCAGCAGCCTGCGCTGGCGGTTGCTGTGGAACCTCGCATTGTTGCTGGTGGTGTTGATGCTCGCCAGTGGTCTGAGCGCGTACTGGAACGGGCGCGAAGCTGCCGACACGGCTTATGACCGAACCCTGTTGGCCTCGGCGCGAACCATTGCCGCCGGCCTGTCGCAGCGCGACGGCACGCTCAGCGCCGACGTGCCCTACGTGGCGCTGGACACCTTCGCTTACGACAGCGCCGGGCGGATTTACTACCAGGTCAACGACATCCATCAGAAGCTGATTTCCGGCTATGAAAACCTGCCCGGGCCACCACCCGGTACGCCGAGAACCGACGATTATCCAGCGCTCGCGCGCTTCTATAACGCGACCTATCGCGGGCAGAACGTGCGCGTGGTCAGCCTGCTCAAAGCGGTCACCGAACCGAACATGAACGGCATGGCGGAAATCCGCGTCGCCGAAACCGACGAGGCGCGAGTCAGCATGGCCCGCAGTCTGGCGGCCGATACGCTGCTGCGTCTGGGCATGCTCGCGATCGGCGCCCTGTTGCTGGTGTGGTTCGCGGTGAGTGCCGCGCTGCGCCCGCTGGAGCGATTGCGCACGGCGGTGGAGGAGCGTCAGCCCGATGATTTGCGGCCGCTGCCGCTGGTGGAAGTGCAACATGAATTGTGGCCGCTGGTGCGCGCGCTCAATCACTTCACCGAACGCTTGCGCGGGCAGTTCGAGCGGCAGGCGCAGTTCATCGCCGATGCCGCCCACGAACTGCGCACGCCACTGGCGGCGTTGAAGGCGCGGCTGGAACTGGGGCTGCGTTCGACTGAAGCGGAAACCTGGCGCACAACCCTGGAATCCTCTGCGCAAAGCACTGATCGCCTGACCCATCTGGCCAATCAACTGCTGTCGCTGGCGCGGGTGGAAAACGGTGCCCGGGCGATTGCCGAGGGCGGCGCGCAATTACTGGATCTGAGTCAGTTGGCCCGCGAACTGGGCATGGCCATGGCGCCGTTGGCTCATGCGCGCGGAGTCGCGCTGGCTCTGGAGGCGGATGAGCCGGTGTGGCTGCGCGGTGAACCGACGTTGCTCAATGAACTGCTGAGCAATCTGGTGGACAACGCACTGGCGCATACGCCACCGGGCGGCAACGTGATTCTGCGGGTCGCGGCGCCGGCGGTGCTTGAAGTTGAAGATGACGGGCCGGGCATTCCGCTGGAGGAGCGGGATCGGGTGTTTGAACGCTTCTATCGGCGCAATCAGCAGGTTGCGGGCTCAGGGTTGGGGCTGGCGATCGTCGGAGAGATCTGCCGGGCGCATCTGGCGCAGATCACCTTGCACGATGGTGAGCAGGCCGGTTTGAAGGTTCGGGTGAGTTTTATTGCCGGATAAATGTGGTGTTGGTGCGGGCCTCTTCGCGAGCAAGCCCGCTCCCACAGGGGGTCCACGCCGTACACAAATCCCCTGTGGGAGCGGGCTTGCTCGCGAAGGCCGCGCCGCGGTTCCGGATCAGTAAAACATCGTCCGCGATTCTTCCAGATCCGCGCACAACTCCTTGTTCTCCGGATCGATCCCAAGCTTCCTGAACGCCGGCACGCTGAGTGGGTCAATCCGCGCAATCGGATGATCGCTGTCCTTGTGACAATACAGACTCGCCACCTGCACCAGATCGACGTAATCGAGGTGCGCCGAGTCGCGTTTGAAATCCAGATACAGCCCCGGCAACGCCACCAGTTGCTCGGGAAATTCCCAGACCCGCAACAGCTTGTCGCCCAGCAGCGGGTGAATGTGGTCGATCACATGGTTGAGGCTGACCGGGTCTGACAGCAGTTCGTAGTGATCTTCGGCGTAGGTCAGGATCGGCAATACGCCTATCTGATGCACCAGCCCGCCCAACGCCGCCTGATCAGGTTTGAGTTGGGTGTGCCGACGGCACAGGGCGTAGCTGACGCCGGCGATCTCCAGGCTCTTGCGCCAGACTTCGCGCATCTTCTGTTCGACCACCTCGGAGCGGGCGTGGAAGATCTGTTCCATCACCAGGCCGATCGCCAGGTTGCTGCTGTAGTTCACTCCCAGTCGGGTGATCGCGGTGTGCAGGTCGGTGACTTCCTGGGTCGCGCGCAGCAACGGGCTGTTGACCACTTTGATCAGGCGTGCCGACAGCGCCGTGTCGCGGCCAATCACTTTGCTCAGGTCGCTGACACTGATCTCCGGGTCTTCGGCAGCCTTGCGAATTTGCAGGGCCACTTCCGGTAATGTTGGCAGAACCAGGTCATCGTTATCGATGGCCTCAACCAAATCCTGTTGGACCTTATCCGCCAGCTCGCTCATGTAGATTCTCTAGGGTGTTGCAACAAAAGCTGCGATCAGCGCTGGATTTCGCGGTCGCGATCCAGTTCGTAGGGCAGGTCGAGCAAATGCAGGGCTGGCCCTTCGAGGTCGCCCAGGTGCAGATCACCCGCTTCGGCAGCTTCGGCCTGCAACACCGCCAGCAGTTCAATCTTTTCTGCGGCGCGGGCGGCAATCACCACTTCGCCGATGGCGCTGCTGTGGCTTGGGGCGAACAGCGGGGTGCCCGGCTCTGGCAGTTCAGTCGCGTCAAGTTCTACGCGATAGAGGCGACGCTTGAGCTTGCCCAGGTACTGCATGCGCGCGACGATTTCCTGGCCGGTGTAGCAACCTTTCTTGAAACTCACGCCACCGACGGCCTGCAGGTTGAGCATCTGTGGGATGAACAACTCGCGGGTGGTCGGCATGACCTGACCGATACCGGCGCGAATCTGCCCCAGCAGCCATTGGTTCAATTCGCCTTCAGGCAGGGCGGTGGCCAACTTGGCTTTGATGGCGTCGGCTTGATCGGCCGGTACCCAGAGTTCGGCGCGATCCGGCGAGACGCGAATAGCGATCAGGCCTGCGCTGCGCACTACGCTGTCGGTTTCGCTTGGCAGGCTCAGACCCAGGCTGGCCAACGCGGCGTCGCCGTGCTCCAGGCCAAAACGCACCCAGGCGGCGCTTTCGTCGGTCAGTTTGGACTTGGAGAACACCGCGTACTTTTTCAGATCCGCCAGTTGCGGCTCCAGCAGTTCACTGGCCATTGCCAGCAGCACGCCGTCACCTTCGAGCAGAATGCGGAAGCTCGACTGCATCCGGCCTTTTTGCGTGCAGCGCGCGCCCAGGCTGGCCTGGCTGTCGCTGAGGTAATTGATGTTGCAGGTCAATTGGCCTTGCAGGAATTTGCCGGCATCCACGCCGCGAACCGCGAGTACGCCTTCATGAGACAGGGTGCAGAAAAAAGCAGAATCGGCCATGGGTCATCGCAGGGTAAAAAAGTCTGGGGCACATCATAAGGGCGCGTTGTTGAAATGGGTAGTTGATAAAGGATCGGTGGTGCCCGACCAAAGCCGACTGTGCGACCCGCGCCGGGGCTGTATACTGCGCGCCTATTTGAGGAGGGCTCCATGGTCGAACAAGTTGAACTCAATCGCCTCTTCTGGCACAGCCGCCGCGGCATGCTGGAACTTGACGTACTGCTGGTGCCGTTCGTGAAAGAGGTCTATCCGCACCTCAACCAGGTCGATCGCGACTTGTATGTCCGTCTGCTGACCTGTGAGGATCAGGACATGTTCGGCTGGTTCATGGAGCGCAGTGAGTCCGAAGACCCTGAGCTGCAGCGCATGGTCCGGATGATCCTGGACCGTGTTCAGCCCAAGTAATACGTTCGAATGCCGCTGGCATGCCTCTCGGCAGTTGCTGGCGGCGTATCTGTTGACCCAGGCGTTCGCGCTGGGTGTGTTGTTTCTCCTGTCGATTCCACTCTGGGCCTGTCTGCTCGGGGCCTTCGCCTGTCTGCTGCACGCCGTGTGGGTGTTGCCACGGCAGATTCTGCTGACGCATCCGCAGGCTTTTTGCCGATTGCGCCGCGATGCCGATGGCTGGCAATTGTGGAATCAGGCGGGCGGCTGGCAAGCAGTCCAGCTGCGCCCTGACAGCCTGGCGTTGCCGTTGATCGTGGTGCTGCGCTTTCGTTTGCGCGGGGAGCGGCGGGTGCGCTCGATCTGTGTACCGCGAGACTCGCAGGCAGCGGATGTGCACCGACGCCTGCGAGTGCGGCTCAAGTTCAGCCGGCGTAGGTGGGCGGCACCAGAATAGTGTCGAGCGCCTCGGGCAGCAGGTTCGGGTAGTCGAGGGTGTAATGCAGACCGCGACTTTCCTTGCGCTCCATGGCAGAGCAGATCATCAGTTCGGCGACTTGCGCCAGATTACGCAGCTCGATCAGGTCGCGGCTGACTTTATAGTTGCTGTAGAACTCGTCGATCTCGTCCAGCAACAGACGCACGCGGTGCTGCGCTCGTTGCAGGCGCTTATTGGTGCGCACGATCCCCACGTAGTCCCACATGAAGCGGCGCAGCTCGTCCCAGTTGTGGGCGATGATCACGTCCTCGTCGGAATCGGTGACCTGGCTGGCGTCCCACTCGGGCAGGGCGGTTGGCGCGGTGACGTCATCCAGTTGCGCAAGAATATCCGCAGCCGCCGAGCGGGCATAAACGAAGCATTCGAGCAGCGAGTTGCTGGCCATGCGGTTGGCCCCGTGCAGGCCGGTGAAGCTGGTTTCGCCGATGGCGTACAGCCCCGGCACGTCGGTACGACCGTGCTGGTCAACCATCACGCCACCACAGGTGTAGTGCGCTGCCGGTACGACCGGAATCGGCTGCTTGGTGATGTCGATGCCGAAACCCAGGCAACGTTCGTAGACGGTCGGGAAGTGGTTTTTGATGAAGGCTTCAGGCTTGTGGCTGATGTCGAGATAGACGCAGTCGACGCCCAGCCGCTTCATTTCATGGTCGATGGCGCGGGCGACGATGTCGCGTGGCGCCAGTTCGGCACGTTTGTCGAAGCGCGGCATGAACCGTTCGCCGTTGGGCAGCTTCAGGTGCGCGCCTTCGCCACGCAAGGCTTCAGTGATCAGGAAACTCTTGGCCTGCGGGTGATACAGGCACGTAGGGTGGAACTGGTTGAATTCCAGGTTCGCCACTCGGCAGCCCGAGCGCCAGGCCATGGCGATGCCGTCACCGCAAGCGCCGTCGGGGTTACTGGTATAGAGGTAGACCTTGGCGGCGCCGCCGGACGCGAGGATCACGAAGCGTGCGCCGTAGGTGTCGACTTCGCCGGTCGCGCGATTCAGCACATAGGCGCCGAGGCAGCGCTCGCCACTCATGCCCAGACGGCGTTCGGTGATCAGATCAACGGCAACTCGCTGCTCCAGCAGTTCGATGTTGCTGCGTTCTCTGGCTTGGGCGAGGAGGGTGGTGAAAATCGCTGCGCCGGTTGCGTCGGCGGCATGGATGATGCGTCGATGGCTGTGGCCGCCTTCGCGAGTCAGGTGGAATTCGAAACCGCCGTCTTCGGTGCCGGACTGTTCGTCGCGGGTGAACGGCACGCCCTGGTCGATCAGCCACTGGATGGCTTCGCGGCTGTGCTCGACGGTAAAACGCACCGCGTCTTCATGGCACAGACCGCCGCCGGCGTTCAGGGTGTCGTCGACGTGGGATTCGACAGTATCGGTATCGTCCAGCACGGCAGCGACGCCGCCCTGGGCCCAATAAGTCGAGCCGTTGGCCAGATCACCTTTGCTCAATACGGCAATGCGCAAATGACCCGGCAAGGTCAGCGCGAGACTCAAACCGGCAGCGCCGCTGCCAATCACCAGAACATCGTGTTGAAACTGTTGGCTCATTTCAGGATTCCGCTCAAAGCGACCCGGATCGGGGGTGGCGCAGGACAGCTGGATCGGCGAGTCAAGACAGCCACACAGCCCACTAGTATATAGAGGGGTGGAGCGGCACAATAGCCGAGCTCGTATGGCATTGTGAAACTACTGTGACGACAAAAGCTTGACGTTTCGTCGGACGTTTTTTTCTGTCGTTTTGGGAAAAGGCGACTGTATCGAGGATGAAACAGGCTTTTTCAGCACGCGGTTGCTCAATGTCGCTTCAGCACGGCTATAAATAATTGGAACTTTTGCCAGAGGCCCAAGATCAATAGTCAGTTGCCAGAAGCACGGGACAGTGTCGGCTTCAATGCAGAACCTGCGATTGGGTTTTTGCCGGCGAACCGATGACAAGATTATTCGCGCAGCCGGTTTATCCCGCGCTGCGTTTTTCGTGCGTGCCAAATCAGAGCCCGCAGGAAACTTGCCTGGAGGGGGAGAACTTTTGCGAAAAGCCCGAGTCTATGTTTGCAAGTCTGGTCGTTTAGTTATGCAAGCCTCCTCCATGCTTATCGAGGAGTGTTCATGCTAACCCAGGAAGAGGATCAGCAGCTGGTCGAGCGCGTTCAGCGTGGCGACAAGCGAGCTTTCGATCTGCTGGTGCTGAAATATCAGCACAAAATTCTCGGGTTGATCGTGCGTTTCGTGCACGACACCCATGAAGCCCAGGATGTGGCTCAGGAAGCCTTTATCAAGGCCTACCGAGCGCTAGGAAACTTTCGCGGAGACAGCGCGTTCTATACGTGGCTTTACCGCATTGCCATCAACACGGCAAAGAACTATCTGGTTTCACGCGGCCGCCGGCCGCCGGATAGCGATGTAAGTTCTGAAGACGCAGAGTTCTACGACGGCGATCACGGCCTGAAGGATCTCGAATCGCCGGAACGCGCTTTGCTGCGGGATGAGATCGAAGGCACCGTCCATCGAACCATTCAGCAACTGCCAGAGGATTTACGTACGGCTTTAACTTTACGTGAATTCGATGGTCTGAGTTACGAGGACATTGCGAGCGTCATGCAGTGTCCGGTGGGTACCGTGCGCTCCCGGATTTTCCGCGCCCGGGAGGCCATCGATAAAGCCCTGCAGCCGTTGTTGCAGGAAAACTGAGACAGCGGCGACAGCCAAGAGAGGAACGCCATGAGTCGTGAAGCCCTGCAGGAATCGCTGTCCGCAGTGATGGATAACGAAGCGGACGAACTGGAATTGCGTCGAGTGATCAATGCACTGGACGATGTTGAAACCCGTGAGACCTGGGCTCGTTATCAGATCGCTCGGGCAGCCATGCACAAGGATCTGCTGCTTCCGCGTCTGGACATTGCTGCGGCAGTTTCTGCTGCGCTGGAAGACGAAACGGCTCCAGCCAAAGTAGCCCGCGGCCCTTGGCGCAACCTGGGTCGTCTGGCCGTTGCAGCTTCGGTGACCGTTGCGGTACTGGCCGGTGTGCGCCTGTACAACCAGGACGAAATCGCTGGCGTCGAGCTGGCGCAGCAGTCCAATCAGCCTTCGCTGGTTGCGCCGCAGGTCAAAGGCCCGGCCGTCCTAGCTGGCTACAAGGAAAGCTCGGAAACTACGGGGCCGATGGCCAACGGCGTTCTGCAAGGTCAGCCAGGCTGGCACGATCAGCGTCTGCCAGGCTATCTGCGTCAGCATGCCCAGCAAGCTGCGTTGAAAGGTACTGAAAGCGCTCTGCCTTATGCGCGTGCAGCAAGCATGGAAAACCGTTAAGGAGGATCATGCGCGCCATACCTCTACTTTCGCTTCTGCTTAGCGGCTGGTTCATTGTTCCAGCCCATGCCGACGAGGCCCAGGACTGGCTGATTCGCCTGGGTCAGGCCGAGCAGCAGCAAAGCTTCCAAGGTACTTTCGTATACGAGCGTAACGGTAGTTTTTCTACCCACAATATCTGGCATCGTGTCCAGAACGGTCAGGTCCGCGAGCGTTTGCTTCAGCTCGACGGCTCGGCTCAGGAAGTCGTGCGTGTTGATGGGCATACTCAATGCGTCAGCGGCACCCTGATTGCGGGGTTGGGAGACTCTCCCAACTCGACCGCTCGTTCGCTTGATCCCCAAAAGCTGAAAAACTGGTATGAGCTTGCCGTCATCGGCAAGTCGCGCGTGGCCGGGCGTGATGCGGTCATCGTATCGTTGACGCCTCGCGACCAGCATCGTTATGGTTTCGAACTGCATCTGGATAAACAGACCGGATTGCCACTGAAGTCGTTGTTGCTCAACGATAAAGGGCAGCTACTCGAGCGTTTCCAGTTCACCAGCCTCGATACCGCTGATGTCCCGTCGGACAAAGACCTTCAAGCTGGCGCCGAGTGCAAGGCCGTCACTATTGATAGTGACAAGGCGTCTGCCGTGAAAACGGCTCAGGTCTGGCATTCCGACTGGCTGCCTCCGGGTTTCGTGCTGACCAGCAGTACTTCACACAAAGATTCCGAAACCAAAACTCAAGTCAGCAGCCTGATGTATGACGACGGGCTGGCGCGGTTTTCAGTGTTTCTTGAGCCGTTGAACGGTGCAACAGTGACCGATACCCGCACGCAGTTGGGGCCGACTGTCGCAGTTTCCCGCCGCCTCACTACGCCTGAGGGTGAGATGATGGTGACGGTGGTCGGCGAAATTCCAATCGGCACGGCCGAGAGGATTGCCCTTTCGATGCGCAACGATGGCGCTGCAACCAGCAAGCAGTGAGCTGATTTCAGTCATTTCCACTTCTTCTTCGAGACGTAGATGAAATGTTTGCTCAGCATTTTCATTTGCAAATCACCCGAAAGTTTTTTATAGGTCAGAGCCTCACGGCTCTGGCCTTGTCTGTTGTTCCCGGAACAAAAATACCGGCCCGCGGTTCCCGGTGTTCCTTGCTCCATATCGCTTAACCCTGCTCGTCGTAACGGGAGCTGTATGTCGATACTTAGCTTGAAGTCTTATCTCTCCATTTTCGCCACCGTGCTGGTGCTGGGTCAGGCTGTCCCCGCTGCCCAGGCGGCCGACCTGCCGGATTTCACCCAACTGGTTGAACAGGCCTCGCCTGCAGTGGTGAACATCAGTACCACGCAGAAGCTGCCGGACCGCAAGGTGAACCAGCAGATGCCTGACCTGGAAGGCTTGCCGCCGATGTTGCGCGAGTTCTTCGAGCGTGGCATGCCGCCTCAGCAGCGTTCGCCGCGCGGCGATCGTCAGCGTGAAGCGCAATCGCTCGGTTCGGGCTTCATCATTTCCTCCGATGGCTACATCCTGACCAACAACCATGTGATTGCCGATGCCGACGAAATCCTCGTGCGTCTGGCAGATCGCAGTGAAATGAAAGCCAAGCTGATCGGCACCGATCCACGCTCCGACGTGGCCCTGCTGAAAATCGATGGCAAGGATCTGCCGGTGCTCAAGCTCGGCAAGTCCCAGGACCTGAAGGCGGGTCAGTGGGTCGTGGCAATCGGTTCTCCGTTCGGCTTTGACCACACTGTGACCCAAGGCATTGTCAGCGCCGTCGGCCGTAGCCTGCCGAACGAAAACTACGTGCCGTTCATCCAGACCGACGTGCCAATCAACCCGGGTAACTCCGGTGGCCCGCTGTTCAACCTGAACGGTGAAGTGGTCGGGATCAACTCGCAGATTTACACCCGTTCCGGTGGCTTCATGGGTGTGTCGTTCGCCATTCCGATCGACGTGGCGATGGACGTTTCCAATCAGCTGAAAAGCGGTGGCAAAGTCAGCCGCGGCTGGCTGGGCGTGGTCATCCAGGAAGTGAACAAGGATCTGGCCGAGTCGTTCGGTCTTGATAAGCCGGCCGGTGCGCTGGTTGCGCAGATTCAGGATGACGGTCCGGCAGCCAAGGGCGGCCTGCAAGTGGGCGACGTGATCCTGAGCATGAACGGTCAGCCGATCGTCATGTCCGCCGACCTGCCACACTTGGTCGGTGCGCTGAAAGCGGGCGCCAAGGCCAGCCTCGAAGTGATCCGTGACGGCAAACGCAAGAATGTCGAGCTGACTGTCGGTGCGATTCCGGATGAGGACAAAGAGCTGGCTGCACTGCCGAAGTCGGGTGCGGAAAGCAGCAGCAACCGCCTCGGTGTTTCGGTGGCGGAACTGACCGCTGAGCAGAAGAAAACCTACGACCTCAAGGGCGGAGTGGTGATCAAGGAAGTTAAGGACGGTCCTGCGGCTTTGATCGGTCTGCAACCGGGGGACGTGATCACTCACCTGAACAACCAGGCCATTGGCTCCACCAAGGAATTCGCCGAGATCGCCAAGGCGCTGCCGAAGAATCGTTCGGTGTCGATGCGCGTCCTGCGTGAAGGTCGCGCGAGCTTCATCACCTTCAAACTGGCTGAATAACCCGGTTGCGGTGAAATAAAAACCGCCTCGAAAGAGGCGGTTTTTTTATGCCTGAAATTTTTATATCGCTGATGAAAACTCAGCCCATCATGTCCTTGATCATGCGCTCCTGCTCCATCAGCTCGCGCTGGCGTGCATCGATCCGCGAGGACAGCGGGAAGTTGCTGCCCGCCTTGCGCTTGGCAAAATCAAGCTGCTGGATCGCCTGACGATAATCGCCGACCAGCGCGAAGTACTCGGCGCGGGCCTGATGCAGACCAATGATGTTGCCAGAGAGGCCACGGGTTTCGGCGACCTGATACCACACGTCCGGATCGTTCGGACGGGATTTGAGCAAGCTGTCGAGGGCTTTCTCGGCGTCGGCGGTGCGATTCTGTTTCAGCAACAGATCGACCCGAACCTGATTCAGCGGGTAATTGCCCGGATATTGCGTGAGCATGCGGTCAACCCGCGTTTGCGCATCCGGCAGGCGGTTGTTGGTAATGTCCAGGTCGATCTGCGCGAGGTTGTAGATGATCTCGTTGGGTGACTTGGCCAGCAGCTGTTTGAGATTCTCCCTGGCTTCATTGAGCTGGCCGCCCTTGATCTGGGCGATCGCCAGGCCATAGCGCGCCACGTCGTTCTTCGGGTTCTCGTCCAGTTGTGCACGAAAGCGCTTGGCGCCCAGTCCCGGGGTTTCTTCGTAGATCAGCTGTACGCGGGCGCGGATCAACTGATAGCGCATGCTGTCTTCAATGCCGCCCGCTGGCGCTTGTTCTGCGCGGTTACGGGTGTCGGCGATACGCGATTCGGTCACCGGGTGAGTCAGCAGAAATTCTGGCGGCTTGGCGTCGAAGCGGTATTGGCGCATCAGACGTTCGAACATGGTCGGCATCGAGCGCGGGTCGTATCCGGCCTTTTCCAGATTGAGGATGCCGATACGGTCGGCTTCCTGCTCGTTCTGGCGCGAGAAGGTACGCTGCGACTGAATGGCTGCGGCCTGAGTGCCGGCGATGGTCGCGATCCCGGCATCACCGCCACCGGCGGCGGCAATCACGATCCCCGCGAGCAGCGCCGCCATCATCGGTACCTGCATCCGCTGCGAAGCTTCGACGCCGCGCGCGAAGTGGCGTTGCGACAAGTGAGCCAGTTCGTGGGCCAGTACCGAGGCGTATTCGCCTTCAGTCTGCGCGTTGAGGAACAGGCCACCGTTGACCCCGACCACGCCACCCGGCGCCGCGAAAGCGTTGAGTTGCGGGCTGTTGATCAGAATGAATTCCAGGCGACGATCGGTCACCTGGCTGGTTTCCACCAGCTTGTAGACGCTGGATTCGACGTAGTCTTTGAGCTGCGGATCGTTGAGCTGTGCAACCTGACTGCGCAACATGGCCAGCCAGGCGCGGCCCAACTGGTATTCCTGTTGCGGAGAGACAATGGCAGAACTGGCGTCGCCAAGTGACGGCAGATCGTCGGCAAAGCCCGGTGAGGCGAGCAGGCAAGCGAGCGTCAGCAGGGTAGGGCGCAGAAATGTCATGCACAAAGCCTTAGAAGACAAAGACCTTACTGTAGCCGGACACCGGGCTTGCGACCAGATATTCTAGGCGCCTCAACCACCTGAACCGGAGTGACGCAATGACTGACGCTGTAGCCCATGACTGTGAATTGGACGCCAGTGGCCTGAATTGCCCGTTGCCGTTGCTCAAGGCCAAGATGGAACTCAACAAGCTGCCCAGCGGCGCGGTGCTCAAGGTGATCGCCACGGACGCGGGTTCGCAGCGCGACTTCCGCACCTTTGCCCGTCTGGCCGGTCATACGCTGCTGCGCGAAGAAAACGAAGCAGGCGTCTACCGTTACTGGTTGAAAAAAGCCTGAAGCCGACAGCGTAAAAGACCTAAGGATTATTGATGTTCAAAGTGTTACGCGACTGGATTCAGCGCTACTTTTCCGACGAAGAAGCGGTGGTGCTGGCGGTGCTGCTGTTTCTCGCCTTCACCGCGGTGCTCACGCTCGGTGGCATGCTCGCCCCGGTATTGGCCGGGATGGTGTTGGCGTATCTGATGCAGGGGCTGGTGCTCGCTCTTGAACGCATGCGCTTGCCTGGTGCGGCGGCGGTGGGGCTGGTGTTTGCGCTGTTCATGGGCGTGTTGCTGGTGTTCATCGTGGTGGTCTTGCCGTTGCTGTGGCATCAGTTGATCACGCTGTTCAACGAACTTCCGGGCATGCTCGCCAAATGGCAGTCGCTGCTGCTGTTGCTGCCGGAGCGCTATCCGCATCTGGTCTCTGACGAGCAGGTGCTGCAGGCCATCGAAGCGGCGCGTGGCGAAATCGGCAAGTTCGGCCAATGGGCGCTGACCTTCTCGCTGTCGAGCCTGCCGCTGCTGGTCAACATCATGATCTATCTGGTGCTGGTGCCGATTCTGGTGTTTTTCTTCCTCAAGGATCGGGCCATGATCGGCGAGTGGGTGCGCGGCTATCTGCCCCGTGAGCGAGCGCTGATCACCCGCGTGGCGCAGGAAATGAACCGGCAGATCGCCAACTACATTCGTGGCAAGGTCATCGAGATCGTGATCTGTGGCGGCGTGACCTACATCGCGTTCGTCGCGCTCGGCCTCAACTATGCGGCGCTGCTGGCGTTGCTGGTCGGGGTGTCGGTGGTGGTGCCGTACGTCGGCGCGGTGGTGGTGACCGTGCCGGTGTTGCTGATTGCGTTGTTCCAGTGGGGCTGGAGCGATCAGTTCATCTATCTGATGGCGGTCTACGGGATCATTCAGACCCTGGATGGCAACGTGCTGGTGCCGTTGCTGTTTTCCGAGGCGGTTAACCTGCACCCGGTGGCAATCATTTGTGCGGTGCTGTTGTTTGGCGGGTTGTGGGGGTTCTGGGGCGTGTTCTTCGCAATTCCGCTGGCGACGCTGTTCAAGGCCGTGCTGGATGCGTGGCCGCGCAAGGAGCCGGTTGTGGCTCCATTGCTTTAGAGCCGAGCTATTCGCTGAGGCTTATTGCCCCTTCGCGAGCAAGCTCGCTCCCACATTTTGAAATGCATTCCAAATGTGGGAGCGAGCTTGCTCGCGAAGGCGTCAGTGAAAACGACGCAGAAATATCAGGCCTTGTTCAGCGCCTGAGCCGCAGCCAGCACCGCATCCACATGCCCCGGCACTTTCACGCCGCGCCATTCCTGGCGCAGCACGCCATTCTTGTCGATCAGGAATGTGCTGCGATCAACGCCCAGATATTCCTTGCCATACAGTTTCTTCAGCTTGATCACGTCGAACAGCTGGCAGACCGCTTCGTCCTTGTCGCTGATCAGCTCGAACGGAAATTCCTGCTTGCACTTGAAGTTCTCGTGAGACTTCAGGCTGTCGCGGGAGATACCGAAAATCTCGGTATTAGCGGCCTGGAACGCCGCGTACTGGTCACGAAAACCCTGGCCTTCGGTGGTGCAGCCGGGGGTGCTGTCCTTCGGATAGAAGTAGATCACCACTTGCTTGCCCTTCAGGGCGGACAAGCTGACGGTCTGCCCGCTGGTGGCAGGTGCTTCGAAATCCGCAACCGGTTGGTCGATGACAACGGCCATGAAAGCTTCCTTACATTGGGTTTTGTGGGCGCCAAGGTTCGATCAGCGCATCCAGGTTCATCGCGTCGGCGAAGTCCAGGAACTGGTCGCGCAGCCAACTGATCTGGGTGCCGGCCGGCAGCGTTACGGTGAACGTGGCGTTGAGCATGGTGCCGCCAGTCTGCGGGGCCTGATAGGTATCGCAGGTCAGGTTTTCCAGCTCGACGTTGTGATCCATGAAGAACTGGCACAGCTCATTGATGATGTCCGGGCGATACGCCGAGCTGACATAAGCCACGTACGGCAGGGCCTGTGGACGATTTTCCAGGGCCGCACTGCGCACCACGTTGACGGTAAATGCGTGGCGCTTGGCCAGGGTCGGCAGGCTGCCTTCGAGGCGGGCCAGCGCGTCCCAGCTGCCGGAGATTTCCAGCACCAGGGCGCTGCATTCGCCATGGCGAGTCAGGCGGGAGGTGACGACGGCGCAGCGATTTTCATGGCTGGCGCGGCACAGGACGTTAGTCAGCTCCATGGGGTTGGCGCCAAGGGCACTGATGACAAGGAATTGTTCGCGAACTGTGGGGGTGGACATGCAGCATTCCTAAAGCGATGAGCGGTCGGTAGGTCGATGGGCGTTGGCCGTCGGGAGGCGTCTGCGCGTGCCCGTTCAGAAAGCCCCGGGCCGTGGCTCGCAATTCGCTCCAATAAAGGCGGAGCGTGCAGCAGCGACACTGGAACGGGGCCTGGGAGGCCGAAAGGGGAGGCTGGAACCCGGCGTACAAGCTGATCTGTACCGATCAAAGTCTGAAGGGTAGCGAAAACCGACGCCAAGGGGAATGGCGGCGCAGTACTTCGCTTGTGCAAGCATCTTGGCGCCAGTACCATTACCGCTCTCTTTTTCCGGCAGGAGCGGTTTCATGATTGCGGGCAGTATGGTGGCACTGGTCACTCCCATGGATGCACAAGGGCGTCTTGACTGGGACAGCCTCAGCAAACTCGTGGACTTCCATCTCAAGAACGGCACCCATGCCATTGTCGCGGTCGGTACTACCGGCGAGTCGGCGACCCTTGATGTAGAAGAACACATCGCCGTCATCAAAGCCGTGGTCAAACAGGTAGCCGGGCGCATTCCGGTGATCGCCGGTACCGGCGCCAACTCGACCCGCGAAGCCGTCGAGCTGACCCGCAACGCCAAGGAAGCCGGCGCCGACGCCTGCCTGCTGGTAGTTCCGTACTACAACAAGCCGACCCAGGAAGGCCTGTACCAGCACTTCAAGCACATTGCCGAAGCCGTCGACATTCCACAGATTCTCTACAACGTTCCCGGCCGCACCTCCTGCGACATGCAGGCCGAGACCGTAATTCGCCTGTCCAGCGTGCCGAACATCATCGGCATCAAGGAAGCCACCGGCGACCTGAAACGCGCCAAAGCCATCATCGACGGCGTGAGCAAGGACTTCATCGTGCTGTCCGGCGATGATCCGACCGCGGTCGAGCTGATCCTGCTGGGCGGCAAAGGCAACATCTCCGTAACGGCCAACGTCGCCCCGCGCGAAATGGCTGACCTGTGCGAGGCCGCGCTGAACGGCGACGCCGAGACCGCACGGGCGATCAACGAAAAATTGATGCCGCTGCACAAGGACCTGTTCATCGAAGCCAACCCGATTCCGGTGAAGTGGGCTTTGGTTGAAATGGGCCTGATGCACGAAGGCATCCGCCTGCCGTTGACCTGGCTGAGCGCTCCTTGTCATGAAACGCTTCGCACGGCCCTGCGCCAGTGCAGCGTCCTGGTTTAATTGAGGAAGTACAACGCATGAAGCGAATGGCCGGACTTTCCGCACTTGCCTTGATTATCTCCAGCACCAGTGGCTGCGGATGGGTCTGGGGCCCGGAAGGTTATTTCCGTGACCGTGGTAGCGATTACCTGGAAGCGCAACAGACTGCACCGATGCAACTGCCACCGAATGTCAGCACCTCCAAGCGTCTGGATCCGCTGTTGCCGATCCCGCGCAACGTGGCCGATGACACGGCGAAGGGCGAATACGTGGTACCGCGCCCGCAACCGCTGACGGCGGTTGCCGAGGCGACCGACTACTCGCTGCAGAAGAGCGGTGACTCGCGTTGGGTCGTGGCCCAGCACCCGCCGGCCGAAGTCTGGCCAGTGGCGGTACAGTTCTTCCAGGACAATGGTTTCCGACTGGATGAACAGCGTCCGCAAACCGGCGAATTCACCACCACCTGGCAGCATTCCGACGAACTGTCCGCCGCCATGGCCAAGCGCCTGAGCGCCGCCGGTGTCGGTGCCGACAGCGAAACCCGCGTGCGGGTGCGTATCGAGCCAGGCGTGCAGCGCAACACCAGTGAAATCTACGTGGTCAGCGCCGAGCGTCCTGCCGGCAGCACCGTCGACGTCGATTTCACCAACCGTTCGGTCAATACTGGCCTGGACGCCGCGCTGGTCGACGACATGCTCGCGAGCATGAGCCGGATCTCCGAGAAGGGTGGTTCGGTGTCGATGCTGGCTTCGCGCGATTTCGATACCCCGAGCCGTGTCAGCCTCAGCGAAGACGGCAGTGGCAACCCGGTACTGAACGTCGGTCCGGACCTGGATCGTGCCTGGTCGAGCGTCGGTCGTGCGCTGGAGCAAGGTCAGTGGCGCGTTGAAGACATCAACCGCAGCCTGGGCCTGTACTACATCAACCTGGCCGAGAAAGCCGAGAAGAAAGACGACAAGCCTGGTTTCTTCAGCAGCCTGTTCGGCAGTGCGCCGACCAAGGAAGAAGTTGAAGCCCGCGCCGAGCGTTATCAGGTTCGCCTGAGCAAGGTCGGTGAGAACGTTCAGGTGACCGTAGAGAAGAACATCAATACCGTTGCGCCGGCCGATGTGGCGCGCAAAGTGTTGAGCGTGATTCAGGACAACCTGGGCTGATCACATGCGCTTTGCCGTTCTCGGCAGCGGTAGCCAAGGGAACGGCACGCTGATCGCCAGCGCTGATACCTATGTGCTGGTGGATTGTGGTTTTTCCCTGCGGGAAACCGAAAAACGCCTGTTGCGTCTGGGGGTTCACCCGGCGCAACTGAGCGCGATACTCGTAACCCACGAACATGCCGACCACGTGCATGGCGTGGGTTTGCTGTCTCGGCGCTACAATCTGCCGGTCTACCTCAGTCGCGGCACACTGCGCGGGATGCGCAAACCGATCGAACCCGCAGGCTTTCTGGCCGGCGGCGAGCAGCTGCAGATCGGCGCACTGAACATCGGGGTCATTGCCGTGGCCCATGATGCGCAGGAGCCGACCCAGTACGTATTCAGTGATAACGAGCAGCGGCGCTTCGGCCTGCTGACCGACCTGGGTTCCTATTGCGAGCGGGTGCTGGACGGCTATCGGGATCTCGATGCGTTGATGATCGAGTCCAACCACTGCCGCGACATGCTGGCCCGTGGTCACTATCCGTACTTTCTCAAGCAACGGGTGGGCGGCGAGCTGGGACATTTGAACAACCATCAGGCGGCATTCCTGGTGGCCGAGTTGGGGTGGCAGGGCTTGCAGCATCTGGTTCTCGCCCACCTGAGCAGCAAGAACAACCTGCCGCAGCTGGCCCGGCAATGTTTCGTCGACACCCTCGGGTGCGACCCGGACTGGCTGCAACTGGCCGATCAAGATTCAGGGCTCGACTGGCGCCATATCGCCTAGCCCATCTACTTAGCAAGCGGAGCCCATCATGGAAAAACGTGAAGAACTCTACCGCGGCAAAGCCAAATCGGTTTACAAGACCGACGACGCTGACCGTTTGATCCTGCTGTTTCGCAACGACACCTCGGCGTTCGACGGCAAGCGCATCGAGCAGCTCGACCGCAAAGGCATGGTGAACAACAAGTTCAACGCTTTCATCATGCAGAAACTCGAAGCGGCCGGCATTCCGACCCAATTCGACAAACTGCTGGGCGACAACGAGTGCCTGGTGAAGAAGCTGGACATGATCCCGGTCGAGTGCGTCGTGCGTAACTACGCTGCCGGCAGCCTGGTAAAACGTCTGGGCGTCGAAGAGGGCATGAAGCTCAACCCGTACACCTTCGAACTGTTCCTCAAGGACGACGCCAAGGGCGATCCGTTCATCAATGAATCCCACGTCGTGGCATTCGGCTGGGGCACCGCCGAGCAACTGGCACGCATGAAAGAACTGTCGCTCAAGGTCAACGAAGTCCTGAGCAAACTGTTCGACGACGCAGGCCTGCTGCTGGTGGACTTCAAGCTTGAGTTCGGCGTGTTCAGCGACGGCTCGATCGTCCTCGGCGACGAGTTCAGCCCGGACGGCTGCCGCCTGTGGGACAAGGACACCAAGAAGAAGATGGACAAAGACCGCTTCCGCCAGGGCCTCGGTGACGTCATCGAAGCCTACGAAGAAGTCGCCAATCGTCTGGGTGTACCGCTTTAATCGACGCAAGCATCTGATAGCACGAAGAAAATTTTCGAAAGAGGGTTTGCTTTCGGCAGAAGTGTTGTTATGATGCGCGCCGTTGGAGAGATGCCAGAGTGGCCGAATGGGACGGATTCGAAATCCGTTGTACCTTCACCGGTACCTAGGGTTCGAATCCCTATCTCTCCGCCATATATAGAAAAAGCCCCGTAGCTGAGAAGCTACGGGGCTTTTTTGTTTCTGCTCGCTTGAGTAATCAGCAAATCCTGTCGCCGGAACCCGAGGTTGAAAACTCGATAATCGGATGTGACTCGATTGATGCCGGTTCGTACGTAACTCTCGGAGTCTACCTACAGCTCTATTTCCAATCACTCCTTATCCTGACCTATGTGCCCAATATTGACCGGATTCGGATAAAAAGACGCCGTTTTCAAGCTTGGAGGGTGGCGTTGTCCGCTTGTTCAAGGGGGCGCTTCATGGATCAGCGATATGAATCGCGATTGTCAATTTTTCCTGCGCGGTATCATGGTGTAATACTATGAACAACAAACAACTCGGTACGCTCGCAGCTATATTTTCACGACCCACACCCGCCACGTTGGAATGGGCGCGCATCGAGTCTCTGTTCAATGCGGTCGGGGCCAGAACCGTGGAAGGCAATGGTTCGCGAGTTCGGTTTGAATTAAGAGGTGTGGTTGCTACGTTCCACCGACCTCACCCGGATAAAGAAGCAAAGCCCTATCAGGTTCGTGATGCTCGGGCTTTTCTTGAACAAGCAGGAGTCACTCCATGAACGTGATGAATTACAACGGGTATGCAGCCCGAATTGAATACAGTGATGAAGACGGTCTTTTTGTTGGTCATATCGCTGGGATCAAGGACGTTGTAGGTTTTCATGGCGAATCTGTAAAAGAGCTTCGGTCAGCGTTCGAAGAGGCTGTTACTGACTATCTGGAGACTTGCGCAAAACTGGGCCGTGCTCCTCAAAAGCCTTATTCGGGCAATCTCAGTCTGCGTTTGGCGCCAGCTCTTCATGCGACTGTTGCCGTAAAAGCGCAATTGGCTCAAAAAAGCATTAATCAGTGGGTTGCGGATGTTCTTGACCGAGAGGCCCATGCCTAGCTTGATTCTGGTCTGGAGGTTGTACGTCGTTCCCGAACAGAGCAAATAGCCCCGTAGCTGAGAAGCTACAGGGCTTTTTTGTATCTGCGAGCTTTACCAAACACCCGCCTCAGCCACTCACGGCTGCGGATGCCCGAGCTTCTGTTTGATCAGGTCATACACTTCCTTGTGCGTCGAGTTGCGCAGGGTGTTGTCCTTGCAAGCCGAGGCCAGGAAGGTTTTCACTTCGTCCTTGGCGTGCGGATAGAGGCTGGCGACGTAGTCGGCTTCGTGTGTTTGGGTGCAGTTGAAGTGCTTGTCGTCTTTCGCTTTGTCTCTAGCCATGGTGCGGCTCCTTTTTAGTTTGAACGTCATTTGGCGAAACAGGGCTGTATGGCCCCGTACGCTGAACAGCGTAGGGGCGCAAAAGTGCTTTGCCAGTGCTTCAGACGAAAAAGGAAGAGGCTGTAGGACGCGGCGCCATCAGATTTCCTTCACCGGCGTCTCCCCCTGCACACCCTTGATCAACTCGATCACGTGTAAACAATCGGCCTTGTTCACATACGACTCGCCACTGGCAATCGTCTCGTGGTTCCCCGCCCGCAGTCTCCAGCGCCATTGGCCTTTGCCGGTGCTCGGGGTGCCTCGGGATTGCCTGTAGATCTCGAAATACATTCAGTTCGCTCCTTGCGATGGTGTTTGCGACAACCTGTGTGGCGCATCGTCGCAAGCCTAGCGGAGCGAGTTTTTTTCGCTATCGGGTATTTGTTTCCAATCGTTGGCAGATGTTTCTGAAGAGTGCGGGCTAGAGCGCACGCATCGGCGTCTGGATTGGCCAGAATGTCGCCCTTTGCACCTTGCAAGGCTATCGGCGCTACTGCTTAATACGGGACGGCTCATGGCGTTGAAAATGCTTCGACGACCGACAAACACTATAAAAAGAGCACTCCATTGACTGAGCATGGAACGGCACAGGCCACACGGGTCACGTTATCGCTGGTTGTCCCGGTTTTTAACGAGGAGGACAGTCTCGACGCGTTCATTCTGCGCATCGATGAAGTCTTCCAGCACCAAGCCTCAATTGCTTTGGAGCTGGTGTTCATCAATGACGGCAGCACTGATGCCACACTTGAGCGGCTGCTGGATCGTCAGCGGCACGACTCGCGGCTGCGCATCGTCGATCTGAGCCGTAACTTCGGCAAAGAGGCGGCGTTGTCTGCGGGATTGCAAATCGCCAACGGGCAGATTGTGGTGCCTATCGATGCCGATCTGCAGGACCCACCCGAAGTCATTCTGCAAATGATCGAGCGATGGCGCGAGGGCTATGAAGTGGTGCTCGGTCATCGCGTCAGCCGCCGCAGCGACACCTGGGCCAAGCAGACGTCGGCGCATTGGTTTTACCGCCTGCACAACAAGATCGCCGAGCAACCGCTGCCGGAAAACGTCGGCGATTTCCGCCTGATGGACCGTTGTGTAGTCGATGCCTTGCTGACTTTGCCCGAGTCCCGGCGCTTCATGAAGGGCCTGTTCGCCTGGGTCGGTTTTCGGACTACCCACGTTGATTACGAGCGGCCCGAGCGCGTGGCGGGGCAGAGCAAATTCAACGGCTGGCGGCTGTGGAATTTTGCCCTGGAAGGCATCACCAGTTTCAGTACCGAACCGTTGCGGATCTGGACTTACATCGGCGCCGCGGTGTCGCTGGTGTCCTTTGCCTTTGCCATTTTTATCGTGTTGCGCACGCTGATCCACGGCGTCGACATGCCCGGTTATGCCTCGCTGATGGTGGCCGTGACGTTCCTCGGTGGCCTGCAATTGATTGGCATCGGCGTACTCGGCGAGTACCTCGGCCGCACTTATATCGAATCCAAACGCCGGCCGGTTTTTCTGGTGCGTCGCGTCTACGACCCCAAGGACTGAAACATGGATCTCAAGGAAACCGATATCCTCGGCGACAGCATCGGTGAGCATTGGTATTACTGCTCCAAAGCGGCGGCGACTCGTCGTCTGCTCGGTGATGTACCGATCACGCGGATTCTCGACGTGGGCGCCGGCTCGGGTTTCTTCTCCCATCACCTGCTGACTCAAACCGATGCGCGCGAAGCGTGGTGCGTCGACATCAGTTACCCCGCCGATTCCGATGCGACCACCGCCGGCAAACCGGTGCATTACCGCCGCGATATCGACGCCATCGACGCCGATCTGGTGCTGCTCATGGATGTGCTGGAGCATGTCGACGATGACCTTGGTCTGCTCAAGGCTTACGTTGACAAGGTGCCGTCCGGCAGCCGTTTCCTGATGACCGTGCCGGCGTTCCAGTTCCTGTGGAGCGGTCACGACGACTTCCTCGAACACAAGCGCCGCTACACCCTGCCGCAGTTTGAAACCCTGGCCCGTGATGCCGGTTTGAGCGTGCAGCGCGGTGCCTACTATTTCGGCGCGGTGTTTCCGATCGCTGCGGCGTTGCGTTTGCTGCCCAAAGGGCCGCAGGCCGCAGCGCCGCAGTCTCAGCTCAAACGCCATCATCCCTTGGTCAACGGCGTGCTCAAGACGTTGTGCAGCCTCGAACTGCCGCTGATGAGCCACAACCGTCTGGCCGGGCTGAGCGTGTTCGTGCTGGCGCAAAAACCGTGACTTCAGTTGAAAGGAAAACGCTGATCCAGCGCGGTCTGCGCTTTGCCATGACCGGTCTGTTCGTCACCGCGCTGCATGCGCTGGTGGCTGTGCTGTTCATCAATTTCGTTGCGCCGCAACCGCCGCTGGCCAACGGAGTGGCGTTTGCCGTGGCAACGGTGGTGTCCTACTTGATCAATACCACTTGGAGTTTCTCGGCTCGGTTGCACGGCAGAACGTTGCTGCGATTTTTATCGGTATCGGCGTGCGGTTTTCTGTTGGCGATGTTTGTCGCCTGGGCCGCGCAGGTGGCCGGGTTGAATTATCTGTTGGGCATTGTCGCGGTGGCGCTGACGATTCCGGCATTCACGTTTGTCTTGCACAACTTCTGGACGTATCGATGAAGCTCTCCGCAACACATCGGGCGACTGCGCTGCTGCCCGTGCTCTTGGGAATTCTGGCGTTTTTCATTGTGGTCGGCCCACGTGCCTTGAACCCGATGAACATTGCATGGCTGGGCGACGGCGACCCCGCCACGCACTATCAGGGTTGGGTTTTTTTTCGTCATTCGCCCTGGACGTTTCCACTGGGGCTGAACCCGAGCTATGGGCTGGAGTTGGGTAACGGGATAATTTTCTCGGATTCCAATCCGTTGTTCGCCTTTATCTTCAAACCGTTCTCAGCCCTGTTGCCTGAACCTTTCCAGTATTTCGGCCTGTGGCTACTGACGTGTTTCGTTTTGCAGAGCTGGTTTGCCTGGAAGCTGATTGGCCTGTTCAGTCGCGACGTGGCGTTGCGTTTGCTTGGTGCAGGAATGTTTTTGTTCATTCCGGCGATGATCGTCCGCATGAGCGTACATCTGTCCCTGGCTGGGCATTTTCTGTTGCTGGCAGGGTTATATCTGGCATTGCGCCCCTTTACGCCGAAACGCCGCCTCGCCTGGGGCGCGCTGCTGGCGGCGGCTGCGCTGGTGCACGCTTATTTGCTGGCGATGGTTGCGTTGATCTGGCTTGCCGACCTTGCCGCGAAAACCCTTCAGCGGCGCCAGACGCCGGGTAAGGCCTTGATCGAGTTGATCGGTCTGTTTCTGCTGGTCAGTGTCTGCTGCTGGCAGGCGGGTTATTTCAGCATAGGCGACAGCGGTCTGGCGTTGATGGGGTATGGCCTGTTCCGGGCGAATGTGCTGACCTTTTTCGATGCGGGTGTCTGGTCCTATACCTTGCAGGACATGCCGGGTGTACTGGGCGACGGCGACGGGTTCGCATTTCTGGGCCTGGGCGTGATCTGCCTGGGGATCTTTGCCTTGGTGCCGGTGCTGCAAGGGACGACTGACCTGGGAGCCAAGGCTCGCCGTTACCCGTTGGTTTTGCTCGCGCTGGCAGGGCTGGCGATATTCGCCGTTTCCAACAATATCGGCATAGGGCCATTCGAATTCAGGATTCCGCTGCCGGATGCGGTGGTTGCCGTGGCCACGATTTTTCGTGGCTCGGGGCGAATGATCTGGCCGCTCATGTACATGGCCATTTTTGCGATCCTTTATGTAGTGATTCGCGGGCACTCCTCGCGCGTGGCGCTGATGCTGCTGAGTGTGGCGCTGGTGGTTCAGGTGGCAGACACGCGCGCCGGCTGGGCGGTGTCGCGCGGTTTCTTCATGGCCACGCCGTCGCCCACATGGAAGACGCCATTGGTCGACCCGTTCTGGGAGCAGGCGGCGAAGCGTTATCAGGCAGTGCGCTGGCTGCGACCGGAGAATTATCCGGAACAGTGGATGACCTTGGCCGACTACTCGGGTCGCCATCACTTGCCGACCAACGCGGTCTACCTTGGGCGCGTCAGTACGGTTGCCACTGAAGCCGCTCAAGCGGTGTCGGATCGAATGGTCAGTTCTGGAAACTATGCAGCCGATACCCTGTACGTGCTCAGTAACCGTACTGTGCTGGAAGCAGCTCTGACCTTGAATCGCGACACCGATGTGCTCGCCAGAATTGACGGGTTGAACGTGTTGGCGCCGGGCTGGAAGCGTTGCGCCGACTGCCTGCCGATATCGGCCCCGGACCCATTGACGCTGATCCCGCCACTCAAGTCGGGCGAGAGAGTCGTGTTCAATCCCAGCAGTCTGGCGACGTTTTTCCTCGGTAAAGGGTGGGCGAACAATGAACCGTGGGGCACCTGGTCCGAGGGGAATGAGTCGCAAATTGCCCTGCGGCCGACTGCTCGGGTGCACTCGTTCTTGCTGGAAACCACTGCGCTGCTGGCCCCTTCACACACCGAGCAAGCAGTGGAAATTTTCGTCAACGATGTACGCGTGCTGTCCACCCGGCTGGTCAAGCCTGAAGCGAATCGCCTGAATGTCGAGTTGCCGGTCGAAGTGCAGCAGCGTGTCGAGCAACAAGGTGTGCTGAATATTCGTTTCAAATACGCCAACGCTATCAGTCCGGGGGAGTTGGGCATGGGCAAGGACATGCGCAAGCTGGCGATCGGGATACAGGCGTTGACGGTGAATTGAGCCGGTGTTGTTCCTTTCGCCCATAGACGCTGTCCATGGGCCTTTCTAAACTGCCCGCAGACCGGGGAGTAGGGGCAATGGATGAATCGAAATGAATTACGCAAGGCCGACATCAATCTGATGGTGGTGTTCGAGACCTTGATGCTCGAACGCAACGTGACCCGGGCGGCGGAGAAGCTGTTTCTCGGCCAGCCGACCATCAGTTCGGCGCTCAATCGCTTGCGCGCGATGTTCAACGATCCGCTGTTCATTCGCGTCGGCCATCGCATGGAGCCGACTGCCCGGGCCGAAGAGCTGTTCAAGTACCTGTCGCCGGCCCTTGACTCGCTGTCGGTGGCGCTGAGCCTGACTCACGATTTCGACCCGGCCGTGAGCAACATGACGTTCCGGATCGGCCTGTCCGATGACGTCGAATTCGGCCTGCTGCCACCGTTGCTGCGGGCGCTGCGTCAGGAAGCACCCAGCGTAGTGTTCGTGGTGCAACACGTCGACTACTGGCGCATCCCCGACCTGCTGGCCGCCGGCGACATCACCGTCGGCATCAGTCAGACCCGGGGCCTGCCGGCCAATGCCAAGCGCAAACTGCTGCGGCATATCCAGCCAAGCATCCTGCGCGCCGACGCCTCGGATTCGCCGCTGACCCTCGATGAATACTGTTCGCGCCCACACGTACTGGTGTCGCACACCGCCAACATCAGCGGCTATGCCGATGAGTGGCTGGCGGAAATCGGCCGCACCCGGCATGTGGTGTTGTCGGTGCCGCAATACAGTGCGCTGCCGGCATTGCTGGCCGGCACCGACCTGATCGCCAGCCTGCCGGACTACACCGCCGAAGCCATGGCTGCCTCCGGGCTGTTGTTCAAGGAACCGTTTCCGTTCAAGACGCCGATGCTGGATCTGTCGATGGTCTGGCTCAGCCACGTCGACAGCGACCCGGCCGAGCGCTGGCTGCGTTCGCGGCTTGAGGCGTTCATGAGCGAACGGCCACTGACCGCCCCCTGAATCCCACCACAAATCTCCCCTGTAGGAGTGAGCCTGCTCGCGATGAGGGTGTGTCAGTCGACATTGATGTTGTCTGACACGACTCCATCGCGAGCAGGCTCACTCCTACAGGGTTTGCGTTCGTCTGGTCGGGCTGCTTTGCTCAATGGCAATGACCCCGGCTGGAGACTTGTCCGATGAGCATTTCCCGATCGTTGCTGCGTGGGCGCGGCAGTCTCGACAGTGGCAAGGTCGGCATGGTCGAGTTGTTTTTCGATCTGGTGTTCGTGTTTGCCGTGACTCAGCTCTCGCATTCGTTGCTCGCGCATTTGTCGATCCTGGGCGCGGTGCAGGTGGCGCTGTTGATGGTCGCGGTGTGGTGGGTGTGGATTTTCACTTCGTGGATCACCAACTGGCTCGACCCGGAAAAATTGCCGATCCGTCTCGGCCTGTTCGGGCTGATGATCGCCGGTCTGTTGCTGTCGTCCTCGATCCCCAAGGCTTTCACCGAGCGCGGGCTGATGTTTGCCTCGGCGTTCGTGTTCATGCAGGTCGGGCGCACGTTGTTTGCGATCTGGGCGGTGCGTGGCGAATCGCTGAGCATGACCCGCAACTTCCAGCGGATTCTGGCGTGGTTGATGTGCTCCGGCGTGTTCTGGATCGTCGGAGCCTTTCTTGACGGGCAACAACGTCTGCTGTGTTGGGCGCTGGCGCTGCTGATCGAGCTGATCTCGCCTTCGCTGTATTTCTGGGTGCCGGGGCTGGGGCGTTCGTCGTTGAGCGACTGGAACGTCGAAGGCAATCACATGGCCGAGCGCTGCGCGCTGTTCGTGATCATCGCCCTGGGCGAATCGTTGCTGGTCACCGGCGCGACGTTCGCTGAACTGACGCTGAGCGCAACCGGGATCATGGCGTTTCTGGTGGCGGTGCTGGGCAGCATCGGCATGTGGTGGGTGTACTTCGACAGCGGCGCCGAGCGCGCGCATCACCGCATCGCGCATTCGAGCGATCCCGGGCGCCAGGCGCGCATCGCCTACACCTACCTGCACGTGCTGATTGTTGCCGGGGTGATTGTCAGTGCGGTGGCCGACGAACTGGTGCTGGTGCACCCGGATCACGCCAGTGACGCCGGGATCCTGGTGATCGTGGGCGGGCCATGGCTGTTTCTGTTGGGCAATGCGCTGTTCAAGTGGGTCATGTCCGACCGACCGCTGCCGCCGTTGTCGCATCTGGCGGGGCTGGTGTTGCTCATGCTGGCGCTGCCATTGGCGTTGAATCACTGGTTTTCGGCGCTGGTACTCGGGGCGCTGACCACGGCGATCGTGGTGCTGGTGGCGCTGTGGGAAAGCCTGGCATTGCGTCAGGCGTCGGCCTCGATAACCTCGGAAAAAGCCGCAGGAGAGTAGGGCAGCGCTGTGGTATATGTACGACCTTTCTGCCGACTGACTGGAGCACCCCATGCCACACCTGCACATGGAATACACCGCCAACCTGCCGCAGTTGAACGCTGATGTGGCGTTGATCCGGCTCAACAACGCCCTGGTGGGTTCCGGTCAGTTCGCTGCGGAGTTTGATATCAAAAGCCGGGCGGTGAAGGTCGAGACCTTCAAGGTCGGTACCGGCATGGGTGAGCGCGCTTTCGTCCATGTGAAACTGGCGCTGCTCAGTGGTCGCTCGCCGCAGATCAAGAAGCAGCTCTCGGATAGCCTGCTGGCGGTGTTGCAGGATCTGTGCGAGTGGCCGGCCGGAGTTGAAGTGCAGTTGTGTGTGGAGTTGCTCGATATCGACCGCGATTCCTACACCAAGACCGCCATCGGCATGTAGGACTCAGGCCGCTTCCAGCTCACTGCACACCTTGATCACCTGCTCGCGCAGCCAGACGTTGGCGCTGTCCTGATCGGCGTTCTGGCTCCATTGCATGTCGAGGGTGAACCCCGGCAGGCCGTTCGGCGCCTCGCAGTGATTGAACACCGCGTCGTTGGTCAGCAGGCGCTGGATGCGCCGGGGCAGGGTGAGGATGAAGTCGGTGCCGGTGATCATCTTCAATGCCGCGCTGTAGCTGTTGGAGCGCGCGACGATCTGCCGCTTTTGCGCCTGACGCGCCAGCCAGCCGTCGACCATGTTGGTGGTGGAGGTCCACGGTGTCGGGAACACGTGCCGCCGTTCGGTGAAGGCCTGCAGGCTCAGGCGCGGTTCCAGCGGCGTGGCGCGTTTGTCGAAGACACAGACCAGATCGTCCTCCAGCAGCATCCGCGATTTAAGGTCGGTGTGGCTGCGGTGGAAGTTGGGGCCGAAACAGATCACCAGGTCGAGGCTGCCGTCGCGCAGTTCGTCGGCGGGTACATCGGTCTCGAACTTGTGCATGTTGACCACCACCGGCAAATCGTCGAAGTCGAAACGCTTCAACAGCCGTGGCAGCACCAATTGCTCGAAGTATTCCGGGGCGCAGATATTGAAGGTCACCGCTTGCCGGGTCGGATCGAAGGCCGGGGCGCCGGCGTGGCACAGGTTGATGCTTTCGAGGATCTTCTGCACATGGCCGTACATGGTGCCGGCCTTGTAGGTGGGACGCATGCCCGTGCGGGTGTTGATGAACAACTCGTCTTCGAAACTGGTGCGCAATTTTTTCAGGCAATAGCTGACAGTGGACTGGCTGACGCACAGCGTCTCCGAGACATCCGTGACGCTGCTTTGCTCATACACGGCGATAAACACCATGAGGTCCTGCATGTCGAGCTTTCGAAGCAAGTTACTGTTCAGCATCCGTTCCGTCCCGCTGTGCTCCTTGCGCTGAATCCGCGCAAACGTGTGCGCATGATCGTAGCGGAACGATGGTGCCAGGACAAAGCCCTGTAGGACGTTTCGATGTCGCTAGTGGGACAGAAAGTTTTAGTAACACGACGTCGACAAATAAACCGCAAAAAGATGGCAACAGGCCTCTAGCCCAGCGGCGGCATTCGGCTTCAACGGATGTGTCGGGCGTACAGCCGAGGGTCGAAGCGCAGCACTATCAGCAGCATCACCACCATCACTGCGGTCAGCGACCACCAGGCCCATTCAAAGCTGCCGAGCCGGTCGCGGATGATTCCGGCCAGCAGCGGCGAAAGCCCGGCGATCAAGTAGCCGATGCCTTGCACGAACGCGGTCAGGCTGCCGGCGCGCTGCGGGTTGTCGAGGTGATCGAGGGAGACAATAAGGCTCATCGGAAACAAGCCGCCAATCCCCAGCCCCAACAGGCACGGCCACAGCAGGCTGAGGTGTTGCGGGCTGAGGATCAATCCGCAGAAACCGGCAATGATCAGCAACAGCAACGTAGCCAGAATCAGGCGACGATCACGGCTGCGGTTGGCGATGGCCGGCGTCAGCAACCCGGAAATCACCTCCATGGCCGTCAGAAAACCCAACAGCAGGCCGGCGTGCTGTTCGCTCCAGCCTTGTTCCACGTAGTACGGCGCCAGCCAGGCGAGTACGCAGGTGTAGGACGCCGTGCCGAGGCCGAAGAAGAAGGCCAGCAGCCAAGCGCGGGAGCTACGCGTGAAGGACTCTTTTCCTACAGGCGTGATCTGGAGGGATGACGGGATCGACTGTGTCCACCAGACCAACAACGCGAGCAAGGAAAGTGCCGCCCAGATCGCCAAGCCGATGCGCCAGCTGCCGGTCTGCCCCAGCACCAGCGGCGAAAATGAGGCGGCCAGCGCGGCGCCGCCCATGATCGATGTGACATACAGGCCCATGCACAGCGCCACATGGTCGGGGAAGCGTGACTTGATCAGCACCGGCATCAGCGCCTGAATCAGGGCGATACCCATCCCGGCCAGCACCGCGCTGCCAATCAACTGCGGTGCCGAATCGAGCACCAGCCGCGACAGTGTCGCCAGACCGATAATCCATAGCGACAGGATCACCGTGCGTTGCTCGCCTAGCCGGCGGCTGATGCCGATGCCGAAAAACATCGCCAGCCCCATCGCCATCACTGGCAGCATGGTCAGCAGCGAAGCCACGCTGAAACTCAGCGGGATATCGCCACGAATTGCCGACAGCAACGGCCCGACGGCGGCCATGGATGGGCGCAGATTGAGTGCGACGAGAATGATCCCGAACATCAGCCAGGCAGCGGGGCGGGTGTTGGCGCGGACGTTTTCCATCGGCAGACTCTGGATTGCGGAGGCTGTCGATTAGGCGGCGCGCAGCACTTATCGGCAAATCAGATTTCCCGAGCATTATTTAAAAATTAAATATGGCTCTCCTACATGGGGAGGTTCGGATTCCTCTTGCTGATCACGCTGTAAGACTATTCTTTCTTTCTGGCAGGACATTTCGTTACAGCTCTGGCCCAGCGCAGGCGCGTAAAACGCCGGCGGCGATATATACTGCGCGCCATTCTTCAAGGGAGAGCCGTGTGGCCATCGATATTCACTGGATTCGCGACAACGAAAGCCTCGCGCAGTTTTGCGCCGAGTGGCAGCAACTGCCGTTCGTTGCCCTCGACACCGAATTCATGCGGGTCGACACCTTCTACCCGATTGCCGGTTTACTGCAGGTCGGCGACGGCAAACGCGCCTACCTGATCGATCCGCTGACCATCGACGCCTGGCAACCGCTGGCGGCGTTGCTGGAAAACCCGGCGGTGCTCAAAGTCCTGCACGCCTGCAGCGAAGACCTCGAAGTGCTGCTGCGTCTGACCGGCAGCCTGCCGGCGCCGTTGTTCGACACGCAACTGGCGGCGGCCTACCTGAACCTCGGGTTCTCGATGGGCTATTCGCGGCTGGTGCAGGAAGTGCTGGGCATTGAGTTGCCGAAGGGCGAAACCCGTTCCGACTGGTTGCAGCGTCCACTTTCCGACACTCAAGTCAGCTACGCCGCTGAAGATGCGGTGCATCTGGCGGAAGTTTTCGTACAGCTGCGGCCGAAGCTGTCCGACGACAAATTCGCCTGGGTGCTGGAGGACGGCGCCGAACTGGTCGCCAACCTGCGCCGCGAGACCGACCCGTACGAGGTCTACCGCGAAGCCAAACTGGCGTGGAAACTGTCCCGTGCGCAACTGGCGGTGCTGCGTGAGTTGTGCGCCTGGCGTGAAAAAGAAGCCCGCGCCCGTGATCTGCCGCGCAACCGCATCGTCCGTGAGCACTCGCTGTGGCCGCTGGCCCGCACGCAGCCGGACAACCTCGCCGCGCTGGGCAAGATCGAAGACATGCACCCGCGTACCGTGCGTCAGGACGGCCAATTTCTGCTTGATCTGATCAAGCGCTCTGGCAGTGTGGGGCCTGATCAATGGCCGCCGGCGGTGCCGGAACCATTGCCGGTCGAAGCGGCTGCGCTGATCAAGCAACTGCGCGCCCTCGGCCAGGTCGAAGCCGAACGCCTGGGCATCGCCCCGGAACTGATGCTGCGCAAGAAAACCCTCGAAGCGCTGGTTAAAAGTGGCTTCCCCGAGGGGCCTTATCAATTGCCTGAGTCGCTGCGTGGCTGGCGCCGCGAACTCATGGGCCAGAAGCTGCTCGACAGCCTGGCCACCGCCGGAGAACAGCCTTGAAACGTATTTGCTCCATTTATCAAAGCTCCAAGCGAAGCGGGATGTACCTTTATGTGCTCAAGAGCGATGCTCTGGAGCGTGTGCCGGAACCCCTGATGCTGGCGTTCGGCAAGCCGAAACATTCCTTCGATCTGGTGCTGTCGCCTGAGCGCAAGCTGGCCAGCGAGGACATCGTCGTGGTCCTGGAAAACCTCGACAAGCAGGGTTATCACTTGCAGATGCCGCCGGCCGAGGACGAGTACATCGAACACCTGCCCGAAGAATTGCTGCGACGCAACGACCCGGTCTGATCTGCGAGGCCCTGTTCTGGGCCTCTTGCCACCCTGGAACTGATTTTACGGCGACGACCGCCACGAAGGAGCGCGACTCCTTCGGCGGTTGCCTGCACGGTTTGCGAAAGGTTTGAAGATGCGCGTTCTGATTGCTGAACACGACCACGCGGTGTACGCCCGGCTGCTGCGTCAGGCGGCCCCCGAACTTGAAGTACTGACCAGTGGCGACTCTGCCGAACTGGCCCGGCAGGCGGCCGATTGCCCGGTGTGGCTGGGGCAGCCGGATCTGCTGGCGACCCTGCTGCGTCAGGGCCATCAGCCGCAATGGCTGCAATCGACCTGGGCCGGCATCACGCCGTTGCTCGCTGACGGCTTGCGCCGCGATTACCGCCTGACCCGCGCAGTGGGGATCTTCGGTCAGGTGATGGCCGAATACGTGCTGACCTACATGCTTGGCCACGAGCGTGAAGTGCTGGCGCGCCTGGTCAGCCAGGTCGAGCGCAAGTGGGACAACCGCACCGGCCAGAGTCTGGTCGGGCGCAAGGTGTTGATCGTTGGCACCGGCGATATCGGCCAGAGCGTGGCGCAGTTTCTGCTGCCGTTTGGCGTCGAGCTGTACGGCATCGCCAGCAGCGCGCGCGAGCAGGCGCCGTTCGTCGAAGTCGGCTCGATGGCGGATCTGCCACGGCTGGTGGGCGCGGTCGATTACGTGGTCAATCTGCTGCCGAATACCGAGCACACCCACGACATTTACGACGCGGCGCTGTTCAAGCAATTCAAGCCGACCGGGCTGTTCATCAACGTCGGGCGCGGCGTGGCAGTGGTTGATGCGGATCTGGTGGAAGCCCTGAAGGAAGGGTATCTGGCCGGTGCGGTGATCGACGTCTGCCGTCAGGAGCCGTTGCCGCAACGCCATCCGTTCTGGACCGCCTGGGGCCTGCTGCTGACCGGGCACAGCTCGGCACCGACGTCGCCGGCGTTGATGGTGCAGTTGTTTGTCGAGAACCTGAAGGCGTATCAGGCGGGAGAAGCGTTGCGCGGGGAAGTGGATTTCAACCGCGGATATTAAATCCACCGCGATACCTGTAGGAGTGAGCCTGCTCGCGATGGCGTAGTGTCAGTCGACATTGATGTTGTCTGACACTACGCCATCGCGAGCAGGCTCACTCCTACAGTGGTTTTTGCATGGTGGCTTAGAGGGTGAAGTTGCCTTCCGCTACCAGCTCGCTCAGCGGGCGACGCGGGCTCGGCACTTCACGAGCCTGCAGGTATTCGGCCAGGGTCGCCTTGTCACCCAGCTTGCCGATCGCGACCGCCGCATGCAGCGCATAACCTTGCGGAATGTTCAGCTCCTTGCGGGCCAGCTCCTGATCGAAACCGGCCATGCCGTGGGTGTGCCAGCCGCTGATGCTCGCTTGCAGCGCCAGGTGGCCCCAGGCCGAGCCGGTGTCGAAGGTGTGCCACAGCGCCGGGGACTCTTCGCTGGCGCCGGGGGCGGTGAAGGTGGTTTTCGAAATCACGATCACCAGCGCCGAAGCGTGTTGCGCCCAGCTGCGGTTGAATTCATTCAGCAGGCCCAGGAAGCGCTCCCAGTTCGGCGTGTCACGGCGCGCATACAGAAAGCGCCATGGCTGCGAGTTGTAGGCCGACGGCGCCCAGCGTGCGGCTTCGAAAAAGCTCAGCAGGGTTTCTTCCGGGATCGCTTCGCCGGTGAAGGCGCGGGGCGACCAGCGCTCGGTGAACTGCGGGTGAATGGCGTAATCGGCGACGCGAGGGTTGGCACTCATCGAAAGATTCCTTGCTGTGTTTGAGTCATGAATTCGTGGCAAAACCCTACTGGGCGGCGATTCGGCTGACAAGCGCGATTTACCGACAGTCGCCAGCGCTTGGCCCGCAAGGCCTTGGGCACTAGACTGGCGGCCTTTTCACCACCTGATGTTGATGCTTGAACCATGGCCGCCATAGTCGAACCGTTCTGGAAACGCAAAACCCTCGAGCAACTGGATCACGAGGAATGGGAATCGCTGTGCGACGGCTGCGGTCTGTGCTGCCTGCAGAAACTCGAAGATGAAGAAGACAACAGCGTCTATTACACGCGCATCGCCTGCAAACTGCTGGACCTGAAAACCTGCCAGTGCAGCGACTACCCGAATCGCATCAAGTTTGTCCCGGACTGTATCCAGCTCACTCCTGGCCAGGCCGAAGAATTCAAATGGCTACCGCCGACCTGCGGTTATCGTCTGGTCAGTGAAGGCAAGGATCTGCCGCTGTGGCACCACCTGGTGTGCGGCGATCGTGACGCCGTGCACCACGAACGGATTTCCCAGTCCGGGCGCATGCTCGCCGAAGGCAGCGTGCCGGAGGACGACTGGGAAGATCACCTGATTTTCCGGGCTGGTTAAGCACCAAGGGTTTCCAGGATTCAACAAGGAGTGTGTATGGCTGGGGGATTGCTGCGGGCATCGCTGATCGGCCTGCTGGCGCTAAGCGCGCCGGTGTGGGCGGCAAAGAAGGTCGATCTGGATTACCACGTGCGCCTGTTGCCGCAAAGCGATCAGGCCGAAGTACGCCTGACCCTGGCCAAAGGCGAAGCGGTGCGCAGTCTCGACTTTGACCTCGGTGACGGCAGCCATTACAGCGACTTCAAGGCCGACGGCCAGTGGCAACTGACCCCGGGCAAACAGACCCGGGGCCTCTGGCGCCCGATCGGCGACAAGCCCAGCCTGACTTATCGCGTCAGTATCAGCCACGGCCGCAAGAGCGGCAGCTTCGACACGCGCATGACCCCGAGCTGGGCGCTGCTGCGTGGTGATGATCTGGTGCCGCCGGCCAGGCTCGATCAGCAGGATGGCATCGAGCTGGTGTCGCGTCTGCAATTCGAACTGCCCAATGGCTGGCAAAGCGTTGAAACCGCCTGGCCGCGCATCGGCAAGAACAAATTCCGCATCGACAACCCGTCACGCCTGTTCGACCGCCCGACCGGCTGGATGCTCGCCGGTCACCTCGGCAGCCGCCGCACCCGCCTGGGCGAAACCGAAGTCACCGTGGCCTCACCGCAAGGGCAGGGCATGCGCCGCATGGATGTGCTGACCTTGCTGACGTTCGTCTGGCCGCAGGTGCAAGCGGTCTATCCCCGGCATCCGAAGAAACTGCTGATTGTCGGCGCCAACGACCCGATGTGGCGCGGCAGCCTCGGTGCGCATGAGTCCATTTACCTGAACACGCGTTTGCCGCTGGTCAGCGAGAGCGGCAGCAGTGCGCTGGTGCGCGAGCTGGCGCAGGTGTTCGGGCGCATTAATGACGAACAGCGCAGCGACTGGATCAGCGAAGGCTTTGCCGAGTACTACGCGATCGAACTGGTGCGGCGTGCCGGGGGAATGAGCGATGAGCGCTATCAGGCGTTGCAGGCGAAGTTGACCAAGGACAGTCAGAAAGTCACGTCCCTGCGCGGCGAGCAGATCAGCCCGGCGCAAGTTGCCAAAGCGGTGGTTGTGCTGCAGGAACTCGATCGCGAGATTCGCTTGAAGACGCGCAACAAACGTTCGCTGGATGATGTGTTGCGCGGGGCGATGCATCTGGGGACGGTGAGTACCAAGGAGTTAGTGCAACTGGCCGAGAGTGTTCTGGGCGAGTCTTCCAAAGTCCTCGATAGCGCATTACTTCAGTAATACCGCCTTCGCGAGCAAGCCCGCTCCCACATTTGATCGCATTCCAACTGACGGAACCCGGTTCAATGTGGGAGCGGGCTTGCTCGCGAAGAGGCCAGAAGCCTCACCGAAAATTCAGGCTCAAACCCCAGCCTTCGGCGATTTCACCGAATCATTGCCGGTCACTGTCGCGGTGCTGGTCGCCGCTTCGGCATTGGCCTTGAGCTGGCTCAGTTCTTCCCCGGCCCGTTCGATCTTCGCCCGCACGTTATTCATGTCCTCACGGCTTTTCTCCAGCAGGCTTTTCACCGAGCTGTGCCCGGTGATGCCACGGGCCATCGCCACGCCGCCAATCGCCACCTGAATCAGACCGAACACGCCGCCACGGCGCAGGCCTTTGCCGACCATGATGACGCCACCGGCCAGCGAGCCGATGCGCTCCCAGCCCTGGACGTTCTGCTCGGTCGGGCTCTGGAACGGGGTGGAATCGATACGTTGGACGCGTTTGAGTTCGGTCATGATCTGTCTCCCAGGCAATGTGCAATAGATAGATAAGCTGACTGCCGCAGCGGCCGGCTCGTTCCATCGGATGTGCGACGTTTCAGCGGAATTTCGGCCCGGAGCGGGTATTCAGGCCCTTGGCCATGCGGTCGTAGAGCACGACGTTGACCGTGGCTGCCAGATTCATGCAGCCGGTGGTCGGGATGTACACGACGTCTTCGCACCAGTCGCGGATCTCTTTATCCAGCGAGCCGTCTTCCGGGCCGAAGATGTACAGCGCACGATCCGGGTGGGTGTATTCGGGCAACGGGCGGGCGCCCTCGACCAGTTCCACGGCGACCGGGACGCAGTTGAGCGGGAGGATCTTTTTCAGGTCGTCGATGCCGATCAGCGGGATGTCGTAGTGCACGCGCTTGGTGTCGGTGACGAAATCGGCGGCGCGTTCATAACGCTTGCCGGTGTAGAACACCGACGCCACGCCGTAACAGCCTGCGGCGCGCATCACCGAACCGACGTTCTCCGGTGATTTGGGGTTGTACAAACCAATGCAGCTGTAACGTTTGTCTGCCACGAGCGGGGTGCCTTCGGGAAAAAGAGGGCGATTATACGGGGATTGGGCGGTTGTGGTCAGACCTGGGATTATCGGTGCCCGAACGGCCGCCTTCGCGAGCAAGCTCGCTCCCACAGTGGTTTTGTGTATGACACCGATCCAGTGTGGGAGCGAGCTTGCTCGCGAAGGGGCCAGTCGGGCCAATGAAGAACTTTAATCTTCTTTTTTCATCAACCCGGCGAGGGCAGCAAACGGGTTATGCGTGGCCTTGGCGATTTTTGGTGTGCTCAGCGAGCCGTCGCCGAAATATTGCTGGTCGGTGTAGCGCGAGTGTTCGTTGTCGTGGCAGTACAGGCACAACAGCTCCCAGTTCGAGCCGTCCTGCGGGTTGTTGTCGTGGTTGTGGTCGCGGTGGTGCACGGTCAATTCGCTCAGACGCTTGCCGGAAAACTCACGGGCGCAGCGGCCGCAGACGTGCGGGTACATCTTCAGGGCCTTGTCGCGGTAGCCCATTTCCTTGTCGCGCTGGTTGTCGGCAAGGATGCGATCGAGCTTCGACGTGTTGGTCGGGGTGGACGAACTCATGGGTTCACCTTTGTAAAAAGACTAATGACGGTTATGTGCAGAGTTTAGCTCAGCCCTTGAGCTTCTCGGCAATCCAGATCGTGTGGCGGGTGCCCTTGTTGCCGTGGGCGAAGACCTGGACTTCTTCGGCCTTGAACCCGGCCTTCTTCAATTTGTCGGAAAACTGCCGGTCAGCGCTGGCCGACCACACCGCCAGCACACCTTTGGGCCGCAGGGCCTTGGCGCAGGCGTTGAGGCCAGCGGCGGAGTACAGCCAGCTGTTGGCCTTTTGGGTCAGGCCTTCGGGGCCGTTGTCGACGTCGAGCATGATCGCGTCGAAGCCGTTCGGCTCGCTTTGCAGGACCTTGGCCACGTCGTCCTGACGGATCACTGTGCGCGGGTCGAGCAATGGTCGTCCGGACTTTTCACCGAGCGGCCCGCGATTCCACTCGACCACGCCGGGCACCAGTTCGGCGACCACCACCTCGGCACCCTTGCCCAGATGTTTGAGCGCCGAGGCAAGGGTGAAACCCATGCCCAAACCGCCGATCAGCACCCGTGAATTCGGCCGGCCGGCGACCTTGCGGCAAGGGATTTCGGCCAGCGCATCTTCCGAACCGTGCATGCGCGTGTTCATCAATTGCCCGCCGTCGCCACCCTGGATCTTGATGACGAAATCCTCGCCATACTCGAACAGGCACAGGGCGCCACCGTTGTCAGGGATCGGCGTGGTGTCGAGCAGAACGAAACGTTTCATGGAAATCTCTACAAGGGGGAAGGCAAGCAGGCCCGTTGGGAGTAGCCTGAGCGCAGACTAAAGGCCAAACGGAGCCCTTGATGAAGCGCACCATTCTAACGGTCATTGCCCTGGCCGCGCTCTCGATTACTGCAGTGCAGGCGCAGCAGACCATTCCGGTCAGCCCGACGCCGCAACCCGGCTCGCCGGGAACCGCCACGCCGACCCCGTATCCGCAAATTACCCCGATCAGCGCACCGAAGGTCGGTGCCGGCAGTGGTAGCCCGCCGCTGGTGCCGATCGAAATGCCCAGCCCGCCGAGCAAGGATCAACCGGTGCCGGGCATCGAGCCGAGCGGCACCAAGGTCAAATCCCCCGGCGGTTAAACCTGTTGCGCCGCCAGTTGGCCGTCGGCCATGCGCAAACGTTTGGAGAGTGACACGGCAAGGGCGCGGATGATTTTCGCGGCGATCTTCGGCGCGTCGTTGAGCATTTTTTCCAGCGAGTCCTTGCCCAGGTTGAGCAACTGACAGTTGCTCGCCGCGACGCAGGTCGCCGAACGGCGCTCACCATCGAGCACCGCCATTTCCCCGAACGCCCGCCCGCTGCGCAGGGTGGCCATGGTGATGACCTGGCCGTCGGGGCCAGTCTTTTGCACCGCGACCTGGCCGGTGTGGAGGATGCACATGAAACTGCCGGCATCGCCCTCACGGAAGATCGCTTCGCCCTCGGCTACAGTGCTGATGCTGAAGTAGCCTGATGCCGCGGCAAAGTCCGCCAGTTGCAATTGATCGAACAGGCCACAGTCCATCAGCCAGTCGCGAATTTCGTTGTTCAGCAGGGTGGGTTCTGACATGTCATTGCGGTCTTTATTGTTTTCACGGTTTTCAGGCACTACACGAACCCCTGTGGGAGCGGGCTTGCTCGCGAATGCGGTGGTTCAGTCAATATCAGTGTCGACTGACCCACCGCATTCGCGAGCAAGCCCGCTCCCACAATGGGATTTGTGGTGTATCGACCACCGGGGTCTGGAATTAAGACCCAAGTGACCGACGGAGTTCCTCAGGCCAGGCCCAAAACCTTGAACACAAATGCATATTCGAGCGCTACGTCACGTAATCCCTGATAACGCCCGCTCATCCCACCATGCCCGGCACCGAGTTCGGTCTTGAGCAGCAGCAGGTTGTCGTCGGTCTTGGTCGCGCGCAGTTTCGCCACCCATTTGGCCGCTTCCCAGTACTGCACGCGACTGTCGTTGTAGCCGGCGATGACCAGGGTTGCCGGATAATCCTGCGCGGTGACATTTTCGTACGGTGCGTAGGCCTTGATCCGCTCGTAGACGTCCGGCTCTTCGGGGTTGCCCCACTCGTCGTACTCAGTGACGGTCAGCGGCAAGTCCGGGTCGAGCATGGTGTTGAGCACGTCGACGAACGGCACTTCGGCAATCGCCACGCCGAACAGATCCGGGCGCTGATTGAGCACCGCGCCAATCAACAAGCCGCCAGCGCTGCCGCCGCTGATCGCCAGTTTCTCGGCGGTGGTGATGCCGTTGAGGATCAGGAATTCGGCGCAGGCAATGAAGTCGCTGAAGGTGTTGTGCTTGTGTTCCTGTTTGCCGGCGCGGTACCACGCTTCGCCCAACTCGCCGCCGCCACGTACGTGGGCGATGGCGAAGGCCATGCCGCGATCCAGCAGGCTCAGGCGTGCGTGGGAGAACCACGGGTCGAGGCTGGAACCGTAAGCGCCATAACCGTACAGGTACAGCGGCACTGGTTTGCCGACCATCTCGCGTTTCATCACTAGACTGATCGGCACCTGCGTGCCGTCCGGCGCGGTAGCCCACAGGCGTTGGCTGACGTAGGCGTCGGCGTCGAACGGGCCGAGCACCGGGGTTTCTTTCAGGACGGTTTGCTCGCCGCTGGCCAGCAGCAATTGGCGCACCTGCGCCGGACGATTCAGCGCCTCGTAACGCAGACGGATGCGGTCGCTCTCGAACTCCAGACTGTTCTGCACATAGAGGCTGTAGGCCGCGTCCGGCAGTTGCACGCGATACGGCGTCTGGCCTTGCGGGTGAACTTCGATGATCGGCAAACCGCCTTCGCGCAGGCTCAGGGTCATGGCCGCGGTGTTCAGCGTCACGCCGTCGAGCATCACCGTGTCGCTGTGTGGGATCAGGTTCTGCCAGTCGGCTTCGCTCGGTACCGCACCGGTGTCCGGCGCCTGATACAGGGCGAAGTTGATGCCATCGCGGTTGGTGCGGATGAACCAGGTCCACACGCCATCCAGCGCACCGTGGTCGACGTCGTATTCATGATCCTCGACCCGTGGTGCCAGGCAGGTGAAGGGCAGATGCGGCTGATGCGCATCCAGTGCCCAGACTTCGCTGGTGGTCTTGCTGCCCAGGGTCAGCAGCAATTGCTGCTCGGAACTGGAGCGGTAGCAATGCAGGAAGAAGCGCCCGTCCGGCTCATGGAACACCTCTTCGGCGGCTGTGCCGTCGAGGCGATAGCGATACAGTTTGTGCGGGCGGTGAGTGTCGTCGAGCACGCCAAAGAACAGCGTCAGGCTGTCGTTGGCCCAGGTCATGCTGCCGTCGCAGTCTTCGAATTCCAGCTCGCTGACCTTATCGTTGGCCAGTTCCTTGACGAACAGCGTGTAGATCTCGTCGCCCGAGGCATCGACGCTGTAGGCCAGGCGCTGGTGGTCGGGGCTGATGCTGAACGCGCCGAGCGAGAAGAAACCGCCGTTGGCCAAAACGTTCGGGTCGAGCAGCAGTTGCTCGCGGCTTTCGTCGAGGGTCAGGCTGTCATCGGCCGGACGCGGGCAACGGTAATGGCGGGCGTACTCGTCACCCGCCGTGGTGCGCGTGTAATACAGATACGGGCCCCAAGGCGAGGGCAGGGACAGGTCGGTTTCGAGGATCCGGCCCTTGATCTCCTCGAACAGGCTCTCGCGCAGGCCGACCTGATCGGCGGTCTGTGCTTCCTGATAGGCATTTTCGGCCTTGAGGTAGTCGAGCACCGCGTCGGTGTCGCGTTCCTGCAGCCAGGCATACGGGTCGGAACCGGCTGCCTTGCGGGCGATCGGGGCGCGGATGACGTGGGCGGATTCGGGCATGGAAGGCTCTCGGACAATGTTCGGAATAAAGGTTTTCGCGGATCGTGAAACCGCCGCAGCACCTGTGGGAGCGGGCTTGCTCGCGAAGGCGTCCTGTCAGTAAAGACTTATTTGGCTGACACACTGCTTTCGCGAGCAAGCCCGCTCCCACAATGATTGCGGCGGGCCGTCTGGCATTGGGACAAGCCTGACGGGCGAAAAGTCGTTACTATAAGCGCCTCTTTGCCTGCCTTGCCATGGACACCATGACCGAGAACGACTATCTGATCGCCTGGGGCCTCTACGCCTTTGCCGCTGTGGGCTGCCTGTTGGTATGGATGCGCCTGACCCGCTGGATGTGGCGCTGGCTGCGCGAGCCGCTGCGGGTGCTGATGGCCGTGTTGCTGTTCAGCCCGACCATCATTGACCCGGTGAAAGCCAAGGTTGCACCGTCGATCGCCATCACCGCGCTGGACCTGGCCTTCAAGGTCGGCAACAACGCCTGGCGGGCGATTTCCGATCTGTTCATGTACGGCATGATTGCTTTCGGCATCTACCTGATTTTCGTGCTGATCCGCTTCCCGATCGAACGCGCCTCGCGCGCCCGCCGCGAGCAGGCCGAGGCGGCCAAAGCGGCGGCGCGTGCCGATGATCGCGACGACGATCAGCCGTTCGGCGCTGCCGGTGATGACCGTTACGGTCGCCCGCCATTGCCGAACAATCCGCAGCGCATGCGCGTCGAGCCGCGCCTGTAATCACGAGAGTCAGCACATGTGTGAACTACTGGGCATGAGTGCCAACGTGCCGACCGATATCGTGTTCAGCTTCACCGGCCTGATGCAGCGCGGCGGGCGTACCGGCCCGCACCGCGACGGCTGGGGTATCGCCTTCTATGAAGGCCGCGGCTTGCGTCTGTTTCAGGATCCGGCCGCGAGCAGTGAGTCGGAAGTCGCCAACCTGGTGCAGCGCTATCCGATCAAGAGCGAAGTGGTCATCGGCCACATTCGTCAGGCCAACGTCGGCAAGGTCTGCCTGTCCAACACTCACCCGTTTGTGCGCGAACTGTGGGGGCGCAACTGGTGTTTTGCGCACAACGGCCAGCTCGCCGATTTCACCCCGATCAAGAGTTTCTACCGCCCGGTGGGCGATACCGACAGCGAAGCGGCGTTCTGCGATTTGCTCAACCGCGTGCGTGCAGCATTCCCGGAACCGGTCGATATAGAAGTGCTGCTGCCGGATCTGGTCGCTGCATGTGCCGAATACCGCAGCAAAGGCGTGTTCAACTGCCTGCTCAGCGACGGCGACTGGCTGTTCTGCTATTGCTCGACCAAACTGGCACAGATCACCCGGCGCGCACCGTTCGGCCCGGCGCGGCTCAAGGATGTCGATGTGATCGTCGATTTCCAGGCGGAAACCACGCCCAACGACGTGGTCACGGTGATCGCCACCGAGCCTTTGACCGAAAACGAAACCTGGACCCGTTACGAACCGGGCCAATGGAGCCTGTGGCGACGCGGCGAATGCGTCAGCCAGGGCACGACCGAATAAAGGATCTCTCCCCGATGTTGCTCAGTTATCTACGGCTGGTGTTGTTTGCGGCGGGCCTGTTGATCGGTGTCCAGGTGCCGGGTTTCATCCACGATTACGCCAAACGCGTCGAAGCTCATCTGATCGAAGCGCAGACCGGTCTGCGCGGTTTTCAGGGCACCGCCGAGCAGTTCTTCAAGGGCGACTTGCAGGCGCTGGTCGCGCATTACCGCGCCAGTGATGACCCGGTATTTCGCAGCGATGCCGACAGCCTGAGCACCTTGCTCAACCGCCAGACAGCGCTGGATAAACAGTTCCAGGCGATGCAGGGCCCGTGGTACATCCGCTTCCTGCAAGTGGTGCTGGCCGCCGACCCGGACATTCGCAAGGAAACCTGGAACGGCTACAGCTACCAGATCCTGCTGACTCCGGAAGCGATGATCTGGGGCATGAGCGGCGCGTTGTTGCTGTCGTTCGGCATCGAGTGCCTGATTCGTCTGATTGACTGGGTGGTGCTCGGCGGCCGGCGTTTGCGCCAGAGCCGGCCGATTGAAGACCGCGACGTGCGCGGCTTGTAAGGCTGGCCAAATTCCGTGGCGAGGGGATTTATCCTCGATGGGGCGCGAAGCGGCCCTCAATGGTGTGTCAGATCAACCTGATTGCTCAGGTTTCAGGACTGCTGCGCAGCCCATCGGGGATAAATCCCCTCACCACAGGTGTGATTACTGAGTGAGGGTGATGTAGTTTTCACCGACCTTGCGCGCATACCCCGCCAGCACCTGCTGACACAACGTCACCATCTCCTCGACCCACTCCACGCCAACTCGCCACGACACCACCACCTGCAGATTCGGCGGTCGCAGGTCGATGTCGAGCAAAGTCAGTTCACCCCGCGCCAGTTCCTCGGCCACCAGCACCGGCGGCAGCACGCCAATCCCAAAACCATCGCGCAACAGCCGGGTGATCGCCGACACCGAATTCACGCAGTTCAGGCGCGGCGCCAACACACCGTTGGCCTGCATCAATGCCAGCAGATCCTGATGCGGTCGGGAGTTCTTCGAGTAGGTGATGATCCGCTCCTGCGCGAGTTCGCCGAGGTCAGCGTACTCGCGGTTGTAGATCGAATTGCTCGCAACGATCCAGCCCAGCGGATGGCTGGCCAGCTCAAGGCTGCGCACACTTTCGTGGCGCACCAGATCGGTTTGCAGAATGATGTCGAGAAAGCCTTTTTGCAGCTGATCGCAGAGGTTCAGCGAGGTATCCGCCACCAGCTCGATTTCCACCCGCGGATACAGATCGGTCATCTGCGCCACCAACGGGCTGAGCCAGGTGTGGATCACCGTGTCCATTACGCCGATGCGCACCCGCCCGACCTTGCTCGAACGGGTTTCGATCGATTGCTTGAGCGCCGACATGGTGTCGAGCATCTGCTCGGCATAATCCAGCACTTTCAGGCCTTCGGGCGTCAGGCTGACGCCGCGTGAATCGCGCAGAAACAGCTTCACCCCCAGCTCGCCTTCGAGCACCGCGATGCGGCTGGAAATCGACGCCTGGGTAGTGAACAGCTTGTCGGCGGTCAGGCGAAAACTCTTCAGCCGGGCGACCCAGACAAAGGTCTCGAGAAACTTCAGGTTCATGGCAACGGCTCGGGTGACAAATTTTTCTTATGCCTAAGGCGGGTTTTTATTCGTTGGACGCAGCAGGGCCGGGCGACGAAAAATCGGCGCATCCGGTTCCCACGATAGGCGTCGTCGGAACTTCGAACAAGACCAATAAAAGCCTGCGGAGACTTGCCATGCGTGCGCCCGACACCCTCGACCTCCCCAAGAACACGGCCCGCCCCGGACCGTTCGACTGGTATCGCAACATCAATCAGCAAGAGCGTCGCACCTTCTGGAGCTGCAAGATCGGCTATGGCCTGGACGGCATGGACACGCAGATGCTCAGCTTCGTGGTGCCGACCCTGATCGCCATGTGGGGCATCACCACCGGACAGGCCGGGCTGATTCACACCAGCACCCTGATCGCTTCGGCCATTGGTGGCTGGGTGGCGGGGATTCTCTCCGACCGCATCGGCCGCGTGCGCACCCTGCAACTGACGGTGCTGTGGTTCGCTTTCTTCACGTTCCTCTGCGGTTTCGCGCAGAACTACGAACAGCTGCTGATCGCCCGCACCCTGATGGGCTTCGGTTTTGGCGGCGAATGGACGGCCGGCGCGGTGCTGATCGGTGAAGTGATCCGCGCCAAGGATCGCGGCAAAGCGGTGGGCATGGTGCAGAGCGGTTGGGCCTTGGGCTGGGGATTGACGGCGATTCTCTATGCGCTGCTGTTCTCGGTGTTGCCGCCGGAAGATGCCTGGCGTGCGCTGTTCATTCTCGGCATCGTCCCGGCAATTTTCGTGATCTTCGTGCGGCGGCTCGTGAAAGACCCGGAAATCTATCGCGAAGCCAAGGCGGCGCAAACTCCGCAGAATCCGGCGAAGTTCTACGAGATCTTTGCCCCCGGCATGCTGTTCACCACGTTCCGTGCTTCCTTGCTGACCACCGGTGCGCTCGGCGGTTACTACGCAATCACCTCGTGGCTGCCGACCTTCCTCAAGAATGAACGCGGCTTGAGTGTGCTCGGCACTGGCGGGTATCTGGCGATGGTGATTGTCGGCTCCTACGTCGGCTATGTGATCAGCGCTTATCTGACCGATCTGCTGGGACGTAAAAAGAACTTCATCCTGTTTGCGGTCGGTTCGTTCACCATCGTCTTGCTGTACACGCAGATGCCGGTCAGCAACGGCGTGATGCTGTGGCTGGGCTTTCCGCTGGGCTTCTTTGCCTCGGGGATTTTCAGCGGCATGGGCGCGTTTCTCACCGAGCTGTTTCCAACGCGGATTCGTGGCTCGGGGCAGGGCTTCTGCTACAACATCGGTCGGGCGCTGGCGGCATTGTTTCCGCTGTTGATTGGTTTGCTGAGTCAGAAAGTCCCGTTGAGCGTGGGCATCGGTGCGTTTGCTGCGGTGTCCTACGGCGTGGTGATTCTCGCCGCATTGAGCCTGCCGGAGACCCGTGGCAAGCAACTGGATGCGCAGTAACTGATAACCTGCCGGGCAAGCGTCCTACAGATAAAAAGACCAGAAGCTACAGGAGTGTTCACCGTGAGCCGCCTGCTATTGAATTGTGATATCGGCGAGAGTTTCGGCAGCTGGACCATGGGTCTGGACGCCGAGGTCATGCCCTTCATCGACTGCGCCAACGTGGCCTGCGGTTTCCATGCCGGTGACCCGAGCATCATGCGCAAGACCGTCAGCCTGGCCCTGAGTCACGGCGTGCAGATCGGCGCGCACCCGGCCTATCAGGATCTGGTCGGTTTCGGCCGGCGTTCCATGGCCTATTCCGCGCAAGAGCTGCAAGACATCCTGCATTACCAGATCGGCGCGCTCGACGGCATCTGCAAGGCGCAGGGCGGGCGAGTCAGTTACGTCAAACCCCACGGCGCGATGTACAACGACATGATGGCCAACCCGGTGCAATTGCGGGCGGTGATTCAGGCCGTTGCCGCCTACGATCGCAGCTTGCCGTTGATGCTGATGGCCACCCGCGACAATTCAGCGGCGCAGCAACTCGGTGACGAATACGGCGTGACCCTGTGGTTCGAAGCCTTCGCCGACCGCGCCTACGACAGTGCAGGTCGACTGGTTTCGCGGCAACTGCCGGGCGCACTGCATCACGATCCAGAAAAAATTATCGAACAGGCCCTGACCATCGCCCGTGGCGGTGACCTCGTCGCCAGCGACGGCAGCGCATTGCAGTTGCAGGCCAACACCTTGTGCGTGCATGGCGACAACGCCAGTTCGGTGGCCGCCGTGCAGCGCATTCGCGAGGCCCTGAATCAGCAGAGCGCGCCATGAACCCAAGGATTGAAGTGGTGGCCCTCGACTGCCTGATGCTACGCCTGTTCGATGAAATTGCCGAATCCAACATGCCGTGGATGCTCGCCGCCAGTGAGCGCTTGCGCGCGGTGTTTGCCGCGCAGTTGATCGACTTGGTGCCGTCCTACACCACGTTGATGGTGCATTACGATCTGACCGCGCTGAGCCCGAGTCAGGCGCGTGAATTGATCGCAGAAGCGTTGATCGACCTGTCGCCAAATGCGCGCACCGGCGGCCAGTGCCATGTGTTGCCGGTCTGGTACGACCTGAGTGTCGGCCCCGAATTGAGCCTGCTGGCGCAGCGCAGCGGGTTGGCGGTGGAGGAGGTGATTCGTCGGCACAGCGCTCGCGAATATCAGGTGTTCGCCCTTGGCTTTGCACCGGGATTCGCCTTCATGGGACTGGTGGAAGAGGTGCTGGCGGCGCCACGTCTGGACACCCCGCGCAAAAAAGTTGCGGCCGGCAGCGTCGGTATCGCCGAGCGGCAGACAGCGGCTTATCCGGTGGTGTCCCCCGGCGGTTGGAACCTGATCGGCCGCACCCCGGCGAAACTGTTCGACCGTCATCGCGACGGCTACAGCCTGATGCAACCCGGCGACACCGTGCGTTTCGAAGCGGTGAGCCACGCCGAGTTCGTCAACCTGGGCGGCGATGACACGCCACTGGAGGCGCTGGCATGAGCCGACTGACGATTGAAGCCAGTACACCGCTGTGCCTGTTGCAAGACGCCGGGCGTTTTGGCGTGCGCCATTTGGGCGTGACCCAGGGCGGTGCCGCGGATTGGAGTTCGATGTGTTGGGGCAATTGGTTGCTCGGCAATGCGCTGGATCTGCCGGTGATCGAAATCACCCTCGGCGGGTTTGCCGTGGTGGCGCAGGAAGATTGCCTGCTGGCGCTGGCCGGCGCTGATCTTGGTGCGCAGATCGATGGGCAGGCGCTGGCGCCGTGGCGCAGTTTCAAACTGGGCAAAGGGCAAACATTGAAGTTTACCCAACCGCTGCTCGGCGCCCGGGCTTATCTGGCGGCGCCCGGTGGTTTCGATGCGCCGCAGGTGCTGGGCAGCAGTGCCACGGTGGTACGCGAAGAACTCGGTGGTCTTGATGGTATGGGGTTACCGCTGACCAAGGGCGCGACGTTGAGTTATCGCGGTGCGGTTCTGCAGGTGCGTGAAGTGCCGCTGGCGCATCGACCTGATCTGCGCCTCAACGCGCCGCTGGATCTGGTGCTTGGCGCACAGATCGGCCAGTTCAGCGGACAGAGTCTGTTCGATGTGTTCAACAGTCCGTGGACGCTGGACAGTCGCGCTGATCGCATGGGCATTCGGTTGCTGGGCAAGGCGTTGCAGTATCAGGGCCGGCCGATGATTTCCGAAGGCATTCCGCTGGGTGCGGTGCAGGTGCCGCCGGATGGACAGCCGATTGTGCTGCTCAATGATCGGCAGACGATTGGTGGCTATCCACGTTTGGGGGCGTTGACGCCGTTGGCGCTGGCGCGACTGGCGCAGTGTCTGCCGGGGGCGCAGGTGCGGTTGAGGCCGGTGTTGCAGGACGTGGCGCACCGGGAGCATTTCGAGTATTTGCAGCGCTTTCGAAATAGCTGAGAGCTTCGCGAGCAAGCCCGCTCCCATAGGGGAATGCATTCCAAATGTGGGAGCGGGCTTGCTCGCGAAGGGGCCATCACGGCTAACGAAGATTATTTCGACAGAAACCGCATCCCTTCCTCAAGCCCACGCAACGTCAGCGGATACATCTGATCCTCGATCAAATCGCGCACGATATTGGTCGACGAGGTGTAGCCCCAGGTGTCCTTCGGATAAGGATTGATCCAGATAAGCTTCTTGTACTTCTCCATGAAGCGCTGCATCCACAGGTAGCCCGGCTCTTCGTTCCAGTGCTCGACGCTGCCGCCGGCCTGGGTAATTTCGTAGGGCGCCATGGCGGCGTCACCGATGAAGATCACTTTGTAGTCGGCGCCATACTTGTGCAGCAGATCCTGCGTCGAGAAACGCTCGGACGTGCGGCGCAGGTTGTTCTTCCACACCGACTCATAAATGAAGTTGTGGAAGTAGAAGTACTCCAGATGCTTGAACTCGGTCTTGCAGGCCGAGAACAGCTCCTCGCAGATCTTCACGTGCGCGTCCATCGAGCCGCCGATGTCGAATAGCAACAACAGCTTCACCGTGTTGCGCCGTTCCGGACGCATCTGGATATTCAGCAGGCCGGCGTCCTTGGCGGTGTGGTCGATGGTGCCGTCGATGTCCAGCTCTTCAGCCGCACCCTGACGGGCGAATTTGCGCAGGCGACGCAGGGCGACCTTGATGTTGCGCGTGCCCAGTTCCACCGAATCGTCGAGGTTCTTGTACTCGCGCTGATCCCAGACCTTGACCGCTTTGCCCTGACGCTTGCCGGCGTCGCCGACCCGAATGCCTTCCGGGTTGAAGCCGCCGGAACCGAACGGGCTGGTGCCGCCGGTGCCGATCCATTTGTTGCCGCCGGCGTGACGTTCCTTCTGTTCTTCCAAACGCTTCTTGAACTCTTCAATCAGCTTGTCGAGACCACCCAGGGACTGGATCTGCGCGCGTTCCTCGTCGGTCAGCGAACGCTCGAATTCCTTGCGCAACCAGTCTTCGGGAATCAGCGCCTGCAAGTGATCGTCGAGCTTTTCCAGGCCATTGAAGTAGGCGCCGAACGCACGGTCGAACTTGTCGAAATGCCGTTCGTCCTTGACCAGAATCGCCCGCGACAAGTAGTAGAACTCGTCCATGTCGGCGAAGGTCACGCGCTGTTTCAGCGCGTTGATCAGGTCGAGCAGCTCGCGCACCGACACCGGCACCTTGGCGGCACGCATTTCATTGAACAGGTTGAGCAACATGGCATCAGCCTCTTAGCGAGAACCGCGACGGCTCATGAACGCCAGGCGCTCAAGCAACTGCACGTCCTGTTCGTTCTTCACCAGCGCACCGGCCAATGGCGGAATGGCCTTGGTCGGATCGCGCTCGCGCAGCACCGCTTCGCCGATGTTGTCGGCCATCAACAGCTTCAGCCAGTCGACCAGTTCCGAGGTCGACGGCTTCTTCTTCAGGCCCGGCACCTTGCGCACGTCGAAGAACACGTCCAGCGCTTCGCTGACCAGATCCTTCTTGATGTCCGGGTAGTGCACGTCGACGATTTTCTGCAGGGTGCTGCGGTCGGGGAAGGCGATGTAGTGGAAGAAGCAGCGGCGCAGGAAGGCGTCCGGCAGCTCTTTCTCGTTGTTCGAGGTAATGATGATAATCGGGCGCTTCTTGGCCTTGATGGTCTCGTCGATCTCGTAAACGTAGAACTCCATCTTGTCGAGTTCTTGCAGCAAGTCGTTGGGGAACTCGATGTCGGCCTTGTCGATTTCGTCGATCAGCAGAATCACCCGTTCTTCGGACTCGAAAGCCTCCCAGAGCTTGCCCTTCTTCAGGTAGTTGCGCACGTCGTGGACTTTTTCGTTGCCCAGTTGCGAGTCGCGCAGACGGCTAACCGCATCGTACTCGTACAGGCCCTGATGGGCCTTGGTGGTGGACTTGATGTGCCAGGTGATCAGCTTGGCGCCGAACGATTCGGCCAACTGCTCAGCGAGCATGGTCTTGCCGGTGCCGGGTTCGCCCTTGACCAGCAGTGGCCGCTCCAGGGTGATGGCGGCATTGACCGCCAGCTTCAGGTCATCGGTGGCGACGTAGGCCTGGGTGCCTTCGAACTTCATCTGCTAATCCTCGAACGGTAACGCCGACCTGCACGGGCAGGGCGGGGGCGAAAAAATCGGATGCCCCGACTATAACGCGCACCCCGGTCGACTGTGAACGCAGACGGCTTATTCAGTCTCTGAATGGGGCGTCACATGTTGACTCGGTTTCGGCCAGAGGCCAGTATTCAGGTATCGCCGATTTGGCGATAGCCTGTCGGGCATGACGACTAAATACCGATTTCGCGACAAATACCGCATTCAGTTACGTGAGAAGGATCACCCGCCACCCCATGTCCACTTGATCGGTGGCGGAGTGGACGTGATGCTGAGCCTTGAAACCGTCGAAGTCATGACGGGCAAGGCACCGCCGCTGATTATCAAGGAAGCGCTGGCTTGGGTTGCGGCTCATCAAGTGCAACTGCTGGAGGACTGGAAACGATGTTACCCATGAAAAGGCCTCGTCTGACGGCTGTGCAGGCACTGTCAGGTTTTCGATTGAAACTGACCTTTATTGATGGTCAGGATCTGACCCTTGACCTGAGCCGAGACATCCACGCTTATCCAGGTCTGCAACCATTGCTTGATCCCGAAGTGTTTGCGGCTGCGGCCCTTGACGACAATGGCTGGACGGTCGAATGGCTTGAGCCCGATATACAGATTGGCGCAGACACGCTTTATATGGATGCGCTGGCCCAAAACACTGTCGATGAAAACACTCGGATTTTCATCGATTGGCGTGCACGTACCGGACTCTCACTGAATCAGGCAGCCGAGGCGCTGGGTGTCAGTGCCCGCAGCATCAGCCGATACAGTAATGGGCGGGAGGCGGTGCCAAGGTCATTAGCCTTGGCTTGTCTTGGTTGGGACTCATTGCAGCAAAAGTCCACGCTGGCGGCTGAAGAATCTGGTCGATATGTCGTTAATCGTAAGAATTAGCCCGCATCCGGCTTCGGCCGCTCATACCGCGCATTGAAAGCCTGAATGAAGCCATTACGCAAAATCTGCAAAAACGCTTCGAACGCACTGATGTTTTGCTGATGCACGTTGCCACTGAGTTCGACCTTGGTGGCGAACTGATTCTTGGCCTGGTTCTTCAGCACGGTTTCCGTGCCGCCGACGATGGCCTCCCAGACTGAGCGGAAGATGCTCTTGTCCTTGTTCTCCACGTCCTGCTGCCAGTTGAACACTTCGACGTCGCGCAGCAGCGGTTTGATGTAGCCAGTGACCTGGGCTTTTTTCGCCTGGGCTTCGATGACCACGTCGCCGTGGCCGGCGTTGAAGTCGAACTTGCCGTAGGCCGAGGCGAAGTCGTTCATGCTCTTGAGTTCGATGTCGCGGGCGCGCAGGCGGAACTGGAAGTCCTCGAAATTGCTCAGCGGATCGAAAGTGGCCGTGGTTTCCAGTGGTGCGTGGCCGAGCAGCTTGGCCTTGCCTTCGAAGCGGGCATCGCGCTTGCCCTGTTTATCGACCACGTTGGTCAGGTTGTAGATGCTCGCCTCGACGTTGCTGGCGTTCATGTTGACCGGCGGTTTGGAGTTGAAATTGCGGAAAGTGATCTTGCCGTCGTGGATCTGCACCTCGTCGAGAGTGATCGGCAGCAACTTGCCCAGTTGCGCCCGCCAGTCGGTGCCTTTACCAGTCTGCGAGTTCTGCTTGTTGGGGCCGCCATCGACGAAGTTGATCTCGGGATTGAAGAATTGCACCTGCGCCACCACGGCATGGTCGTACCACAGCGAATGCCAGCTGACCGCCAGATCGATCACGGGCGCGTTGACGAACGGCACCGGCACCTTGCCGTCGACCTTGACGATCTTCAGGCCGTTGATCCGGTAGGCGCCGCGCCACAGGGCCAGATCGACGTCGGTGACCTGGCCGCGGTAGTCACCCATGTCGGCCAGTTTGCCGTTCAGGTAATCGCGCACCACGTAGGGCAGGGCGATGTGCAGGGCGATCAGCAGCACAACCACGACGGCAAAAATCCCTATTGGCCAGCTATAACGACGCTTCATGGCAACAATTCCCGAACGATGTAAGCGATTGACTGTGGCGCGGCGCAGACGTTCGACCCGACTGGACTGCGCCCGGCAACAGGCATACCTTGAAAGGCTGAATTCAACGCTGCATAAGGACCCAGCCATGAGCCGTATTTTCGCTGACAACGCCCATTCCATCGGCAACACGCCGCTGGTGCAGATCAACCGCATCGCGCCGCGCGGCGTGACCATTCTGGCCAAGATCGAGGGGCGCAACCCCGGTTATTCGGTCAAGTGCCGGATCGGCGCGAACATGATCTGGGACGCCGAAAGCAGCGGCAAACTCAAGCCGGGCATGACCATCGTCGAACCGACGTCGGGCAATACCGGCATCGGTCTGGCCTTCGTTGCCGCCGCCCGTGGTTACAAATTGATGCTGACCATGCCGGCATCAATGAGCATCGAGCGGCGCAAGGTGCTCAAGGCCCTCGGCGCAGAGCTGGTCCTGACCGAACCGGCCAAGGGCATGAAAGGCGCGATCGAGAAGGCTGCCGAAATTGTTGCCAGCGACACTGGCAAATACTTCATGCCGTCGCAGTTCGATAACCCGGCCAACCCGGCGATCCACGAAAAAACCACCGGCCCGGAAATCTGGAACGACACCGATGGCGCCGTCGATGTGCTGGTGGCTGGCGTCGGGACCGGCGGAACCATCACCGGCGTTTCGCGGTATATCAAGAATACCCAGGGCAAACCGATTCTGTCGGTGGCAGTGGAGCCGGTGTCTTCTCCGGTCATCAGCCAGGCGCTGGCGGGTGAAGAGATCAAGCCGAGCCCACACAAGATTCAGGGGATTGGCGCGGGTTTCGTGCCGAAGAACCTCGATCTGTCGATGGTCGACCGGGTGGAGCAGGTCACTGACGACGAGTCCAAGGCCATGGCGCTGCGCCTGATGCAGGAAGAAGGGATTTTGTGCGGTATCTCCTGCGGCGCGGCCATGGCCGTGGCAGTGCGTTTAGCCGAGAAGCCTGAAATGCAGGGCAAGACCATCGTGGTGATTTTGCCGGACTCCGGTGAGCGCTATCTGTCGAGCATGCTGTTCAGCGATCTGTTCACCGAGCAGGAGAATCAGCAGTAGTCGAATTGACTCAGATCAGCCAGGGTTCAGGATCGTTATGCTAATAAATGCTTTGTTGCGCAATTCTTAACACTGAATCTTGGGTTCAGCGGGTTTTTCCCGAGGCCGGTAGTGTTTATCATGGCCGGCTGCCATGCCGGGTAATGGGCATTACGCAGCGTTGTCTTTATTCAAGGAGTCGTTGATGACCTTTTCGTTAGCCGCCAAGGTGTTGGTGTTGCTGCTGTTTGTGGGCAGCATCCTCTATGTGCATTTGCGCGGCAAGGCGCGTCTGCCGGTACTGCGTCAGTTCGTCAACCACTCGGCGCTGTTCGCCCCGTACAACGCGCTGATGTACCTGTTCTCCGGCGTTCCCTCCAAACCGTATCTGGATCGCAGCAAGTTTCCGGAGCTGGATGTGTTGCGCGATAACTGGGAAACCATTCGCGACGAAGCCATGCACCTGTTCGACGAGGGCTACATCCGCGCCGCCGAGAAGAACAATGACGCCGGTTTCGGCTCGTTCTTCAAAAAAGGCTGGAAACGTTTCTACCTCAAGTGGTACGACAAACCGCTGCCGTCGGCCGAAACCCTGTGCCCGAAGACCGTGGCGCTGGTCAGTGCGATCCCTAACGTCAAAGGCGCGATGTTCGCGCTGTTGCCGGGTGGCAGCCATCTGAACCCGCACCGTGACCCGTTTGCCGGCTCGCTGCGTTATCACTTGGGCCTGTCGACACCGAACTCCGACGATTGCCGGATCTTCGTTGATGGTCAGGTCTACGCCTGGCGTGACGGTGAAGACGTGATGTTCGATGAGACCTACGTGCACTGGGTCAAGAACGAGACCGAACAGACCCGCGTCATCCTGTTCTGCGATGTCGAACGCCCGCTGAGCAACCGCCTGATGACCCGCATCAATCGCGCCATCAGCGCCTGGCTGGGCCGCGCCACCGCGCCGCAGAACCTTGATGATGAACGTGTCGGCGGCATCAACCAGGCCTACGCCTGGAGCAAGAACTTCAGCGACCGGTTCAGCGGCGTGGTCAAACAGTGGAAACGCCGCAATCCCAAGGCCTACCGCATCCTGCGTCCGGTATTGGCAGTGGTAGTGTTGACGTTGCTGGGGTATTGGCTGTTTGGTTGAAGCCGGATGTTGAAATGAAAAAACCGCTCCTTGTGAGCGGTTTTTTATTGTCTGTGAGTCAGCGGCGCCCGGCGAGAACGTTGGGTTCGTCTTCAATGCCTGTAATCAGTAACTGCAGAAAGCGCTGCTGATTGGCTGATAGCCCGGATGACACAATCTTTTCTTCTGTTTTGATTGATCTTTTCTTAGCGGGGGATTTCTTGACTGATTTGCGCATGCTCCCTCCCTCATTGATCATTACTTGAACTGTTTTCACGATACTTTACTCTCCACTGCTAGGACAAGACGACCTTCCAAATCAAATTTGAAGCCGAGCTTTGTATAAACAGGAATTGCGCCCTGCATTGGCTCCTGGACTTCAATGAACTTGCTGCCGACTATTTGGGCGAACTCATCGATGACCATCATCGCCAAGGTCCCGATACGATTTTTCAGCGGGTGAGAATCTCCGGGTCGCCCTTCCAATCGTACGATTCGAATACGTTGGCGGCTTTTGTTCGGATTGACGAAGCACAGTCCGCAGAGCTGTTCTTCGAACCAGATCGCGATATCCAGGGACAGGGGTTCTCGTGATTTCCATGCGGCAACCTCTCGCCAGCAAAAAAGTGGATTCTCCCAGAGCTCGAACGCGCTCAGTGCTATGGCGTCGATGGGTTCGAAGCGTACTTTCGACAAGTCTTGCCGCGCTGGTAGCTGCAATAGAGCTTTGGCGATGCTTGCCTGTTTCCTGGCCTGCGACTTGTACAACTGATACCGCAAATTCGTCCGTTCCCTTGGCATGTGATCCCGAGCATTCCCTGTCTCCCCATCAATGGGCCTATCCGTTGCTCTTCAGCCTAATCACCTCGCGGCCAACTGTCCCTGCTGGCCCTTTGTCCAAATCATTGCAATCCATGTCCCACGCTGGTTATAGTCGGCGCTCGTGAATCATCTGATTCACTCTCCAAACCCTTCAAAAAAGATCAGCCCCAATGCCTGCATCCCTCATCAACGCGGTAGTCGATTCAGCGGTCAACGCTGGCGTCGTGCCGTGCGGGAATCAGCAGCCTGGGCAGATCAGTCATTACCCTCCACCTGTCAGTAGCACGCCGGTGTGCGCCGTCGTATCACCGCCGGGCGTTGGCGTTTCGGGCTGATCGGCATTCTCTGCTGACCCCTGCGCTCGCCAGAAAACCTACTGAATTTCAGCCTCGGCTGAGTTGGCTGTTTGCCTGACTACAGGTGGTATTCATGTTTGTCCTTTCGAAAAAATCCGCGCTCGCGGCGACGTCCACGAGCCTGTTCGTTCTACTGTGGAGCAGCGGGGCGATCTTCTCCAAATGGGGCCTGGCCCATGCGTCACCTTTTGCCTTTCTGCTGATGCGCTTTGTGATCGCGCTGTGCGGGCTGTTGCTGTTGACGCCGCTGCTCAAGTTGAAGGTGCCCAAGGGCGGTCGGCCGATGCTGTTTGCGATTGCAACGGGCGTGGTGTTGTTGGGGGCGTATCAGATTTTCTATCTGTTGGCCCTGAACACCAGAGTCACGCCGGGGGTGATGGCGACCATCATGGGCGTACAGCCGATCCTCACTGTCGTGTTGATAGAGCGGCAGCGCTCGGCGAGCCGGATGTTCGGTCTGGCGCTGGGGCTGGCCGGGCTGATCATGGTGGTTTATCAGGGGATCGGACTGGCGGGGATGTCCTGGGCAGGGATGCTGTTCGGTCTGTTGGCGCTGGCGAGCATGACGGTGGGCTCGATCATGCAGAAACGCATCACCGACAATCCCCTCGGCACATTGCCGGTGCAGTATCTGGCCGGGCTGTTGTTGTGCGGGATATTTGTGCCATTTCAGCCGTTCCACTTTGAACAGAGCACGGGTTTCATCGTGCCGGTGTTGTGGATGGGACTGGTGGTGTCGGTGTTGGCGACACTGTTGCTCTATCGCCTGATCGCCCGGGGCAATCTGGTGAATGTCACCAGTCTGTTCTATCTGGTACCGGCGGTGACGGCGGTGATGGATTACCTGATTTTCGGCAATCGTCTGGCGGCGTTGAGTGTGCTGGGGATGCTGTTGATCATCGTCGGGCTGGCGTTTGTGTTCCGTAAAACTGCTTGAAAACCTTCAGGCCGACCCGGGCATTTTCAGTGTCTGGGCCGGCCTCTTCGCGAGCAAGCCCGCTCCCACAATTGGAATGCATTCCTCCTGTGGGAGCGGGCTTGCTCGCGAAGGCTGACTTGTTAACGCCGCAAAATCAGCGGACTGTTGCGGCAGCGGGCTTCACCACCGCCGGCTTCAACACCAGCCACAACGCCAGCGCAATCAACACCCCGCCATACAGGTGCGCCATCGACAACGGCTCATCCAGCAGCAACGCGCCCCACAACACGCCGAACGCCGGAATCATGAAGGTCACGGTCATCGATTTCACCGGGCCGATGGAGCTGAGCAGGCGGAAATAGATGATGTAGGCGAACGCCGTGCAGCCCAGACCCAGGCCCAGCAGCGACAGCCAGACATTCCACCCACCCCAGCTTGCCGGAGGGGCGGTGATCACGCTGTAGCCGAACAGTGGCAACAGAAACAGCGAGGCGCCGAGCATGCTGCCCACGGCCGAGAGACGACTGTCGAGCCCGCCGCTGTGATCCAGCCAGCGCCGCGTGAGGAACCCGGCGAAGCCGTAGCAAGTGGTAGCGAGCAGGCAGGCGAGGGCGCCCATCAGCAATTGCAGATCGAACGCGACCGGACCTGCGCGCGTCAGCACGCCGACACCGAACAAGCCGAGAAACACCCCGGTCAGTTTCGCGACAGTGAGTTTTTCGCTGAAAAACAGCCCGCCAATCAACACGCCCATCAACGGCGTGGTGGCGTTGAAGATTGCCGAGTAACCGGCCGGCAACACCTGCGCTGCCACTGAATACAACGTCGCCGGAATCCCCGAGTTGATAACGCCCAGCAACATCACCGTTTTCAGTTTGCCCTTGAAATCCCAGCTGATGCGCATCAGCCCGAGAATCACCAGCAGACCGACGGCAGCAATCGACACCCGAAAGAACGCGGTCGGAATAGTGCCGATCACCGGCGCAATAATGCGCATGAACAGGAAGCTCGCGCCCCAGATGGCTGCCAGCGACAGCATGCGGAAAATATCGACAGCGCTCACGATGGCACTCCTTCCTTGATCGGGACGAGAGTGTTGCCGAGCGCCCTGTCGATGGCAACCGTCAATCGGGCATTTAATTTTTCATTCAGAGCACGAAGCGCGTCACCAGGCCGTTGAGGTCGATCGCCAGGCGCGACAGTTCCTGACTGGCAGCGGAGGTCTGGGTAGCGCCGGCGGCGGTCTGGGTCGAGAGATCGCGGATGGTCACCAGATTCTGATCAACCTCGCGCGCCACCAGCGCTTGCTGCTCGGCCGCGCTGGCGATCACCAGGTTGCGCTGGTTGATCTGCGAGATCGACGCGGTGATTTTCTCCAGTGCCTGACCGGCACTGTTGGCCCGGCGGAGTGTGTGGCTGGCCTGCTCGGCACTGCTTTGCAAGGCGCCGACGGTGGCGCCAGTGCCTTGCTGGATGCTGCTGATCATCAGCTCGATTTCTTCGGTGGAGTTCTGCGTGCGTTGCGCCAGCGAACGCACTTCATCGGCGACCACCGCAAAACCGCGTCCGGCCTCACCCGCGCGCGCCGCTTCGATGGCGGCGTTGAGCGCCAGCAGGTTGGTTTGCCCGGCGATGCCGCGAATCACCTCGAGCACCTTGCTGATGTCCTGAGCCTGAGTGGCGAGGCCTTCGGCCTGCTCCGACGCACCGAGCACCGCGCTGACCAGTTCCTGAATCGAGCTGATGGTCTCGCTGACCTGCACATGCCCGTGTTTGCTGTCCTCGTTCGAGGCTTCGGAGGCCTCGGCGCTGGACACCGCGTTGGCCGCAACTTCATCCACCGCCGTGCTCATCTCGGTGACGGCGGTGGCGGCCTGTTCGATCTGATCGTTCTGCTGTTGCAGGCCACGGGTGCTTTGCTCCATCACCGAGCTCATTTCTTCGGCGGCGGAGGCCAGTTGCTGCGCCGATTCGCTGATGCCCCGGATGGTCGAGCGCAGGTTGTTCTGCATCTCGGCGAGGGCGCTGAGCAACTGCGCCGCCTCATCGCTACCGTGATCGGCAATCTGGCCGCTGAGGTCGCCGGCGGCAATTTTTTGCGCGACGGACAGGGCTTGATTGATCGGTGCGGTGATGCTGCGGGTCAGCAGCCAGGCCAGCAGCAGGGTGGCGATCAGGGCGACAACGATGATGGTCGCGACAATCCACAGCGCCTGCTGATAAACCCCGGCAGCAGCCTCGGCGGCGCTGTCGGCGCCTTGCTGGTTGACGCTGATCATCTGCTCCAGCGCCTTGTCGAGGATCCGGCCCTGTGGCGCCAGTTCATTGTTCAGACGGGCATAGGCCTGTTCACTTTGCCCGGCGTCGATCTGAGCGATGATCTGGTCCAGGATGCTCATGTACTTGGCGACGTCGCCATTCAAACCGTCGAGCATCGCCCGTTCCGCATCGCTGGCCAGTAGAGCGGTGTGGTCCTTCAGGCGCTTCGACAATTCTTCGCGTTGCACCTTGATGAGGCCTTTGCTTGTGTCGCGTACCGCCGGCTGGGTGCTGGTGATCAGGCGCAGGGATTCGAGGCGGATGTTGGCGATGTTCGCCGCCGCATCGTGAATGCTCTCGATGCTGGGCATCCACGATTCCTCGATCACCGTTGCGCTCTCACGCAGATTTTTCATCTGGCCCAGGCCGAACAGGCCGACCACCACCAGCAGGGCGGCCAATACGGCAAAACTCAAACTGGCGCGCAAACCGATGCGCAGATTGCGGATAGACATCAATGTGCTCCTTGATCTATGAGGAAGAGGTCGTCCTCGTGGGCCGAGGATCTTGTTGTGAGGCGGGTACTGGCGGGCTGTATATCAAAGTGCCACTATTTTGGTAAGACCAATCTGTGAGCAGTTCTTCTCTTTCATCGACAGGCGGGAACGCAGCGGTAAAACCGCGAGCCAGAGCGGTGGGGCAGGGATTGGATCCGAATCCCAGGGAATTCGCGGGCTGGCGCGGGGCGGCAGGCGAGACTGAGAGGGCGGTTAATTGACCGAACGGTCGACTCAAAAAACTTTGATAAAAACTGTGTCTCTGTACAACCCTGCCGCGCTTTTGGCAGAAATTGCACTTCTCCTGCGCATGCATCCGTGGCTAAGCTCAGGCACAGATTTCCACTTGCACGCCGAGGTCTCATCTATGCCGCAGCAATGGCCAGCCACCGACATCGCCCGCATGATCCTCGATGGCTTTGACGATTACCGCGAGCACTTCCGGCGGATTACCGATGGTGCGCGCGAGCGCTTCGAGCAGGCGCGCTGGCAGGAGACGCAGACCGCGTCGGCGGCGCGGATCAATCTCTACGAAGAAAAGGTCGGCGAAACCATCGCCCGCCTGCGCGAGCATTTCGACGACGAGACGCTGATGAATGTCGGCAGTTGGCCGTTGGTGAAAAGTGCTTACATCAGTGTCATCGACCTGCGCTTCGACGATGAACTGTCCGAGACCTGGTACAACTCGATTTTCTGCGGGCTGTTCAGTCACGACCTGATCAGCGACGGCTGCATGTTCATCCACACCACCCGGCCGAGCCTGCGCCGCGCCCGGGCCGCACAAACCCGCACCTACAAGCCGCAGGGCCAATTGTCATCAATGCTCGCCAGCATCTTTGCCGACTACCGCTTCAGCGAGGATTACGCCGATTTGCCCGGCGACCTGCAGCGCCTCGAGTCGCAACTGCGCGAGAATTTGCCGGACTGGGTGTGCAAGGATCCGGAGCTGAGCGTCGAGTTGTTTTCCTCGGTGTTGTACCGCAACAAGGGCGCGTATCTGGTCGGGCGCATCTACACCCGCGACGAGCAGTGGCCGCTGGTGATTCCATTGCTGCACCGCGAGGGCCGCGGGATTCAGATCGATGCGCTGATCACCGACGAAGCCGATGTGTCGATCATCTTCTCCTTCACCCGTTCGTATTTCATGGTCGATGTGCCGGTGCCGGCGGAGTTCATCGGCTTCCTGCGGCGCATCCTGCCGGGTAAGCACATCGCCGAGCTGTACACCTCGATCGGCTTCTACAAGCACGGCAAATCCGAGTTCTACCGGGCGCTGATCAATCACCTGGCCAACACCGACGACCAGTTCATCATGGCCCCCGGCGTGCGCGGCATGGTCATGAGCGTGTTTACCCTGCCGGGCTTCAACACCGTGTTCAAGATCATCAAGGACCGTTTCTCGCCGTCGAAAAACGTCGACCGGGCGACGGTGATCGAAAAGTACCGACTGGTGAAAAGTGTCGACCGGGTCGGGCGCATGGCCGATACCCAGGAGTTCGCCGACTTCCGCTTTCCGCTGAGCAAGTTCGATCCGGCGTGCCTGGAAGAACTGCTCGAGGTCGCGCCGTCGACGGTCTCGGTCGAGGGCGACACGGTGCTGATCCGCCACTGCTGGACCGAGCGCCGGATGACCCCGCTCAACCTTTACCTGGAAAACGCCAACGACGCGCAGGTGCGCGAGGCACTGGAGGATTACGGCCTGGCGATCAAACAACTGGCCGCGGCCAACATCTTTCCCGGCGACATGCTGTTGAAGAACTTCGGCGTCACTCGTCACGGCCGAGTGGTGTTCTACGACTACGACGAGATCTGTTTCCTGACCGAAGCGAACTTCCGCCACATCCCCGCGCCGCGCACCCCCGAGGACGAAATGGCCTCCGAACCGTGGTACTCGATCGGGCCGCTGGATGTGTTCCCGGAAGAGTTTCCGCCTTTCCTGTTCGCCGATGCCGGGCAGCGCAAACTGTTCGATCAACTGCATGGCGAGTTGTATAACGCCGATTACTGGAAGGGTTTGCAAGAGGCGATTCGCGCCGGCAAAGTCATCGACGTCTTCCCTTACCGCCGCAAAGGTCTGGATAACGAATGACTCCCAGGTAAACACATTGTGGCGAGGGGATTTATCCCCGATGGGGTGCGAAGCACCCCCCAAAACCATTCAACTCAGACGCTTCAGAGCGACTTTCATATCCAGTCGGCGACTGCTGCGCAGCCGATCGGGGATAAATCCCCTCGCCACAAAAGCACCTCGCAGTCGTGTTCAGTGACGCAAATCTGCGACAATCGCCCCCCTGCATAAACAGACGACCGAATTGCGTACCCGATGACCGACGAATCGCCCTCCATCGACAAACTGCTGAAAAACCTCGATCACGCCATGCTCGCCGACCGTCACCGGCTGCGGCGGCAGTTGCTCGAGCTGCGCAAGAAACCCGACGAGGCCAAACTGGCCCAGTGGGTGGCGCGCATGCAGGCGTCCTGTGATCAGGTGCTGGCGCGCCGTGCCAGCCTGCCAGTGATTCGTTACGACGACAGCCTGCCGATCGCCGCCAAGCGCGACGAAATCAAGGCCGCGCTGGAGAAGCATCAGGTGCTGATCATTGCCGGCGAAACCGGCTCGGGTAAAACCACCCAGTTGCCGAAAATCTGCCTGGAAATCGGTCGCGGCCAGCATGGCTTGATCGGCCACACCCAGCCGCGCCGAATCGCTGCGCGCAGTGTCGCCAGCCGTGTGGCCGAAGAGCTCGGTACGCCGCTCGGTTCGCTGGTCGGCTATCAGGTGCGCTTCGAGGATCAAAGCGATTCCAACACCCTGATCAAACTGATGACTGACGGCATCCTGCTGGCGGAAACCCAGAACGACCGCTACCTCGAGCGCTACGACACGATCATCGTCGACGAAGCCCACGAACGCAGCCTGAACATCGACTTCCTGCTCGGTTACCTGAAAACCCTGCTGCCGCGTCGCCCGGATCTGAAGGTCATCATCACTTCGGCGACCATCGATCTGGAGCGCTTCTCCAAGCATTTCGACGATGCGCCGATCGTCGAGGTGTCCGGGCGGACTTTCCCGGTGGACACCTGGTATCGCCCGCTGACCCTGGAGCAGGACGAAGAGGGCAACCGCGTCGAGGACGACCTGACCGTGGACCAGGCGATCCTCGCCACCCTCGATGAAATCGCCGCCTATGAGCGCAGCGAACGCCGCAGTCCCGGCGATGTGCTGGTGTTCCTGCCCGGCGAACGCGAGATTCGCGACGCCGCCGACATGCTGCGCAAGGCTCAGCTCAAACACACGGAAATCCTGCCGCTGTACGCGCGCCTGTCGCCGGCCGAACAGCAGCGGATTTTCCAGTCGCATCCGGGGCGCCGCGTAGTGCTGGCGACCAACGTCGCCGAGACCTCGCTGACCGTGCCGGGCATCCGTTACGTGATCGACAGCGGCACAGCGCGCATCAGTCGCTACAGCTATCGCGCCAAGGTCCAGCGCCTGCCGATCGAAGCGATTTCCCAGGCCAGCGCCAATCAGCGTAAAGGTCGCTGCGGCCGGGTCGAACCGGGGATCTGCGTGCGCCTGTACAGCGAGGAAGATTTCCTCGGTCGCCCGGAGTTCACCGATCCGGAAATTCTGCGTACCAACCTTGCCGCCGTGATCTTGCAGATGCTGCACCTGCGCCTCGGCGAAATCACTGCGTTCCCGTTCATCGAGCCGCCGGACGGCAAGGCGATCAGCGACGGTTTCAACCTGCTGCAAGAGCTCTCGGCGGTGGATCGCAACAGCCAGCTGACCCCGCTCGGGCGCCAACTGGCGCGTCTGCCGGTGGACCCGCGCATGGGCCGCATGCTGCTGGAAGCGGCAAAACTCGGCAGCTTGCAGGAAGTGCTGATCGTCGCCAGTGCGATGTCGATTCAGGACCCGCGCGAGCGTCCACCGGAGCGTCAGCAAGCAGCCGATCAGGCCCACGCACAATGGAAAGACAGCGATTCGGACTTCGCCGGACTGGTCAATCTGTGGCGCGGTTTTGAAGAGCAGCGTCAGGCGCTGACCGCCAGCCCGCTGCGCAACTGGTGCCGGAAGAATTTCCTCAATTATCTGCGTCTGCGCGAGTGGCGTGATTCCCATCGCCAGTTGAGTCTGATCTGCCGCGACATGCAGTTGAGCCTCAATAAAGAGCCGGCGGATTACCCGAAACTGCACAAAGCAGTATTGGTCGGCCTACTCAGCCAGATCGGTCAGAAAACCGAGGACGGCGATTACCTCGGCGCCCGGCAGCGGCGCTTCTGGATTCACCCGTCGTCGGGCATCGGCAAGAAACGTCCGCAGTGGCTGATGACCGCCGAACTCGTGGAAACCACCAAGCTTTACGCGCGGATGGTCGCCAAGATCGATGCCGACTGGATCGAGCCGCTGGCCGGGCACCTGATCAAGAAAAACCATTTCGAACCGCACTGGGAGAAGAAGCGCGGCCAGGTCGTGGCTTACGAGCAGATCACCCTGTTCGGGCTGATCGTGGTCGGTCGCCGCCCGGTGCATTACGGCCCGGTGGATCCGCTGGTCTCGCGTGAGCTGTTTATCCGTGAAGGTCTGGTGCGTGGCGAGATTCAGTCGAAAGCCAAGTGCCTGACCGCCAACAAGCAGTTGCTCGAACAGCTCGACGAACTGGAAGCCAAGGCTCGGCGCCGCGACATTCTCGCTGACGAAGAAACCCTGTACGCGTTCTACGATGCGCGCTTGCCGGCGGAGATTCATCAGACCGCGACGTTCGACAGCTGGTATCGGGTCAACAGCCAGAAAGACCCGCAATTGCTGATCATGCGCGAAGAAGACGTGCTGGCCCGCGAGGCCAGTGAGGTCACCGCGCGCGACTACCCGGACACGCTGCACATCGGTGATCTGGAACTGGCGCTCAGTTATCACTTCGAACCCAATCACCCGCGCGACGGCGTGACCCTGCGCGTGCCGGCACCGCTGCTGCCGATGCTGCCACCGGAACGTCTGGAATGGCTGGTGCCGGGACTGATCGAGGCCAAGTGCATTGCGCTGGTGCGCAATCTGCCGAAAGCCTTGCGCAAGAACTTCGTGCCGGTACCTGATTTCATCAAGGCGGCGTTGCAGCGCATGACCTTCGCTGAAGGCTCATTGCCGCAAGCGCTCGGTCGCGAGTTGCTGCGCATGACCGGTGCGCGCGTCAGCGATGAAGCATGGGCGGAAGCCGCGCAGCAGGTCGAAAGCCATCTGCGGATGAACCTGGAAATCGTCGACGGCCAGGGCAAGTTCCTCGGCGAGGGCCGCGACCTGGCCGAGCTGACCGCGCGTTTTGCCGAAGCCAGCCAGGCGGCTTTGGCCGTGCCGCAGAGTGCGAAAAGTCAGCAACCGGTGGAGGCCAAGGTCTTCGCCCCGGTGGCGGAAAAGACCCAGCAGAAGATTGCCGGATTGTCGATGACGGTCTATCCGGCGCTGGTGGAAGAGGGCGGCACGGTCAAGGAAGGGCGGTTCTCGACCCCGGCCGAAGCTGAGTTCCAGCATCGCCGCGCCTTGCAGCGGCTGCTGCTGCAGCAGCTGGCGGAGCCGGCGAAGTTCCTGCGCAGCAAACTGCCGGGTATCACCGAGTTGGGCCTGCTGTATCGCGAGCTGGGCCGAGTGGATGCGCTGGTCGAAGACATTCTGCTGGCCAGCCTCGACAGCTGCATTCTGGAAGGCGAAGACCCGTTGCCCCGTGACGGCGCCGGGCTCGCCGCATTGGCCGAACGCAAACGCGGCAGCTGGACCGAACACGCCGAGCGCGTGGCAAGGCTGACGCTGGAGATCCTCAAGCTGTGGCACGGCCTGCAAAAACGCTTCAAGGGCAAGATCGATCTGGCGCAGGCTGTGGCGCTGAATGACATCAAGCAGCAAATCAGCAATCTGGTGTATCCGGGTTTCGTCCGGGAAACACCGATGCAATGGCTCAAAGAGTTGCCGCGTTATCTGAAGGCGGTCGAGCAGCGTTTCGAGAAACTCGGTGCGCAAGTGCAGAAGGATCGCGTCTGGAGCGGTGAACTGGCCGGCCTCTGGGCGCAATACCAGACCCGCGCGGCTAAACATGCCCAGGAAGGCAAACGCGATCCGCAGCTTGAACTGTACCGTTGGTGGCTGGAGGAATACCGCGTGTCGCTGTTCGCCCAGCAGTTGGGGACGAAAGCGCCGATCTCGGACAAACGGCTGAGCAAGCAATGGAGTCAGGTCGAGGCCTGACAGTGAGCCTTACACAATCCCTTGTAGGAGTGAGCCTGCTCGCGATTGCGGTGTGTCAGTCACCGTAATACTGACTGACACACCGCAATCGCGAGCAGGCTCACTCCTACAGGGAAATGGGGTGGTGCTTGAGAAAGGCGCCAAAACCTTGGGTTTATGGCAAACTTCGCGACCATAAACGCCGGTTTCGTGACCCAGAGCCTTCGGCCGGGTCACGTGGCGGAATAAAGCGATGCCAGGTCAGCGTCCCCGGACGGGAACAGACCCTTTGTGTGTTGGTACGTCGGTGCCAGCGCTTTCTGCCTGAACAGATTAGAGAAACGACCATGCATAACGTCGTCATCAGCGGCACCGGCCTGTACACCCCGGCCAACAGCATCTCCAACGAAGAGCTGGTGCAGTCTTTCAATACCTACGTCGCGCAGTTCAACGCCGACAACGCCGACGCCATCGCCAGCGGTGAAGTCCAGGCGCTGACCGAATCCAGTGCTGCATTCATCGAAAAAGCCTCGGGCATCAAGAGCCGCTTTGTCATGGACAAGGACGGCATCCTTGATCCTGCGCGCATGGCCCCGCGCCTGCCGGAGCGTTCCAACGACGAATGGTCTGTGCTGTGCCAGATGGCCATCGGCGCCGCTGAACAGGCGCTGCAACGTGCCGGCAAGACCGCCGCCGACATCGACGGCGTGATCGTCGCCTGCTCCAATCTGCAGCGCGCCTACCCGGCCATCGCCATCGAAGTCCAGGAAGCACTGGGCATTCAGGGTTTCGGTTTCGACATGAACGTCGCCTGCTCCTCGGCGACCTTCGGCATTCAGGCCGCGGCCAACAGCGTGCAACTGGGCCAGGCCCGGGCGATCCTGATGGTCAACCCGGAAGTCTGCACCGGTCACCTGAACTTCCGTGACCGCGACAGCCACTTCATCTTCGGTGACGCCGCGACGGCGGTAATCATCGAGCGTGCCGACCTGGCGACGTCCAAACACCAGTTCGACGTGGTCAGCACCAAACTGCTGACCAAGTTCTCCAACAACATCCGCAACAACTTCGGCTTCCTCAACCGCGCCGCGGAAGAGGGCATCGGCGCCCGCGACAAGCTGTTCGTGCAGGAAGGCCGCAAGGTGTTCAAGGATGTCTGCCCGATGGTCGCCGAGCTGATCGGTGAGCACCTGGAGGAGAACCAACTCAACGTCGGCGACGTCAAGCGCTTCTGGCTGCACCAGGCCAACCTGAGCATGAACCACCTGATCGTGCGCAAGCTGCTGGGCCGTGAAGCCACTGAAGAAGAAGCGCCGGTGATTCTCGACACCTACGCCAACACCAGCTCTGCCGGCTCGGTGATTGCCTTCCACAAATATCAGGACGATCTGGCCGCCGGTTCGCTGGCCGTGCTGAGCTCGTTCGGCGCCGGTTACTCGATCGGCAGCGTGATTCTGCGCAAGCGCTGAGTCACCCGCCCTTGTGGCGAGGGAGCTTGCTCCCGCTCGAGTGCGTAGCGCTCCCGACACCGGCGATTGCGGTCTTGCTGAAGAACCGCAATCGCCGGTTTTGCGACTGCTGCGCAGCCGAGCGCGAGCAAGCTCGCTCGCCACAGGGTCGAGTGCGTTAACGTTAATCGGTATTTGCAAACGAGGCGTGCATGGCCGCAACCGACGACACCCAGCTGCTCGAACGCCTGCTCGCCGGTGAGCAAAAGGCGTTCAAGGAGCTGGTCAGCACCTACCAGAGCGCCATGCGCGCCGTGGCTTACGCGATTGTCGGCCAGCGCCATGTCGAAGAAGTGGTGCAGGACGCCTGGCTCTCGGTGGTGCGCCATATCGGCAGCTTCGAGGGTCGTTCCAGTCTCAAGACCTGGCTGCTGACCATCACCGCCAACTCGGCCAAGAGCCGCTACAAACAAAACCGCCGCGAAGTGTTGATGGATGACCTGCCGTCTCCCCACGGCACCATCGATGACGACCGTTTTTCGCCCGGTGACGGCCATTGGCTGGTGGCGCCATTCGCCTGGCATCAGGACACCCCGGAAGCCTTGCTCACCGAAAGCGAACTGCGTGATTGCCTTGAGCACACCTTGCTCAGCCTGTCGGAACTGCAAAGCAGCGTGTTGCTGCTGCGCGAACGTCAGGGTCTGGAGCTGGAAGAGATCTGTAATCTTCTGGAGATCTCGCTCTCCAATGTCCGTGTGCTGCTGCATCGTGCGCGGCTGAAAGTCTTCGCCACGGTGGAGCATTTTGAGGAGACCGGCGAATGCTGACCTGCAAGGAACAAGTGGCACGCTCCAGCGATTATCTCGATGGCCAGTTGAGCTTTCGCGAGAAGCTGCTGGTGCGCCATCACCTGATGTTCTGCCCCAACTGTCGGCGGTTCATTCGTCAGATGCGTTTGATGCAGGCCACGTTGAAGGCGATGCCGGAGAAGCCGCAAGAGGGTGTGGATGCGCTGGCTGAGCGTCTGGCCGAGCAACGCCGTAAGGAAAAATAGAATCTCACTTGTAGGAGCTGCCGAAGGCTGCGATCTTTTGATCCTCAAAAACAAGATCAAAAGATCGCAGCCTCCGGCAGCTCCTACAGTGTTTTTGCATCCTGCAGAAATAGCCGGCGCGGGACGAAACGAACGGATGATGGGGATCGTCCCGCCCGCGTCAGGCTAGAGGGTGATGCGTTTTAGAACTTGGCTTCGGCATCCAGTTGCAGCGTATTGATGTCGGAGTCGGTCTTCTTCAGGCTGGCGTTGGTGTAGTCCGAGTTGGCCATGAAGTAGGTGGCACCCAGGGTGAAGTTCTTGTCCAGCTCGTAGCTGACTTTCAGCTTGCTGCCGCGCGAACCGGTGTAGCCGTTGGCGAAGTCGGAGTCGGTGAAGGCACCGACCACCGCGTTACGCTGTACGTCGCGGTAGTTGTAGTCGATCCCGAAGCCATAAACCTTGGTTTTCACGCCGGCCAGCCAGCCAGTGTCCTGGTCGTTGCTGGCGTCTTTGTTGTTGACGTACTGACCGTAGATCGACAGCGGTACTGGCAGGTTGGCGATGTCCAGTTGACCAAAACCTTCATACAGTTTGAAGGTTTCGTTCGGGCTGTTGCCGTTGACGGCCAAGGCACATGGCGCAGTGACGGTGCCGGTGGTCGGGCAGGTGCTGTCCTTGTCATTGTCGTAGGAATAGAGGCTGCCACCCAGGGTCAGTTTCAGGCTGTCGGTCAGTGCGAAGCGACCGCCCAACTGGCCAGCGTACAGACGCAGGTCGTGCTTGAACTGCACGCCTTCGCCGTCGACGTTGTCCTTGAGGGTGTAGTGGCCGGCGCTACCGAACAGCTCGGTGCTGCCGTTCAACGGATACTTGTAGGTGACGGCCAGACCTTCCGGGTTGATGTCGCTGTCCCAGATGATGTCGCCCATGCTCACCCACGGCTGGTTCATTTTACCGGCGATCAGGTGCAGGTTCTTGATTGCGTCAGGGTGGTAGTCGACGTAACCCTGGTCGAGCCAGATCTGCTTCTTGTCGAAGTAGTTGTTCAGGTCCTGGTTGGTGGAGCGGGCGTCGTCGCTGCTGCCGGTGGCAATACGGATACCGGTGTCCACCTGCGGGTTGATTTCGGTGTAGGCACCCAGACGGGCACGAATGCGCTGACGGTCCTGGTCCTTGCTGTTCGGCACGCCATCGTTCTTGACGGTCTCCTGACGGAAACGCACGTCGCCCTTGAACTGGGTCTTGGCGGCCCAGGCGAGTTTCTGGTCGAAGGAGCTCAGCTCGTTGGTTTTCTTCGCGGTCGCCGCGATCTGCTCGTTGGTCTCTTGCTGCGCCTGCTGCGCGATTTGCTGAGCCTTCTGATCCTTGGCCAGTTCAGTTTGCAGTTCGATGTACTGCGCCTGGGAAATGGAACCGTTGGCCTTGAGCATGTCGAGCAGTTTGGCGTCGACTGCAGCACTGGCCGGAACGCTCATGGCCAGCAACAGGCCACCGCACAAGGCCGCCGCAGTTTTCGTGGAAGCAAGACGCATAGCAATCTCCGAAGATGAGAGGGATGGCAGAACCATCCGGGGCACACCGACGCGCACGTCGGAAAACAGTGTCCGGGTAGACCCCGGCGCTCTAAAAACAGGAGCGAGTATCGCGATGGTTTATGACAGAGCAGTGGCTAAGTGATGTCATGTCGATGACGATACAAAGTTGTCCTGAACTATTGATCTAGAGCGCTGTCGTCCGATTGCTCGTGTGCAAAGGGCAGCGATAAGCGATACTCGCGGGGCTTTGAAGCCCGGAAGTGGAGAGTCAGTTGATGCCGTTGCAACGCCTGCAAAGCCTGTCAGAAATCGCCCCTGCGACCTGGGATGCACTGGTGCCCGAGAACCAGCCGTTTTTGCGGCACGCCTTTCTCTCGGCCCTTGAAGACAGCGGCAGCGTTGGCCCGCATACGGGGTGGCAAGCCGAGCATCTGCTGCACGTCGAAGACGATCGGCTGATCGCGGCGCTGCCCAGTTATCGCAAGTGGCATTCCTACGGCGAGTACGTGTTCGATCACGGCTGGGCCGATGCCTGCGCCCGGGCCGGCATCGATTACTACCCCAAACTGCTGACGGCGGTGCCGTTCAGTCCGGTCAGCGGGCCACGCTTGCTGGCCGCCCGGGTCGAGGACGGTTTCGAACTGCTCAAGAGCCTGCCGGGTTATCTGGAAATCGAGGAGCTTTCCAGCGCGCACATCAATTTCACCGACCCGTTCACCGATGCCGCCATGGCCGAGCAGCCGGGCTGGCTGCAACGTATCGGCTGTCAGTATCACTGGCAGAATCGCGGTTACCGGGACTTCCAGGATTTTCTCGACGCGCTCAGTTCGCGCAAGCGCAAGCAAATGCGTAAAGAGCGCGAGCAAGTGGCGGGGCAGGGCTTCGAGTTCGAATGGCTGGAAGGGCGTGAGCTGGACGAGGCGCAATGGGATTTTGTCTACGCCTGCTATGCCAACACCTACGCCGTGCGCCGCCAGGCGCCGTACCTGACGCGCGAGTTTTTCAGTCTGCTGGCTGCGCGGATGCCGGAGGCGCTTCGGGTGGTCTTCGCCAGACAGGGTTCACGGCCGGTGGCGATGGCCTTCAGTCTGGTCGGGGGCGACAGCTTCTATGGACGTTATTGGGGCTGTCTGGCCGAGTTTGACCGGCTGCATTTCGAGACGTGTTTCTATCAGGGCATGGACTATGCGATTGCCCAGGGGTATCAGCGCTTTGATGCCGGCGCTCAGGGCGAGCACAAGCTGATTCGCGGCTTTGAACCGGTGATCACCCACTCGTGGCACTACCTGCGTCATCCCGGTCTGAAAGTCGCAGTTAAAGACTTCCTGCAACAGGAACGTGCTGGCGTCCTTGCGTACGCCGAGGAAGCCAGAACAGCCTTGCCATACCGCCAGGCCTGAGCTTGCCTTTAAACAGGGCCGACATCGATTCTCGGGCGTGGTTGATTTATTACTGTGGGAGGGGGCTTGCTCCCGAATGCGGTGTGTCAGTAGGGTAAATATGACTGACACGACGCCTTCGGGAGCAAGCCCCCTCCCACAGGGATTTCCAGTAGTTTCAGATATCCTCTTTACCTAACCAACGATAAATCGCCCCGCCTGCCACAGCGCCAATCAGCGGCGCGACCCAGAACATCCACAACTGCGCGATCGCCCAGCCGCCGACCATCAGCGCCGGCCCGGTGCTACGAGCCGGGTTGACCGAGGTGTTGGTGACCGGAATCGAGATCAGGTGAATCAGCGTCAGCCCCAGGCCGATGGCAATCGGTGCGAGGCCCGCCGGGGCGCGTTTGTCGGTGGCGCCGAGGATGATGATCACGAACATCCCGGTCATCACCAGCTCGGTGACAAAGCCTGCCGCCATCGAGTATTTGCCGGGCGAGTGCTCGCCGTACCCATTGGACGCCAGACCTGCTGCGATGTCGAAACCCTCCTTGCCGCTGGCGATGTAGTAGAGCAGCGCGGCGGCGAGTATCCCGCCGAGCACCTGGGCGATGATGTAGGCGGGTAGCTCTTTTGCTGGAAACCGTCCGCCGACCACCAACCCGACCGATACCGCCGGATTGAGATGACATCCGCTGATGTGGCCGATGGCGAACGCCATGGTCAGCACCGTCAGACCAAACGCCAGGGCTACCCCCAGCACCCCGATGCCCAGAGGCGAAGACGCGGCGAGCACCGCACTGCCACAACCACCCAGAACCAGCCAGAACGTACCCAACAACTCAGTAACTGAACGTTTGAACAGAGACATGAGAAAGTCCTTGATAGCCCATGCTATCGAGACTGTATTGCGTTGTGCTTCCCTGCAAATTTACGACAGGTTCCGTGCTGGAACCTTGGCTGAGTACAGCACGCTTTGGATGGATTTCCAGCAGCCATGAAAAAACCGCCAGAGCCCGTGGTTAGAGGGCTGTGGCGGTTCTCAATATATTGTGGGAGGGGGCTTGCTCCCGAATGCGGTGTGTCAGACAAATGTTCGGTACTGACACCCCGCTTTCGGGAGCAAGCCCCCTCCCACATTGGAGTTGTATTGATTCAATGATCAATCGATCCCGACAAATCCCCCGGTCTGGTGCGCCCACAACCGCGCATACAATCCGCGATGCGCCAGCAGTTCGGCGTGGGTACCGCTCTCGGCGATCTTGCCGTTTTCCAGCACTACCAGCCGATCCATGCGAGCGATGGTCGAGAGACGGTGAGCAATGGCGATCACGGTTTTGCCTTGCATCAGGGTTTCCAGGCTTTCCTGGATCGCCGCTTCGACTTCCGAGTCGAGTGCCGAGGTTGCTTCGTCCATGATCAGGATCGGCGCGTCCTTGAGCAGCACCCGGGCAATCGCAATGCGCTGGCGCTGACCGCCGGACAGTTTCACCCCGCGTTCGCCGACGTGCGCGTCGAAACCGGTACGGCCCTCAGCGTCCGACAGCAGCGGAATGAACTCGTCGGCGCGGGCCTTGTGCACCGCGTCCCAGAGTTCGGCGTCGGTGGCGTCAGGCTTGCCATACAGCAAGTTGTCGCGGATCGAGCGGTGCAGCAGGGAGGTGTCCTGCGTGATCATGCCGATGCGTGCGCGCAGGCTTTCCTGGCCGACTTCAGCGATGTTCTGCCCATCGATCAGGATCCGTCCGCCCTCTACGTCATACAGGCGCAGCAGCAGGTTGACCAAGGTCGATTTGCCGGCGCCGGATGGCCCGATCAGGCCGATTTTCTCGCCGGGTTTAATGGTCAGGTTGAGGTCGCCGATGATGCCTTTCTTCTTGCCGTAGTGAAAATCCACGTGCTCGAAACGCACTTCGCCACGAGCCACGGCCAGCGGTTTGGCCTGCTCGCGATCAGTGACGCTGACCGGTTGCGAGATGGTCTGCAGACCGTCCTGGACCATGCCGATGTTTTCGAAGATGCCGGTGACTACCCACATGATCCAGCCGGACATATTGACGATACGAATCACCAGACCGGTGGCCAGGGCGATCGCACCGACGGTGATCAGCGACTGCGTCCACAGCCACAGCGCCAGCGCGGTGGTGCCGACGATCAGCAGGCCGTTCATGGTGGTGATCGCCACGTCCATGCTGGTCACCACGCGGCCGGCCATCTGCGCCTTGACCGTCTGTTCTTCGATGGCTTCCTTGGCGTAGTGCTGTTCGAAATTGGTGTGGGCGAACAGCTTCAGGGTGGCGATGTTGGTGTAGCCGTCGACGATCCGCCCCATCAGTTTCGAGCGCGCGTCGGAAGCTTCCACCGAACGCTCTTTCACCCGCGGCACGAAGTAGTACAGCGCGCCGATGTAGGCAGCGATCCACGTCAGCAGCGGGATCATCAGGCGCCAGTCGGCTTCGGCGAACAGCACCAGCGAACTGATCGCGTAGATCACCACATGCCACAGCGCATCCACCGCTTGCACCGCCGAATCGCGCAGCGAGTTGCCGGTCTGCATGATGCGTTGGGCGATGCGCCCGGCGAAGTCGTTCTGGAAGAAATTCAGGCTCTGCTTGAGCACGTAACTGTGGTTCTGCCAGCGGATCATGCTGGTCATGCCGGGGCTGAGGGTCTGATGCACCAGCAGGTCGTGCAGGCCGAAAAAGATCGGCCGCAGTACCAGGGCGACTACCACCATCCACGTCAGTTCGAGGGCGTGGTCGCTGAAGAAATTCGGGTTGGGCGTGCCTTGGGCCAGGTCGATGATGCGGCTCAGGTAGCTGAACAGCGCGACTTCGATCAACGCGGCAAACAGGCCGACGACGAGCAGGGCGGCGAAACTCGGCCAGACCTGCTTGAGGTAATAGGTATAGAAGGGCCAGACACGATCCGGAGGGGAGGCCGTGGGGGCGTCGCGGAATATGTCGATCAGTTGTTCGAAACGGCGATAGAGCATCAGATAACCGCCCGGATGCCGGGCTCTCCTTTTATCGGTGTGAGCGGCGTGGCTTCAGGCCAGCGCCGCTCGAAACGCCCTGTACAGCTTAGTCGATGACTTTGGCCGACTTGATGATCACAGGGTCGACAGGCACGTTTTGCATGCCCTGTTTGGTGGTGGTCTGCGAGTTGACGATGATGTCGACCACGTCCATGCCTTTGACCACTTTGGCGAATACCGCGTAACCGGCATCACGGCCCGGATCGAGGAAGGCGTTGTCGGCGACGTTGATGAAGAACTGGCTGGTGGCCGAATCAGGGTTGGAGGTACGGGCCATCGACAAAGTGCCGCGAACGTTATGCAGACCGTTGCTGGCTTCGTTCTTGATCGGCGCCTTGGTTTCTTTCTGCTGCATCTGTGGCGTGAAACCGCCGCCCTGAGCCATGAAGCCCGGGATCACGCGGTGGAAAATGGTGTTGGTGTAAAAACCGCTGTTGACGTAATCCAGAAAGTTTTTGGTACTGATTGGCGCCTTGACCGGGTCCAGTTCGATTTCGATCTGGCCGTTGGTAGTGTCCAGCAGCACGTGCGGTGCTTTGGCCGGGGTGGCAGCCATCAGGTTGGCAGCAAACAGCACGGTGCCGGCGGCGAGGGCGAGTTTTTTCAGCATGGGTCAGTGATCCTGAGATTGAATGTCGGCTGCGGCGAGAAACTCCAGCAGCGTTTGGTTGAAGTGTTCGGGTTGATCGAGCGGGGTGGCGTGGCGCGAGTCGGCGATGACCACCAGCCGCGCATCGGGCAGCAGTTTTACATAGGTTTCTTTCAGTGCTACCGGCGTGTAGTCACGGTCGGCAGTCACGATGAGGGTTGGACAGGTCACCCGGGAAAGTCGTTCCTGGACGCCCCAGCCAACAATCGCATCGAAGCTGGCGAGATAAGCACGTTTGTCGTTTTTTGCCCAGCGTTCGGCCATTTTCTGCCGCAGATCAGCCTGCTCGGGTTTCGGGAACAGTTTGCCGCCTAATGCCTTGCCAATGGTCGCGAGGCTGAGCACGCGCATCAGGCTCCAGCGCTTGAACCACTGCCAGTAATCGTCGCGGCTGCGCAGTTTGACCTCGGGGGCGCTGTTGACGATGGTCAGGCTTTTCAGCATTTGCGGCTGATCGACGCCGAACTGAAAGCCGATCATCCCGCCCATCGACAGCCCGACGTAATGCACCGGGCCGAGTTTCAGGTGTTCGATCAACGCCAGCAGATCGGCGCTGAACCCGGCGATGCTGTAGCGCTCGCGAGGTTTGTCCGAGCGACCGTGACCACGTATATCCGGAACGATCACCCGGTAGTGCGCCGACAGCGCCGGGATCTGCATTTCCCAGTCCAGGGTGCTCGAACCCAGTCCGTGAACCAGTAGCAACGGGGTGCCGTGGCCATATTCCTCGTAGTGCAGGTTGCAACCTTCATGTTCGAAATAGGCCATCGGTGAACTCCGTGTCAGGCTTGCTCGGGGGCGGCGAACGGTGCGTCAAGCGGCAAAGTGTCGAAGGTACGCAACAGTTCGATGAGGATTTGTGTGGCCGGGCCCAGCGGTTTGTCCTTGTTCGAATACAGATAGAAGCTCGGGTTGCGGCTGCCACCCTGATCCAACGGTAGCAGCTTGAGCGTGCCTTCCTTCAATTCCCGTTCGATCATGTGCCGTGGCAGCCAGGCAAAGCCCAGGCCGCTGCTGACGAACGTGGCAGCCGTGGCGAGGCTGCCGACGGTCCAGCGCTGTTCGGCGCCGAGCCAGCCGACGTCGCGTGGTTGCTGGCGGCCGGAGTCGCGGATCACCACCTGCATCTGGGTTTCCAGGTCCTGGAAGCTCAGCTCGCGGTTGAGCCGATGCAGGGCGTGATCCGGGTGGGCGACGGCGACGAACTCGACGTCGCTCAATTCCGCACCGAGGTAGCCGGGAATGCTCAGGCCGGTGATCGCCAGATCGGCGACGCCTTCGAGCAAGACTTCCTCGACCCCCGACAGCACTTCTTCGCGCAGACGCACGCGGCAGCCGCGACTCTGCGGCATGAACGCGGTCAGCGCCCGGACGATACGGGCGCTCGGGTAGGCCGCATCGACCACCAGCCGCACCTCTGCCTCCCAGCCTTGCTCCATGTGATGGGCGAGGTCTTCCAGTTGGCTGGCCTGTTTCACCAGTTGTCGCGAGCGGCGCAGCAGCACACCGCCGGCTTCGGTGAGCACCGCTTTACGACCGTCAATGCGCAGCAACGGCACGCCGAGCTGGTCCTGCATGCGGGCGACGGTGTAACTCACCGAAGATTGCGAACGGTGCAAAACCTCGGCGGCCTGGGCGAAACCACCGTGGTCGACCACGGCCTGCAATGTTCGCCATTGATCAAGGGTCACGCGGGGCGCTTTCATCAATAGCTCCTCTTGTCCTAAGCTGGCCGTCCCTCATGGAGACTGGCGAATGAAAAAATTCTGTTGTGTGGTGCTCGCGTTGCTGCCGCTGACTGCGTTTGCTTACCCGATCGATGTGCAGAAGAACCTCAATGGCTTGAAGATCGACTACGAGACCTTCGACACCGACAAAGACATCGGCTCCATCCGGGTCGCCAACTACGGTGATGTCGACGCGACCTGCAAAGTCGTTTTCAACAATGGTCCGGAAGCACCGCGTACGCGCAACATCGAAGTCCCGGCCCGCAAGCATACGAATGCCACGGCCAAGTTCTCCCGCGAGATCATCAGGCTGCGCATCGACCTGAGCTGCAGCCCGAAATAACGGTCGATCCCTTGTAGGAGTGAGCCTGCTCGCGATAGCGGTGTGTCAGTAACCCTAATGTGTCTGACACACCGCTATCGCGAGCAGGCTCACTCCTACAAGGGTACGTGTCAGCATCTAAACGAATTATTCGATGCTTTGCAGCAATTATTTGCGCTTTTTCATCGATACGACCCTGTTTAACCTTCACTCCATCGACCTACAACATTCTCGGATGGAGACTACACACCATGTCCCGCGTTCTGATCATCGAAAGCAGCGCCCGCCAGCAAGATTCGGTTTCCCGTCAACTGACCCAGACCTTCATTGGTCAGTGGAAAGCGGCGCATCCCAACGATCAGATCACCGTGCGTGACCTCGCCGTGAATCCCGTTCCACACCTGGACGCCAACCTGCTGGGCGGCTGGATGAAGCCTGCCGAGCAGCGCAACGCCAGCGAACAATCGTCGCTGGAGCGCTCCAACGAATTGACCGACGAGCTGCTCGCTGCCGACGTACTGGTGATGGCTGCGCCGATGTACAACTTCGCGATCCCGAGCACCCTCAAGGCCTGGCTCGACCACGTGCTGCGTGCCGGCGTGACCTTCAAGTACACCGAAACCGGCCCGCAAGGCCTGCTCAGCGGCAAACGTGCCTACGTGCTGACTGCTCGCGGCGGGATCTACGCCGGCGGCCCTGCCGACCATCAGGAACCGTACCTGCGTCAGGTCATGGGTTTCATCGGCATCCACGATGTGACCTTCATTCACGCCGAAGGCATGAACCTGGGCGGCGACTTCCAGGAGAAGGGCCTGAATCAGGCCAACGCCAAACTGTCCCAGGTCGCTTGATATGTTAATCGCCAGATAATCGCCGCTTGTTTAAGTGACCTGGCGCAACCCCTTCAAGGCTCTACGCGCATCGAACCTCCCTTTGCACTTGTTGCTCCTGAGTGCTGTAGCCCGATTGAACGCTTTAGCGAGATCGGGCTTTTTTTTGCCTGGGATTATCTGAGCCACGTGTAACCCTTGTGGGAGCTGGCTTGCTCGCGAAGGCGGTGTGTCAGTCAAATATTCGTCGACTGACACGATGCTTTCGCGAGCAAGCCCGCTCCCACAGGGTTCAGTGTTGCCTGAGGTTCGCGGTCTGGCGCAAAAACCGCTATCGTCGCCGCCATTCGAAACAGAGGCGACCATGGGCTATCTACTTTTTGTCACGCTGATCCAGGCGTTTTCCTTCAGTCTGATCGGCGAATACCTCGCCGGGCATGTCGACAGCTACTTTGCAGTGCTGGTGCGCGTGGTGCTGGCCGGGCTGGTGTTCATTCCGTTGACCCGCTGGCGCTCGGTGGAGCCTTCGTTCATGCGCGGCATGCTGCTGATCGGCGCGTTGCAGTTCGGCATCACCTACGTTTGCCTGTACCTGAGCTTCCGTGTGCTGACGGTGCCGGAGGTGTTGCTGTTCACGATCCTCACGCCGCTGCACGTGACGCTGATCGAAGATGCGCTGAACCGCCGCTTCAATCCGTGGGCGCTGGTGGCCGCGTTGGTAGCGGTGGGCGGTGCGGCGGTGATTCGTTTTGACCGGATCAACCCGGATTTCTTCATGGGCTTTTTGCTGCTGCAACTGGCCAACTTCACCTACGCCGCAGGGCAGGTGCTGTACAAGCATCTGGTGGCAAAACACCCGAGTGATCTGCCGCACTACCGACGTTTCGGCTTCTTCTATCTCGGCGCGTTGGCGGTGGTGTTGCCGGCGTTTCTGCTGTTCGGCAAGTCCAACTTCCTGCCCGAAGCGCCGTTGCAATGGGGCGTGTTGCTGTTCCTCGGTCTGGTCTCGACGGCGCTGGGGATGTACTGGTGGAACAAGGGCGCGTGCATGGTTAACGGCGGCACGCTGGCGGTGATGAACAACCTGCATGTGCCGGTGGGCTTGCTGCTGAACCTGCTGATCTGGAATCAGCATGAGGAACTGGGACGGTTGTTGCTGGGCGGGAGTGTGATTCTGGCGGCGGTGTGGATCAGCCGGTTGGGCATCCGCAAAACTCAAGCCACCGCATAACCCCTGTGGGAGCGGGCTTGCTCGCGAAAGCGGTGTGTCATTCAACGATTATGTTGACTGACCTGACGCCTTCGCGAGCAAGCCCGCTCCCACAGTTTTGATCTGTGGGGTTATAGGAGGTGTTTTTGTGGTTCTGGTATGTGCGCTGAGCCGAGTACAGCCGGCAACAACCCCGAACGCAAATCCCCGCCACTCGGCTGCTGATACAGGCTCAAACCGAACTCCGGCAGCACCGCCAGCAGATAATCGAAAATATCCCCCTGAATCCGCTCGTAATCGGCCCACACCGTGGTGGTCGTGAAGCAGTAGATTTCCAGCGGAATTCCCTGCGCCGTGGTCTGCATCTGCCGCACCATGCAGGTCATGTTCGGCTGCACCTCCGGGTGACTCTTCAAATACGCCAGCGCATAAGCGCGGAAGGTGCCGATGTTGGTCATGCGCCGGCGGTTGGCCGACATCGCGGCGACGTTGCCCTGCGCCTCGTTCCAAGCCTTGAGCTCGGCTTTCTTGCGGCCCATGTAGCCGGTCAGCAGGTGCACCTGGGAGAGCTTTTCTTCCTCATCGTCACGAATGAAGCGCACGCCGCTGGCGTCGATGAACAGGCTGCGCTTGATCCGCCGCCCGCCAGACTGCTGCATGCCGCGCCAGTTGCGGAACGATTCGGACATCAGGCGCCAGGTCGGGATCGAAACGATGGTCTTGTCGAAGTTCTGCACCTTGACCGTGTGCAAGGTGATGTCGACCACATCGCCATCGGCGCCGACTTGCGGCATCTCGATCCAGTCGCCGACCCGCAGCATGTCGTTGCTGGTCAGCTGTACGCTGGCGACGAACGACAGCAGGGTGTCCTTGTAGACCAACAGAATCACCGCCGACATCGCACCCAGACCGGAGAGCAGCAACAGCGGCGAACGGTCGATGAGGGTGGCGACGATGATGATCGCACCAAACACGTACAAGACCATTTTCGCCAGTTGCACATAGCCCTTGATCGAGCGGGTGCGGGCGTGTTCGGTGCGGGCGTAGATGTCCAGCAGCGCATTGAGCAGGGCGCTGACCGACAGCAGCAGGAACAGGATGGTGAAGGACAGCGCCACGTTGCCGAGGAAAGTCATCGCGGTTTTGCTCAGTTCCGGCACCAGGTGCAGGCCGAACTGGATCACCAGCGACGGCGTCATCTGCGCCAGACGTTGAAACACCTTGTTGTGGCGAAAGTCGTTGATCCAGTGCAGGGCCGGCTGGCGCCCGAGCATGCGGCTGGCATGCAGGATCAGATAGCGTGCCACTCGTCCGAGGACCAGCGCGATCACCAGTAGCAGCATCAGCGCCAGGCCGGATTGCAGGAATGGGTGCTTTTCGAGGGCACCCCAGAGGTCTTGGGCGTTGAGCCAGAGCTGTTTGAAATCCATGTGAGCAACGATTCTTCTGTAAGACGCGATGGGCGATTAGAGCATTTAAGACGCTGTGTATTACCGTTGGAGACAAATCGAGCAACAAAAAAGCCACTGATTACGCCCGTTTGTATAAAGAAACTCGGCCTGAGCGCTCGAAACCGGTAACCTATGCAGCTGTTTTTTTGCATATCTTCGAGGTAGCACCCGTGTTTTCCCAATTCGCCCTGCACGAACGCCTGCTCAAAGCCGTGGCCGAGCTGAAATTTGTCGAGCCAACGCCTGTGCAAGCAGCGGCCATTCCGCTGGCGCTCCAGGGGCGTGACCTGCGGGTGACGGCGCAAACCGGTAGCGGCAAGACCGCCGCTTTTGTCCTGCCGATCCTCAACCGCCTGATCGGCCCGGCGAAGATCCGCGTCAGCATCAAGACCCTGATCCTGCTGCCGACCCGCGAACTGGCCCAGCAGACCCTGAAAGAAGTTGAACGCTTCTCGCAGTTCACCTTCATCAAGTCCGGCCTGATCACCGGCGGTGAAGACTTCAAGGTGCAGGCCGCGATGCTGCGCAAGGTGCCGGACATCCTGATCGGTACGCCGGGCCGGATGATCGAGCAACTCAACGCCGGCAACCTCGACCTGAAAGAAGTCGAAGTGCTGGTGCTCGACGAAGCCGACCGTATGCTCGACATGGGCTTCGCCGAAGACGTGCAACGTCTGGTCGACGAATGCCCGAACCGTCAGCAGACCATGCTGTTCTCCGCCACCACCGGTGGTTCCGGCCTGCGCGAGATGATCGCCAAGGTGCTGAACAACCCTGAGCACCTGCAGCTCAACGCGGTCAGCCAACTGAACTCGACCACCCGTCAGCAGATCATCACTGCCGACCACAACCAGCACAAAGAACAGATCGTCAACTGGCTGCTGGCCAACGAGACTTACCAGAAGGCCATCGTCTTCACCAACACCCGGGCCATGGCCGACCGCATCTACGGCCGCCTCGTGGCTCAGGAGTACAAGGCGTTCGTGCTGCACGGCGAGAAAGACCAGAAGGATCGCAAACTGGCGATCGACCGTCTGAAGCAGGGCGGCGTGAAGATTCTGGTAGCGACCGACGTCGCGGCGCGTGGTCTGGACGTTGATGGCCTGGATCTGGTGATCAACTTCGACATGCCACGCAGCGGCGACGAATACGTGCACCGCATCGGTCGTACCGGCCGCGCAGGCAACGACGGTCTGGCGATCTCGCTGATCTGCCACGGCGACTGGAACCTGATGTCGAGCATCGAGCGCTACCTCAAGCAGAGCTTCGAGCGCCGCACCATCAAGGAAGTCAAAGGCACCTACGGCGGGCCGAAGAAGGTCAAGGCCTCGGGCAAGGCTGTCGGGGTGAAGAAGAAAAAGACCGACGCCAAGGGCGACAAGAAGAAGACCGCCGCCAAGACCCCGACCAAGCGCAAGAGCGCCAACCGTCCGAAGCCGGATTCGCTGGTGAGCAGCGACGGCATGGCCCCGCTCAAGCGTCGCAAGCCGGCTGAGCCAGCGGCTGAGTAAGGCGTTTTCGCAGGCAATAAAAAACCCGGACAGTGTCCGGGTTTTTTTATGCGCAGGGTTTGTCAGCTCCCCAACTGTCCGCTGGTGTCTGCGTCAAAGCGCTGTTTGGCGCGATCTGCCGCCGGTTTGAGCTGCGCGAGCAACGCGGCTTCGCTGTACAGCCGCGAGTTCCCGAGCTCTTTCGGCGTCGGCTCGATCGGGATCAGTACATCTTCACCGTCAGCGTGCAGCCAGATCGCCACGACGTGCAGTGCCGAGACAAACAGCACGCGCAATTCAACGCTTTTGCCCTGCAATTGCGGCGCCTGTTCCGCCAGTTTCAACGCGCCCACGGTGTCGGCAGCCCGGGTGCCGTGGTTCAGCGAAGCGAACTCGACATGGCCACGCACCTCGGCCAGTTGCGCATCGGCAATGCTTACGCCGTCGGCAAATACCAGGTAATGCCAGTCGCCGATGCGCGCGTCCTTCAGACCTTTGCCCTGGCTCAGATCGTCCAGCGTCAGCGAGTAGCCGCGATAGGCTTCGCTGAGGCTGACTTTGGCCGGTGTCGCGTTGGCGAACTGGCGGTTGGTGCCGAAGCCCTGGTTTTGCAGCGCGGCTTGCAGCACCGGACGCAAAGTCTGTACGCCGTTGGAAGGCGCCTTTGGATAAGTCAGTTGCATGATGTCGCCCTCCTAGTTTTTCGCGGTGAAGTAAGTGTGAGTCCAGTTGCCGCCGCCGTTGTACGAACCCGGGAAGGAGTTCAGCGCGCGGGTCGAGTAACCGTAGATCGAGTCGGCGATCAGCACGTAGTTGCCGTTGGTGCCGTAGATCGCCAGGAAGTGCGCACCGCCACCATACCAGGCACAACGCAGGCCGACCGGGCGGCCCATGTTGATCTGGTTCTGAATGGCCGACATCTGCAGCGAACCCTGATTCATCCCGTTATAGCTGCGGGTGGTCTGCAGGGCCGAATCCAGATAGCCGTAGACGTTGCACGGCCCCGGCTGATTGCAGCAATTGCGGTCGAGCTGAGTGCTGGCGACGCCGCACTGGGTCCAGTTTCCAGTGCCGTAATAATTGCCGACTGAAGCGGAAACAGCGGCCCAGCACCAGTTGGTCTGCGTCTGTTTCTGCATCGTGAAGTTAAGGTTGGCAGCGGCCAGTGCCGCCGTTTGCGCAGTGGCTTCAACCTCGACCAGTTGCGGGTCGATCAGGTGGCCAACAAGGCATCTTGGCAGGCTCTCGCCGGTGAACGATATTGCTTGAGTGGTTAACATTTTTTCAGTCCTCCATGAATGAAAACAAGCGTCCAGCTTGTGATTGTGTTGCGGTATTGCCGAGCGATCGGTGGGTAACGGTTTTCATCTGCGATGAACGGTGCCGATCTCCTTGCTCGATGTAACCTTAGTCAGGATATGCGTTTGTGCAAGAAAATAAATGCACAAGTGCATTTTTAAGATCAAAAGATCGCAGCCTGCGGCAGCTCCTAAAGGGTCTGGTGTAGGAGCTGCCGCAGGCTGCGATCTTTTGATCTTGCTTTTAGCTGTCGGCTTTTTTCTCAGCCGAGTCCAATTCCTTCAAGCGCTGATCAATCAACTGGCACTTGTCCGGCAGATCGGCGCTGGCCGTGCCCAAGTCCATCTTCTGCAACTCGGCATTGATTTCCTTGGCCTTGGCCGGATTCTGTTCGGTGAGCTTGGCCACTTCCTTGGCCAGTTGTTCGCGTTTGGCGGTGGCCTCTTCTGGTGTGCAGGCCCAGACCGGCAGGGCGCAGGCGAGGGTGGCGGCGAGAGTGAGTTTGAGCAGGGTTTTCATGGGGCAGGCCTCCGTTCCGGGTAGGGCGGGTTGATCGGTGGAGGGTTTCGGGCGGTGAAAAGTTCAGTTCCAGTGTTTTTACCAGTCCATTTAGAGTGACCGAACGGTCGCGATCTTCCCCTGAAAAGCAGACCTCTTGAGGAAAAGTCACGGGTTAGAGCGGTTGTTGTAAAAGACGCTGTACGACTTATTGACGCCAGAATGATGGCAATCTACCATCGCGCCATCAAATTGATATCAAATTGTGATTTCGAGGGATCGAACAAACTATTCGCCAGCGGTTCTGCGATCGTTTTTGCCACGCTTTGGACGTTCTGACCGAGGCGCGCATTTATCCCCCCTTTTTGCTTGTTCTCTCACTTGGCCCCGTGTTTTGGCCAGGCGGGGATCGCTTTGCCTGTTGATTACCCAGACCTCATTCGCCTGTCGCAACGAGAGCTCAAACATGGACGTTCGCCAATACGCCTTCCTCGCTGGTCAGCCTTCTGCTGACGTGAAAACCCGTGAGCATTTCTGCGGCATGCCCAAGCGCGGTCTGGCGTTTCTATTGGCGAACGTGATGTTCTGGCAACCGATGTGGGCGCAGGCCGACGGCATTGTCGTGGCCAACCCGAATACCGCGCTGGATCGGGCCGGCAATGGCGTGCCGATCATCAACATCGCCACGCCCAACGGCAGCGGGCTGTCGCATAACCAGTTCCACGATTACAACGTCGGCGCGCAGGGCGTCATCCTCAACAACGGCTCGACGCAAACCTCGAACACCCAGTTGGCCGGGCACATCATCGGCAACCCGAACCTGAAAAACAGCGGCTCGGCGCAGGCAATTCTCAACGAAGTCATCAGCGGCAACCCGAGCCAGTTGCGCGGTTACACCGAAGTGGCGGGGCAGTCAGCGCGAGTGATCGTCGCCAACCCGTATGGCATCACCTGTAACGGTTGCGGCTTTATCAACGCGCCGCGCGTGACGCTGACCACCGGCAAACCGGTGCTGGACAACGGTCGCCTCGATCGCTTTCAGGTCGATCAAGGCTCGGTCGCCATCGAAGGCGCCGGGCTTAACGCAACCAATATCGACCGCTTCGAAATCATCACCCGCACCGCGAAGATCAACGCCGAGATCCAGGCGAAAAACCTGACCATCGTCGCCGGGCGTAACGACGTCAACGCTGAACATCTCAGCGCCACGGCCCGCGCCGATGATGGCAGCGCCAAGCCGCAACTGGCGATTGACTCTTCGGCGCTGGGCGGCATGTATGCCGGGGCGATCAAACTGGTCGGCACCGAGGCCGGGGTCGGCGTGAAGCTCGACGGTAAACTGATCGCCAGCGGTGGCGATATTCAGCTTGATGCCAATGGTCAATTGAGCCTGGTTGATACCTCGGCCACTGGCGCGGTCAACGTCAAGGCGGCCAGCCTTGATGCGCGCGGCCCAGTCTATGCCGGCACGACATTGAACGTGCAGACCCAAGGCAATCTGACCAACCGCCAGACCCTGGCTGCCCGCGACAGTATCAACCTCAGTGCCAGCGGTCAGCTGACCAACGCCGGAGTCATCGAGGCCGGGGTCAACGCCGACGGCAGCCGTAACGCCAACGGTGATCTGAGCCTGAGTGCGCAAAACCTCGACAACACTGGCAAAAGCCTCATCGCCGGCCGCAATCTGACAGTCAGCACTGCGCAAACCCTGAGCAACCAGGGCGGCACCCTCAGCGGACAAACCACGGCGATCACGGCGGGCACCCTGGACAACCGCAATAGCGGGCGCGTACTGAGCGGCGGCACGATGAACCTGAATGCCGCTCAAGTGCTGAACAACAAAGGCGTGATCAACAGCCAGACCAGACTGACCGGCAACATCGGTCAATTGATCAACCGCAATGGCGAACTCAGCGGCCAGACCGACGCAGTGCTGACGGTCACTTCGCTGGATAACGTCGCCGGCGTGATGACCGCCGGGCAGTTGCTCGACATCACCGCCCTCAGTGCGATCAACAACAGCAACGGCGGCCGGATCGGCGCCAGACAAGCGCTGACCCTGCGCGCACAGCAATTCGACAATAGCCAGCAAGGCCAGTTGACCAGTGAAGGCACGCTGACCACGCGCATCAGCGATCGCCTGGACAACCAGAACAAAGGCCTGATCCAGGCCAACGCAGCGATGGACCTGCAAGCCACGCGCCTGGATAACCGCGTCGGCAAGATTTCCAGCCTCAACACCCTGACGGTTACCAGCGCCAATACGGACAACCGCAGTGGCACGATTCGCGCTGATCAGGCGGCGAAACTGTTGATCGGTGAACTGGATAACGGCGACAAGGGCCGCGTTGAAAGCAAGACAACGCTGACGTTCGAGGGCAACACGCTGGACAACCGCAATGGCGGTCTGCTCACCTCGACCGGTTTGCTGAGCCTCAAGGCCAACAATGTCACCAACGATGGCGGACGGATTTCCGGCAAGGGCGATGTCGACGCCAACATCGACAGCCTGAACCAGCAGGGCGGTGAACTGGTTGCCGAAGGCAACCTGTTGCTGACCGGCAAGACGCTGCAGAACCATCAGGACGGTCTCGTCGGCTCGCTCAAGACCCTGACGGTCAACGTCGACCAGATCGACAACCGCGGCGGCTCGCTCTCCAGCCAGCAGGACCTGCACATCAACGGGTCGCGCCTGGACAACAGCGAGGGCGGCAAGGTGTTGTCCGACACCACGCTGGAGGCGAAAGTCGCGCAGATCATCAACGCCAGCAACGGCCTGATTTTCAGCAAGGGCGCGAGCACCCTGAGCGGCACCGGGTTGAGTAACGTCGCAGGGCGGATCGTCAGTCAGAACAGTCTGGGGCTGACCTTCGACGGCGCGATGGATAACCAGCAAGGCCTCATCAGCAGTGAAGGGCAGATGACCCTCAGCGCCGGCAGTCTCGACAATCGCTTGGGCAAACTGTCGAGCCTTGAAGCAATGGCGCTGACCGCCACCGGTGCGGTACTCAGCCAGGGCGGCCTGATCGTCTCGCAGAAAGGCCTGACCTTCAAAAGTGGCAGCCTGGATAACAGCGCCAACGGCATCATCAGCGCCAAGGCCGATTCGACCCTGACTACCGGCGAGTTGAAGAACCGTCAGGGCGGCAGTATCGCCACCGATGGCTCACTATTATTGACCGCCGGGCACCTGGACAACTCCGGGGGCACCATCGGTAGCCAGCAGAAACTTCAGGCTTCGCTGACCTCGCTGGAACAGGACGGCGGCGAGCTGTTCAGCAACAGCGACCTGACCCTGGACATGAACAACGGCCTGCTCAACAACCAGCGCGGCAATATTCATACGCCGGGCCAGTTGCTGCTGAAAAACCTCAAGGACGTCGACAACAGCGCCGGTGAAATTTCCGCTGCCAAGGCCTGGAGCCTCAATGCGCAAAGACTGAACAACGACGGCGGCAAATTGCTCAGCAATGAAAAGCTCACCCTCGTCATCGACCGCGCCCTGAGCAACGTCAAAGGGGTGATTGCTTCCGCCAGCCTCGACAGTCGCAGCGCCAGTTTGAACAACAAAAGCGGCGACATTCGCGTGCGGGGTGATGTCGATTTCAGCGTCACCGGAATGTTCGATAACCAGAACGGTGTGGTCATCGCCGACAACGGCCTGACGATTACCGCCGCCAGTCTGGATAACCGTCAGGAAGGCCTCATCGGTTCAACAAAAGCGCTGAAGCTCAGCGTCGACCGTATCGACAACCGCAGCGGCGAACTGTCGAGCAAGGCCGATGTGAGCCTGATCGGCGCCTGGCTCGACAACAGCGACAGCGGTTACATGCTCGCCGGCGGCAATCTGGCGCTGACGGTTAATGACGTCATCAACCGCAACAAGGGGCTGCTGTCCGGTGACAGCGGCTTGACCCTGACGGGCAAGACCCTGGAAAACAGCGGACGTCTGACCAGCCAGAAAGATATCGCAATCAACCTCTCTGCGGGGCTGAACAACGGGCAGGGCAGTGTCGTCGGTGAAGGGGCTCTGGCGATCAACGCCGACAGCCTCGACAACAAGGCCGGCACGGTCTCCAGCGCTAAAGCGCTGACCATCGACACCCGTGGCGCTGTCAGTAACCAGGGCGGCAAACTGCTGACCGACAGCGACCTCACGCTCAACAGCAGCGCGCTGGATAATCAGCAAAAAGGCGCGATCAGTGGCAAAGGCAAACTGAGCATCACCACCGGCGACCTCAACAACAGCCAGGCCAGCATTTACTCCGCCGATCAATTGCACATCGCGGCCGGCCAGGTGACCAACACCGCCGGCAGTCTCGGCGCGGCCAATTCGCTGGTGGCCAATGTTCGTGGTCTCGATCAACAGGGCGGCAGGCTGTTCAGCAGCAATGCTGATGTCAGCGTCGATCTGAACGGCGGCGCGTTGAACAACCAGGGCGGCGTCATCAGTGCACCGGGTCAGTTGTTGTTGAAGAATCTGGCTGACGTAAACAACCGTGGCGGCGAGATTTCCAGCGAGCAGGCTTTCGAACTGCTCGCCAAGTCATTGGATAACAGCGGCGGCCAACTGCTGAGCAATCAGAAACTCACCCTGCAGATCGACAACGCGCTGACCTCGATCAAAGGCAAGATCGCGGCGGCGGCGCTGCAGGTTCGCGCGGCGAGTCTGGATAACAGCGGCGAAGGTGTTTTGCTCAGTGACAGCGATATCGACGTCAAGGTCGATGGCCTGCTGAACAACCAGAACAAGGGCAGCATCAAGGCCGCGCAACAACTGACCCTCAACAGCACCGGCCTGAATAATCAGGGCGGCACGCTGGTGGGTGTTGCGGGCGTGGCGATCGATCTGGGCGCCACCGCACAGGATCTGAATAACCAGGACGGCCTGATCAGCAGCAAGGGTTTGCTAAGCATCGCCCACCTGCGTGACCTCAATAACCAGAACGGCGTGATCAACAGCAAAGGCGTGTTGAGCATCGATACGCTGCGCAATCTGAATAACCAGAAGGGCGAGATTTCCAGCGTCAACAGCTTCAGTTTGAAAGGCAACAGCCTGGACAACCGTGGCGGCAACCTGATCAGCAACGATCAACTGACTCTGACCGCTGCCGAGCTGAAAAACCAGGGTGGTCTGGTCTCCGGCTGGAACGGCGTGAGCGTCACCGGCGGCACCCTCGACAACAGTCAGCAAGGCAGTGTTTCCAGTCTGCTCGGCAACACCAGCATCGACCTCAGTGGTGCGCTCACCAACCACAGCAAAGGTGGCGTGGGCGCGAAGGGCGAAGTGAGTATCAAAGCGGCCAGCCTCGATAACAGCAACGGCACGGTCAGCAGTGGCGGCAAACAGACGCTGGCCCTGACTGGCGGCACGCTCAGCAATGCTTCCGGCGGCTTGATCGAGAGCGGTGACGCGCTGGACGTCCGCGCCGCATCGCTGGACAACAGCGGCGGCAGAGTCACTGCGAAAAAAGCCCTGACCTTCACCGGCACGCACCTGAACAACAGCAATGGCAGCCTCGTTGGCGATGACAGCGTCAGCCTCGACCTGCTCGGTGCCCTGACCAACGTCAATGGTGCGCTGGGCAGCAGCGGCCCACTGCTGATCAAGCGTTCCGCCAGTGTCGACAACCGCGGCGGGCAACTGATCAGCCAGACCTTGCTGAACCTGCTCACCAGCGGTGATCTGAACAACAGCCAAAGCGGCACCGTGTCGGCCAACAGCCAACTGGATCTCACCGCTGGCGGCACTCTGCACAACGACACCGATGGCCTGATCTCCAGCCGCGATGCCGGGGTGAACCTCACCGCTGCGGCGCTGAACAACGCCAAGGGCGCTGTGCAAAGCATGACAGCACTGACCGTGAATGCGGGCAGCGGCGCCATCGACAACCAGGGCGGCAAGATCATCGCCCAGAACGGCGACCTGACCCTCACCGCCGCCAGCCTCGACAGCCGTGGCGGTGTGCTGTCGAGCCTCAAGGGTTTGCTACAGACCCGCCTGACCGGCGTGTTGCGCAACGGCCAGGGCGGCAAGATCGAAGGCAGCCGCCTCGACCTGCGCGCACTCGGTGGTATCTACAGCGACGGCGGGCGTATCGCCGCCAATAGCGGTGACATCCTGCTCGATGCCGGTGCCGGCACGCTCGACAACAGCGGCGGCGGGATCTACGCCCGGGGCAAGGTGAAAGCCACCGCCGGCTCGATGAGCAACAACGCCGGCCAGATCAGCGGCAATGGCATCGACCTGGGCGTCAACGGCAACCTCAGCAACCGCAGCGGCCTGATCGAAAGCGCTGGCACACTGACGATTCGCGCCGCCAACCTCGACAACCAGGGCGGCAAACTGCGCGCACTGGGCGCTGGCGGCAAAACCGATTTCCAGATCGGCAGCCAGTTCGATAACCGCAACGGTCTGGTGGAAACCGCCAACAACGACTTCAATCTCGCCACGCCGAGCCTGCTCAATGCCGGCGGCTCGATCACCCATGTCGGCGTTGGCGAATTCGGCATCTCGACCGCCAACGTCATGAACGCCGGCGGCTCGCTGGTGACCCTTGGCGGCCTGACGCTGAACGCGGACAGCTGGACCAACAGCAGTGTGATTCAGGCTGGGCGGTTGACCGTCAATGTCGGCAATTTTGTGCAGACTGCGAGCGGCCAGTTGCTTGCTTCCAATCAGTTGATTGGACGTGGCGGCAATTGGAACAATGACGGATTGATTGCCAGCAGTGGCAATTTCGATATCCAGTTGAGCGGCACTTATGGCGGCAACGGTCGGCTGAGCAGTGTGGGCAATCTTGGCCTCGCCGCGTCCGGGATCGACCTGAGCAGCGCGGCCAGCATCACTGGGGCGACAACCGCGACGATCACCAGTCGCGGCAGCCTGACTAACCTCGGGCGACTGACGTCGGCAGACAGCCTGACCGTCAATGCCGCAGCGCTGACCAACAACGGGACGCTGGGCAGCGCCGGCTATCTGCGCGTCAACACCGATTCACTGCTTAACCAGAACGGGCTGATTTTCAGTGGCGGCGACATGGCCTTGCGCGTCGGCACGCTGACCAACCGCTACGCCGACATCTATGGCATCGGCAACATCAGCATTGCCCGGGATGACAGCAACGGCTGGAGTTCGTCGATCAACAACGTTTCAGCGACCATTGAAAGCGTGGGTGATCTGAGTCTGGCGGCGGATCACATCGAGAATCGCAAGGATGTGTTTGAAGTGGCTGCCGGGGGCGGGCTGATCTCCGGGGCGATTGGTGTTCGGTGCGAAACCTGTACTTCGTTCTCCAACATTTTTTACGAGACTCGCCTGCCGAGCCACATGGTGTGGATTGAAAAATACCACTCAACCATTGTTCAGGATTCGGCTTCCGGCACGCTGACGGCCGGGCGAAACCTTACTGGGAATGGTCGGGAGTTCATCAATAACGCCTCTGTCGTAAGCGCCGGGCGTGACATGACAATCAACGTGCAGAACTTCACGAACCAGGGAGCGACTGTCGGGGACTACACCGTCAGTCGCTGGTTCGCCGCGCCAGGTCGGCATGACGTGTTTTTCTGGAGGGACGTACTCGCCTATAACGCTGCCAATGATCCGGACTATGACTCAGGAAAAATGGGGGTCTCGGACGGCAAAATCAAAATGATCCCGAACCTCCACACTTGGGACATGAACAACGTCGAAACGTTGACTACGGTCGGCGGGCGTCATACCGGTAGCGAGGCCGCCAACTTCTTCCTGTTTGGGTCGATCCTTCTAGACTACGACGGGAAATTGCCTTTCCCTGCACCGAGCTACGACAGCGGCGTGCGCACGGAGGCGCCGGCTGCGGTCAAGAACGCAGCGTTCTCCAAAGTCACCACTATTGAAAGCAGCCCGACGGCCAATGCCAACGCAGTCGTTCAGGCCGGCGGCACCGTCTATATCAACGCGACCAACAAACTGGACAACGGCGTCGTTCGCAACGGTAACGCCGCTGCCGGCGGAGCGTCTCGCCTGGGCTCCACGCAACTGGCGGGTCAAGTCACCCCGACAGTCATCCGTATCAACGCCCAGCTTCCTCCAGACCTCGCCCAACAACAGGTCAACCCACTGGCCTTGCCGGGCTTCACCCTGCCGACCGGCGACAACGGTCTGTTCCGCCTCAGCCGCAAGGACGGCAGCGAGCAAACGCTCGTAGCCGGCAAGGACTGGACGATCGGCTCCATCACGGCCGCACCCTCGACACATGCGGGCGGCATGCCGGTCAGGCATGCAACAGACCTCCAGTTCGATAAAAACGATCCAGTCTCGGTGAAGAATCGTGAGCTGGCATTGGCCAGCCGTCCTTCGCTGAATCTCAATGACAAGACGGCTGTCATCAACGTCAATGCCGCTGCCGGTGACGGGCCGGTTGGTGTGCTGATGCCCCCTCGTGGCAACGTTTCTTTCGACGTTCCACGCGTACAGGCCCTACCCGATACCAGCGTGCGCTCCAACCCGCACAAATATCTGATCGAAACCAACCCGGCGCTGACCAACCTCAAGCAGTTCATGAGCTCGGACTATCTGT
>NZ_JAFLXF010000008.1:0-225729 GCF_019891575.1 Pseudomonas sp. MIS38
ACCTCGACACCGTGGTGCGGGCGATTCAGGAGTCCGGGGCATGACAGCAAAAGAAACCCTCTCTGACACCCCGCCATCCCCTGTGGGAGCGAGCTTGCTCGTGAAGGCGTCCGGTCAGTCAACATCATTATTGAATGAACTACCGCATTCGCGAGCAAGCCCGCTCCCACAAGGGGTAAGTGGGCCGACTCTGGATTTTGCGGGAGTCTCTCTGACCCTCGGTCGCACGACAATCCTCGACAACGTCACCTTCCAGGTTCAGCCCGGTCACGTCCACGCCCTGGTCGGCCCCAACGGCGGTGGCAAGAGTTCGCTGATCAAGACCTTGCTCGGGCAAATGCCGCATCAAGGCCAGTTGAGCCTGCACTGGCCCGGCCAACCCGGCACCATCGGCTACGTGCCGCAGGCGCTGGAGTTCGATCGCGGCCTGCCGATGACCGTCGACGACTTCATGGCCGCCATGTGCCAGCGCCGCCCGGCGTTTCTCGGCCTTAGCAAGCACTACGCCAAGGCCATCGGCGAGGCGCTGGAACGGGTCGGCATGCAGGACAAACGCAAGCGGCGCATGGGCGCGTTGTCCGGTGGCGAACGGCAGCGCGTGTTGCTCGCTCAAGGCTTGATCCCGGCTCCGCAATTGCTGGTGCTGGATGAGCCGATGTCGGCCCTCGACGAAGCCGGGATCCAGGTGTTCGAACGCCTGCTCGGCGACTGGCGCGCCGCTGGCATCACCGTGCTGTGGATCGAGCACGATCTGGAAGCGGTCAAGCGTCTGGCCGACCGGGTCACCGGTCTCAACCGCCGCGTGCTGTTCGACGCCACGCCGCAACAGGCGCTGACCCCGGAACGGCTGCTGAGTCTGTTTTCCACCCATCCACGGAGCGCGGTCTGATGAGTTACGAAGCCTTTCGTTTGATGGTCCAGGGCTGGGCGTCGTCCGGTTACCTGCCGGAAGCGCTGGCCTACGGCTTTGTGGTCAACGCATTGCTCGCCGGCCTGTTGATCGGCCCGGTGCTCGGTGGCCTCGGCACGCTGGTGGTGGTCAAGCGCTTTGCGTTTTTCTCCGAAGCGGTCGGGCACGCAGCACTGACCGGCGTGGCCATCGGCATTCTGCTCGGCGAACCCTACACCGGGCCGTACGGCAGCCTGTTCGGTTACTGCCTGTTGTTCGGCATCCTGCTCAACTACCTGCGCAACCGCACCGGCCTGGCGCCCGACACCCTGATCGGCGTGTTTCTCTCGGTGTCGCTGGCGCTTGGCGCGAGCCTGCTGTTGATTCTGGCCGGCAAGATCAACGTGCACATTCTGGAGAACGTGCTGTTCGGTTCGGTGCTCACCGTTAACGGCAATGACTTGCTGGTGCTGGCCATCGTCGGTTCGCTGGTCATGGCCCTGGCACTGCCTTTGTACAACCGGATCATGCTCGCCAGTTTCAACCCGCAACTGGCGGCGGTGCGCGGCGTCGCGGTGAAGACTCTGGATTACCTGTTCGTGATTCTGGTGACGCTGATCACCGTCGCGGCGGTGAAGGTCATCGGCGCGATTCTGGTCGGCGCGTTGCTGGTGATTCCGGCGGCGGCAGCGCGCTTGCTCAGCCAGTCGCTCAAGGGCTTCTTCTGGTGCTCGGTGCTGATTGCTACCGTCAGCACGCTGTGCGGGATCCTCGCGCCGATCGTCTTCGATCTGCCGATCCCGTCCGGCGCCGCGATCATTCTGGTCGCCGGCATCGCCTTCGCCCTCGCCGCCATCGCGCGCGGGGTTGTCCCGAGTCTGAAAGGGAACCTTGGATAAATGATATTCTCACTGCGAAAACTGACCCTGGCCATGGCCCTGTGCGGCGTGGTCGGCAGCCCGTTGCTGGCGGCTGAAAACACCAAACCATTGCGCGTACTGGCCTCGCTGCCCATCACCTACGGCCTCGGCGAAGTGCTGCTCAAAGGCACCGACGTCAGCCTGGAGCGCGCAGCCCCGGCGAATCTGCCGGGCAGCCGTCAGACCGCATACTTCACCGGTCGCGGCGCTCCGGCGCTGGGCAAACTGGCGAGCAATGCCGACGCGGTGATCGGCGTGCGCTCGCTGTGGGCCGATGATCCGCTGTACCCGATCGCGCGGCGCAGCAACATTCGCATTGTCGAAGTCGACGCGGCGCGCCCGGTTGATGGCGCCCTGCCGGGGATCGCCGTGCAACCGGGGCTGAAGGTCGATGGCTTGAACAGTCAGCCATGGCTGGCGAGCAACAACATGGGACGGATGGCTGATGTGATCGCGGCAGACCTGGTGCGCCTGGCGCCGTCGGCCAAACCGAAGATCGAGGCCAATCTGACGGCGCTGAAACAGCGCCTGCTCAAGCTCAGTGCCGACAGCGAAGCGCGCCTGGCCGAGGCTGAAAACCTGAGCGTGATGAGCCTCAGCGATCACTTCGGTTATCTGATCGGCAGCCTGAATCTGGAGCTGATCGGTCAGGATCCTCGGCCTGATAGCGAGTGGACGGTGCAAGAGCTGAAGCAACTCACGGCGACGCTCAAGGACAACGACGTGGCGCTGGTGCTGCATCATCGTCAGCCGTCGGAAGCGGTGAAAGCGGCGATTGCCGAGTCGGGGAGTCATTTGCTGGTGTTGAGCACCGATGCCGAAGATCCGGTGGCGGAGCTGGAAGGCAATGTCGATTTGCTGCTCAAGGGGTTGAGTGGGGCGTAGTTTCAGTAATACCGCGTTATCGTTCTTCGCGAGCAAGCCTGCTCCCACAGGGGAGTTGTGCGCACCACAGATCCAATGTGGGAGCGGGCTTGCTCGCGAAGAGGCCCGCTAGAACAACACCATTGCGAGCAATGAAAAAACCCGCTGCCTGTCACCAGTCCAGCGGGTTTGTTTTTGGCGGATAAATTACTGAGCCGCCGCCTGCCCTTCCATCTTCTGCCGCAGGCTCAGCGGACGCATGTCGGTCCAGACTTCTTCGATATAGGCCAGGCATTCCTTCTTCAGGCCGCTCTTGCCCACGGTGCGCCAGCCTTCCGGCACGGCTTTGTAATCCGGCCAGATCGAGTATTGCTCTTCGTGGTTGACCACGACCTGAAAGAGGATGTCCTCGCGGTCGAATACTGACGTCATGCTGGTTCTCCATCGTTGTAAGGGTGGGCTGCACCAGGGGTGCAGCCGGGTATGTAGATAGAACGTTCGGCGCTGCGAAAAATTTACTCGGCGGCGGTGGCGGCGGCCAGGGCCCGGCCGAAGATCTCGGCGACGCGGTCGATTTCGGCGGCGGTGATCACCAGCGGCGGCAGGAAGCGCACCACCGCGCCATGCCGGCCGCCCAGTTCGAGAATCAGCCCACGCTTGAGGCATTCGCGCTGCACCAGCGGTGCCAGACGCGCGAACGCGGGTGGGTGACCGAGCGCATCCGGCGCGCCGTTCGGATCAACCAGTTCGACGCCGAGCATCAAGCCACGACCACGAATGTCGCCCAGTTGCGGGAAGTCGCGTTGCAGGATGCGCAGGTGTTCGCTCAGGCGTTCGCCCATGGCGGCGGCGTGTTCGCAGACCTTGTGCTCAAGCAGATAACGCATCACCGCGGAACCGGCGGCCATCGCCATCTGATTGCCACGGAAGGTGCCCGCATGGGCGCCCGGTTGCCAGGTGTCGAGCCAGTCGCGATAGACCACCACCGCCAGCGGCAGGCTGCCGCCGATGGCTTTGGACAACACCACCACGTCGGGGACGATGTCGGCGTGTTCGAAGGCAAACATTTTGCCGGTGCGGGCGAAACCGCTTTGGATCTCGTCGACGATCAGCGCCACCCCGGCCTTCTCGGTGATCCGACGCAAGCCGCGCAGCCACTCGATATCGGCCGGGATCACCCCGCCCTCGCCCTGCACCGCTTCGACGATCACCGCTGCCGGCAACTGCACGCCGGCCTCAGGATCATTAAGCAGGTTTTCCAGATAACTCAGGTTGGCTTTGACCCCGGCCGCGCCGCCGAGACCGAATGGGCAACGATAGTCATAAGGGAACGGCATGAATTGCACACCGTTGCTGAGCAAGGCGCCCAGCGGCTTTTTTGGCCCCAGACTGCCCATCAGGCTCAATGCGCCTTGGCTCATGCCGTGATAACCGCCGGAGAACGACAACACCGTGCTGCGCCCGGTGGCGGTGCGCACCAGTTTCAACGCGGCTTCCACCGCATCGGTACCGGTCGGGCCGCAGAACTGGATTTTCGCTTCGGCCGCCAGTAATGGCGGCAGCAAACCGAACAGGTCCTGGACGAACTGATCCTTCACTGGCGTGGTCAGGTCGAGGGTGTGCAGCGGCAGCTCATCGGCCAGCACTTGCTGGATCGCCTCGATTACCACCGGGTGGTTGTGCCCCAAGGCCAGAGTCCCGGCACCGGCCAGGCAATCGATGAAGGTGCGGCCTTCGACATCTTCGACATACAGGCCCTTGGCGCGCTTGAGTGCCAGCGGAATGCGTCGCGGATAGCTGCGGGCATTGGATTCCTGCTGGCTCTGCCGGGCCAGTAGTGGTGATTCGTTGAACTGATACAGGGTTTCCGCCGTCGCGGAGCTGATCCGGGCCGACGACTCTTCGATAAGGCTGGTGGCGACTGACATCTCTCGACCCCTCAATACGCTATGGATAGTGACCAAAACAGCACACTGCACAGGTGCGCGTTCCGGTCGCGGGGCGCACATGCAGGTTTTCCTGTTCTGGAAACGCTTAAGCGGGGCGAGGATTTAGACCCTTGATCGAGATGTCAGTCGGACAATGGCAACAGCTTGTGCAGCGTAACGCGGTGCAAGCCCTGATCGCTGGCGCGTGGCACTGCATCGCAGTAGCCCAGATGCCGATAAAAAGCCGCGCCGCTACGTGTGCTGGCGATGCGCGCCTGCGGCACACCACGAATCCGCAGCCAGCCTTCAAGGTCGGTCATCAGGGCGCGCCCTGCGCCACGGCGAAACCATTCCGGCTGCACATGACAAAAGCCTATCTCACCGCTGGCCGTGGCCATGCCGACACCCACCGGTTTGTCCTGCAACAAGGCGATATTCAGGTAGCAATGCGCGTCGGCAAGGTGCGCGCTGATGACGTCGGCAGATTGTCGGCCGATCCAGCGGCTGACCAGTTGCGGATCGTTGCGGTGTTCGAGCGCACAACCGACGCGAATCGATCGCTCGATGATGCGACTGATGATGCCGGCGTCGGCAGGTTTCGCCGGGCAGATGCAGATCGATGCTTCCATGGCGCGTTCCCTCAATCCATTGAGTCAGAGCAGCCCCGACCTTAACGCCGAGGCCGGCGAATCACCAACGCAGAGACGTTACATTTGATGTGCCACACCACGGATCCCCTAATGTGGGAGCGGGCTTGCTCGCGAAGGCGGCGTGCCAGTCAGCAACCTGTCGACTGACCGGACGCCTTCGCGAGCAAGCCCGCTCCCACAGCGGATTTTTGCTGGTTCAGACAGGTTGCAGCGGCATGGTCAACTCGACGCGCAAGCCATCCGGCCGGCTGTCGAAATGCAGGGTGCAGGCGCAGCGCTGGACGATGGCTTGCACGATGGCCAGGCCGAGACCGCAGCCGGTGCTCTGGCCGTTGCGCCAGAAGCGTTGGGTCAGATGCTGCAGATCTTGCGCCGCAATCCCCGGGCCGTGGTCGCGCACCACAAAACGGGCGCGCTGGCCGACCGTTTCCAGGCTCAGCTCCACCTCAGCATCCGCCGGGGTATGGCGCAGGGCGTTGTCGAGCAGATTGCGCAACGCGGCAATCGACAGCACCGCCGGCATTTGCACCGGCGCACTGGAGAGCTGCTTGGGCAATTGCAGCTTGATGCGCTGACGCTCGCCACCAGCCGCATCCTGCATCGCCAGTTTCGCCACCTGTTCGGCGCTGCACTGCACGCCGTCATCGAACGACAGACTGCCCTCGACCCGCGCCAGCAACAGCAGTTGCTCAAGGGTGCGGTGCATGCGGTCGGCGCCCTCTTCGGCCCTTGCCAGCGACTGATCGCGGGCACTGCCTTCGGTCATGCGTGCCACTTGCAGGTGGGTCTTGATCGCCGTCAGCGGGCTGCGCAGTTCGTGGGCGGCATCACCGGTCAGGCGGCGTTCGCGCTCGATGGTCTTGCCGATGCGCTGGAACAGCTGGTTCTGCGTATCGAGCAACGGTTTCAGTTCGCTGGGAAACGATTGCAATTGCAGCGGCTCAAGCGAGTCGGCATTACGTCGCATCAGTGCTTCGCGCAGCCGATTGAGCGGCGCCAGCCCCTGGCCGATGCCCAGCCACAACAGGCACAGGCAACCGAGCAACGCCACGCCCACCGGCACCGAGGCCGCCAGCAGGATCGACATGTTCAGCGCTTCGCGTTCGATCTGCCGATCGGCCGTGGTGATCCGCACATCCCCCCGCGCGAGAGTGAAACTGCGCCACGGCGCGCCATCGATCATCTGATCGTGGAAGCCCATTTTTTCCGCTTCCAGGGTTTGCTCGGGACTGCTGTGACTACGGGCCAGAATTTCCCCGCGCAACGAACTGACCTGACAGGCCATGCCGCCGGGAATGTTCAATTGTTCGGCACTGAAATGGGTGCCCTCGCCCTTGCTCGGCAGCGCCGGCAGTTGCTCCAGCAGCCCGGCGACCATGCGCGCCGAGGCTACCAGCCGCTGGTCGAGGGAAAACATCATTTGATTGCGCAAGTCGCTGAGCATCCAGGCCGCAGCCAGTGCCCAGATCAGGGCGAACGCGGCGCCGAGGGTCAGACTCAGGCGCAGACGCAGACTCATCACTTCTGCTGCTCTCCACCATCGGCCGGCCCAAGGCGATAGCCCAGACCGCGCACGGTTTCGACGATGCCCTTGCCGAGTTTGCTGCGCAGGTGATGGATATGCACGTTCAGCGCGTTGCTTTCCAGTTCGTCATTGAAGCCGTAGACGCTGTCCTTCAACTGCTCGGTGGACAGCACTCGGCCACGGTTGTGCAGCAGCGCCTGCAACAGCGATTGCTCGCGGCGCGACAAGTCCACCGGTTGCCCGGCCAACATGGTTTCGCGGCTGCTTGGATCGTAGGTCAGTGCGCCGTGTTCGATCAGGTTGACGCTGCGCCCGGCGACCCGGCGCAGGAGGGTTTGCAGACGGGCGAACAATTCCCGCAGATCGAAGGGTTTGAGCAGGTAATCGTCAGCCCCGGCCTGCAAGCCATCGACCCGGTCGGTCACCGAGTCGCGTGCGGTCAGGATCAGCACCGGAATTTCCAGGCCCTGCTGACGCAGTTGTTGCAGCAACTTGAGGCCATCTTCGTCGGGCAGGCCGAGATCGAGCACCATCACGTCGAATTCGGCAACTTTGAGCATCGCCCGTGCTTTCGAGGCGGTGTTGACGTGCTCGACCGTCAGGCCCTGCGCCGTGAGACCGGCAACGATACCGCTGGCGATCAGTTCATCGTCTTCGCAAACCAGTACGTGCATGATCCGTCCCGTAGAAAAAAGCCGATTAGGCCGTTGGCCGATTAAGCTGACATTATGGCGCGCAACGCCACAGCGACAAGGGCGTGACGGTTAATCATCGGTTAATCGCCATCCACCATTGTGCCCACACTTGCACAGGGACAAGGCTCCTCCATGCGTCATTTTTTTCTTTTGTTTGCACTGCTGATCTCCGGCCTGGCCCAGGCGGGAAACAACCCATTCGAGACCAAACCGGAGTTTCTGCCGGTCGACAAAGCCTTCGTGCTCACCTCCGAACGCCTTGAGTCCGGGGAAACCCAGCTGTTCTGGCAAATCACCGACGGCTATTACCTGTACCAGAAACGCCTGAAATTCGACGGTTTGACGGCCGAGCAGCAGCCTGCGCTGCCCGAGGGCGAGTCGCACAGTGACGAGTTCTTCGGTGAACAACCGGTGTATCGCCAGGGCTTGGAGGTAAAAATTCCGGCCTCGGCCAGCGGTCAGATCAAGGTCAGTTATCAGGGCTGCGCCGATGCCGGCCTGTGTTATCCGCCGCAGACCCGGGTCATCGATCTGGGCGGCAAAGCGACGCCAACGGCCAGTGCCGAAGCACCGGATCAGGCCCTGGCCAGCAGCCTGCAACAACGGGCGCTGGGCTGGAGCCTGCTGGTGTTTTTCGGCCTCGGCCTGTTGCTGGCGTTCACTCCGTGCTCGTTGCCGATGCTACCGATTCTGGCGGGCATGATTGTCGGCAGCGGCGCCACCCCGCGCCGTGGTTTTGCCTTGGCCAGCAGCTATGTGATCTGCATGGCGCTGGTGTATGCGGCGATGGGGGTGATCGCTGCGCTGCTCGGCGCCAACCTGCAGGCCTGGCTGCAAAATCCATGGCTGCTCGGTGCATTTGCAGCAGTGTTCGTGGTGCTGGCGCTACCGATGTTTGGCTTCTTCGAATTGCAATTGCCGGTGGCCCTGCGTGACCGCCTCGAACACGCTTCGCGCAGTCGCAATGGCGGCAGCCTGATCGGTGCCGGGGTGCTCGGCGCATTGTCCGGTCTGCTGGTCGGCCCGTGCATGACCGCACCACTGGCCGGCGCTTTGCTGTACATCGCGCAGAGCGGCAATGCGCTGCACGGGGGCTTGATTCTGTTCGCGTTGGGCATCGGTATCGGGGTGCCGCTGTTGCTGTTAGTGACCGTCGGCAATCGCTTCCTGCCAAAGCCTGGCGCGTGGATGAACCTGCTCAAGGGCATCTTCGGTTTCCTGTTCCTCGCGACCGCGCTGCTGATGCTGCGCCCGGTGCTGGACTCGTCGCTGTGGCTGGGGCTGTGTGGCGCGCTGCTGCTGATCGCCGCGTTCTGTGCCTGGAAGCAATCGGACGGCTTCGGCCGGGTTGCCCAGGTGTTCGGCGCCAGTTCGTTGCTGCTCGGTCTGTGGGGCAGCCTGTTGCTGATCGGCGCTGCCGGTGGCAGTGACGACCCTTATCAACCGCTGCAGGTGTACAGCGCCGGCCGGGTCGCCAGCACCACGCCGAGCGGGCATGACGCGTTCACCACGATCAAGGATCCGGCAGCCCTGCAGCGTGAACTGGATAGCGCCAAAGCCCAGGGCCAGTGGGTGCTGCTCGATTACTACGCCGACTGGTGCGTGTCGTGCAAAGTCATGGAGAAACAGGTGTTCGGCAAGGACAAGGTCATGCAGGCGCTGAGTGATGTGCGCCTGCTGCGCCTCGATGTCACTGCTGACAACGCCGCCAGCCGCGAGCTGCTCGGCCGCTACAAAGTCCCGGGGCCACCGAGTTTTGTCTGGATCGGCACCGACGGCGAAGAACGACGTAGCCAGCGCATCACCGGTGAGGTGGATGCCGAGACGTTCCTGCAACGCTGGACCACCACCCGAGACGCCAATTAAATGCTGACGTTCACCCTCGGCACCTTTGCCATCGCGCTTAACCACCTGCTGCTGATCAGTGCCCTGGCGCTGGCGACCTTTGTCGGCTGGCGGGTGGCCAAGCGTGGCGGCGATAACCCCGAGTCGGCGCTGTTCAGCCTGTTTCTGCTGGGCATGCTCGCGGCACGCGTGGCGTTTGTCGCCCTGTACTGGGGCCACTATCGCAACGATCCGTGGCAGATCATCGACCTGCGCGATGGTGGATTCCTCGCCTGGCCGGGGGTGATCGTGCTGCTGCTCACCGCTCTCTATCGCGGCTGGCGCCGCCCGGGCCTGCGTCGGCCATTGGGTTTTGGCGTGGCCAGCGGCGTGCTGTTCTGGTTGTTGGCGACCCTGTCACTGAACATCTACGAACAAGGCACGCGCCTGCCGGAAATCACCCTGCGCAACGCCGCAGGCGAGACCATCCAGCTCAGCGACTATCAGGGCGGTCCATTGGTGATCAACCTCTGGGCAACCTGGTGCCCGCCCTGCCGGCGCGAGATGCCGGTGCTGGAAAACGCTCAACAACAACGCCCGGACCTGACCTTTCTGTTCGTCAATCAGGCCGAAAGCATGCAAAGCGTTGCCACCTTCCTGGAAACCCAGGGCCTGAGCCTGAACAATGTGCTGTTCGACCGTAGCGGTCGACTGGGTCAGGCCGTGGGTTCCATGGCGTTGCCGACTACGCTGTTCTATAGCCCTGACGGTCGCTTGCTGAGCAGTCATCTGGGCGAACTGTCGAACGCCAGCCTGGCCCGCGCCCTGGAAAATTTCGACATCCCGAATCCAACCGCCGCACCGGCCACCTCTGCAAGGAAACTGCCATGCCCCGCCTCCGCCACCTGCTGACGCTGACTCTGGGCACTGCCCTGCTGCACCTGCCGTCGGTGCAGGCCGCCGAAGAATTGCCCGCCGCGATCAAGCAGATCGAAGCCAAGGGCGCAAAAATCGTCGGCCAGTTCGACGCCCCGGACGGCCTGCGCGGTTATGCGGCGCAGTACCAGAACCGTGGCATGGCGCTGTACCTGACGCCGGACGGCCAACACGTTTTGCTCGGCAATCTGTACGACGCCGACGGCAAGGATCTGAGCAGCGAGCCGTTGCAGAAACTGGTCTATGCGCCGATGGCCAAGGAAATCTGGGGCAAGTTCGAAGCCAGCAACTGGATTCAGGACGGCAACAAGGATGCCCCGCGCACCGTGTACCTGTTCAGCGATCCGAACTGCCCGTACTGCAACATGTTCTGGGAACAGGCGCGACCATGGGTCAAGGCCGGCAAGGTGCAGCTGCGGCACATCATGGTCGGGATCATCCGCGAAGACAGCCCGGCGAAATCCGCCGCGCTGCTGGCGGCGAAAGATCCGGCCAAGGCCCTGGAAGATCACGAGAAGGCCGGCAAGGCCAGCATCCTCAAGCCATTGAAAGACATTCCAAAAGCAGTGCAGACCAAACTGGCCGCCAACATGCAGTTGATGGAAGACCTGGAACTGCAGGCGACACCGGCGATTTTCTACATGGATGACAAGGGCGAGCTGCAACAGCAGCAAGGGGCGCCTTCACCGGAGAAACTGGCGAAGATTCTCGGGCCAAAGTGAGTCCGGCTTCTTTATTGCCTGATCGGGCTTGCTCGCGAAAAGAACGATGACACGGTTTAGCGGTTGCGCTCAGCCAAAAAAGTAAACAACACCTCGCTCACAAACTGCGGATTCTCCAGACTGGAGATATGCCCCGCCTCCGGCACCAGCACCCACGGGCAGCCGATCAATTCAGCCATTTCCTGTGCCTCCGACGGCGGTCGCGGTTTGTCCTGATCGCCGCACAGCACCAGGGTGGTCGCGGCATTCAGTTCGCCCAGGCGCGGCAACAGATCATCACGGCTGAAGGTGATACGCCCCATCGGCACGATGCTTTCGCGCAGGCGATCCGCGGTGTACGCCGCGAGTTTGGCGCGGAAGTCCTGATACAGCGCCGACTGCGGATCGATGCCCGGGCGGAAGAAGATCGGCACCACGATGTCGAGCAACTGAGGCGCAATCTCGCCGCTTTCCTCGATCTGCTTGAACAGCGAGAAATAGTACTGACGGGTTGGCTCAGGCTCGACGCCGACGTAGGTGTCGAGTAGCACCAGACCGTTGATCCGCTGCGGTGCCGACAACGCCAGACGCACGCCCCACATGCCGCCGACCGACAGCCCCGCCAGAGTGATCCGTTCGATCTGCAGATGATCGAGCAAGGCCTCGACCTGCCGCGCGATGTCATCCAGTGAGGTGGTGCCTGGCGGCAAGCGCCCGGATTCGCCGTGGCCCCACAGGTCCAGGGCAATCACCCGATAGTGCGGCGACAATGCAGCGATCTGCGGCGCCCACATGGCCGTGTCCCACAGATAACTGCCCGCCAGCAACACGGCCGGGCCGGTGCCTTGATCAATGTAGTGCAGCGCTTGTCCGTCAACCGTGAAGAAAGGCATCGACCACCCCCGCGACAAAAAAAGAGAACCGGCAGACTGAGCTGCCGGTTCATGATCGTCAACCGTGTAAATGTCTGAAAATGTGCCGCCCCCAATCGCGAGCAGGCTCACTCCTACAAGGGAACGCATACCCAATGTAGGAGTGAGCCTGCTCGCGAAGGGGCCGGTACAGACGCCGAAGATTACAAGCCCTCCAGCTCCGCCATCAGATCATTCAAGCGATCCACCTTGTCCTCGGTCATGTCACTCGCCGCCAGGCCTTCGATGTACTCGGCCAGTTCCTGCACCGTGCTGCACTCGAACATCGCCCGCAGCGGCACATCGCGTTGCAGGGTTTTCTGCACCCGCGAGGCGATCTGCGTGGCCAGCAATGAATGTCCGCCCAGCTCGAAGAAGTTGTCGCGCACCCCGACCTTGTCGACCTTGAGCACCTCGGCCCAGATGTCGGCCAGGGTCTGCTCCAGTTCGTTGCGCGGGGCCAGGTAATCCTCGCTCTGCAACTGACCGATCTCCAGCGCCGGCAAGGCCTTGCGGTCTAGCTTGCCGTTGGCGTTGTGCGGCAGCTGATCGAGCCACAACCAGTGCAGCGGCACCATGTATTCCGGCAGTTCGCTGCGCAGGCGTTGCTTGATCCGCTCCAGACGTTCGCTCGGGTTGAGCGCCGAATCCGCCGCGACCAGATAGCCGACCAAGTGCTTGCCATTCACGCCTTCCTGCACGCCGACCGCCGCATCGCGGACTTCCGGCTGTTCGTGCAGACGCGCTTCGATTTCACCCAGTTCGATGCGGTAACCGCGAATCTTCACCTGATGGTCGACCCGGCCAACGTACTCCAGCACCCCGTCACTGCGCCGCCGCGCGAGGTCACCGGTGCGATACAGACGCTCGCCCGGCGCGCCGAACGGGTTCGGCACAAATACCGGCGCGGTGCGCAGCGGATCGCTGACGTAACCGCGACCGACACCGGTCCCGGCCACGCACAACTCACCCACCGCGCCCAGCGGCACCAGTTCCAGCGCGCCATCGACCAGATACAGCAAGTTGTTGTCGGTCGGCGTACCGATCGGCAAATAGCTGCCGCGAGTCGAAGCCATGTCCACACGGAAGAACGCCACGTCATCCGAGCATTCCGCCGGGCCGTAAGCGTTGACCAGACCAATGTCCGGGTAACGCAGCAGCCACTGGTGCGCCAGTTCCGGCGGCATCGCTTCGCCGGTCGGCAGCATCCAGCGCAGGCCGTCGAGGCTCAGGCGATCGGAGGCGAGCATGCCCTGAATCAGCGACGGCACACTCTCCAGCACGGTGATGCCCTGCGCCTGTACATGCACCAGCAAGCCTTGCGGATCGTGGGCGATGGTGTTCGGCACAATGTCCACCCGCGCGCCGAACAACGGCGCGGCGAGGAACTGCCAGACTGAAATATCGAAGCTTTGCGAGGCGGTCTGTGCGATCACGTCGGCGTCCGTCAGTTTCAGGTACGGCACCTTGCTCAACTGGTTGTTGAGCATGCCGCTTTGCTCGACCATCACGCCCTTCGGCAACCCGGTCGAACCCGAGGTGTAGATCACGTAAGCCAGATTGTCCGGGCCACTGTGGATGCCGAGGTTGTCCGCGGAGGTCGCGGCGGCCTGAAGATCTTCCCAGACCAACAGCCGCGGACGGTTGGCGCAGCTGAATTCATCGAGCAAGGTCTGCGCCTGTTCGCGGCAGGCTTCGCTGCACACCAGCACCGGCGTGCGGCTCAGCTCGATGATGCGTTGCAGGCGCTGGCTCGGCAGGCCCGGGTCCAGCGGCAGGTAACCGGCACCGGCCTTGAAGCTGCCGATGATCATCCCCAGCAGATCGAGATTACGCTCGGCCAGCAATGCCACCGGTTGATCCATCTGCACCCCGGCCGCAACCAGTGCATGACCGAGACGGTTGGCATTGTGGTTGAGCGCGGCATAGCTCAGTTGCTGTTCGAGGCAAGTGGCGGCGATGCGCTGCGGGTACGCCGCGACCTGCGCTTCGAACAGCGCCACGTAGCTCTGCTCCAGCGGATAGTCGTGGGCGCTCTGGTTGCAGCCGTGCAGCAGGAAGTCCTGTTCCTCGGCGCCCAGCAGCGGCAGATCGGCCATGTCGCCGTGGAAACCCTCGACCAACGCCAGCAGCAGGCGCTTGAACTCGCCGAGCATGCGCTCAATGGTCGACTCGTCGAAGTAACGCTGGTCATACGACAGATGCAGACCGAGGTCATCGCCCGGGTAGCACACCGCTGTCAGCGGGAAGTTGGTGTGAGTGCGGCCGGAGTCCGAAGTCGCATTGAGGCTCTGCGCACGGTCCAGTACCGAGACTTCCACCGGGGCGTTTTCGAACACGAACAGACTGTCGAACAGCGGCTGGCCTTTCGGCAGTTCGCTCTGCTCCTGAATGTTCACCAGCGGCAGGTATTCGTACTCGCGCAGTTGCATGTTGCTGTCGAGCAGGCCGCTCAACCACTGGCGCACACTGGCGCGCTGATCGTCCGCCGGGATCTGCACCCGCAGCGCGATGCTGTTGATGAACAGGCCGACGGTGCGTTGCATCTCCGGCATTTCCACCGGCCGCCCGGCCACCGTCACGCCGAACAGCACGTCGCGATCACCGCTCAAGCGGCGGAGTACCAAGGCCCATGCCGCTTGGGCGAAGGTGTTGATGGTCAGTTGATGGGCCTGGGCCAGCTCACGCAGACGGGCGCCATCTTCAACGTTGAGACGGGTATAGCGATCACCGACGATCATGCCGCCGCTTTCGCCGGCGTGTTCGCGCAGGAACGGCCGGTCGCTCGGGATCGGCGTGGTGCGTTCGAAACCTTGCAGGTTCTGCTGCCACCACTGGCGTGCCTCGGCCAGGCTCTGGCGTTGCAGCCAGCCGATGTAGTCGCGGTAACGCGGCGGCACCGACAACTGTGCTTCGCGCCCCTCACCGAGGGCGGTATAGATCTCGAAGAAATCGTTCATCAGCAGCGAACGGCACCAGGCATCGATGAGGATGTGGTGGTTACTCATCATGAACCAGTAACGCGCCGCACCGACCTTGATCAGGCGCAGGTGGAACGGTGCCTGATTGAGCAGATCGAATCCGGCCTCGCGCTCGCTTTTCAGCAGCGCTTGCAGCTTCGGTTCTTGCTCGTCCTCGGCGATGGCGCTCCAGTCCAGGTACTCGATCGGCGTACGACCCGGGGTGTGGATCACTTGCAGCATGTCCTCGCCGACGTTCCAGCAGAACGACGCACGCAGCGCTTCATGACGGGCGACCACCGCTTGCCAGGCCTGGGCGAAACGCTCGGGATCGAGCTCGCTGTTGATGCGGTAGCGATCCTGCATGTAGTACAGACCGGTGCCCGGTTCGAGCAAGGTGTGCAGCAACATGCCTTCCTGCATCGGCGTCAGCGGGTAGACGTCTTCGATCTGCGCCGCCGGCACCGGCAGTGCATCGAGTTGCGCCTGGGTCAGTTTCGCCAATGGGAAGTCCGACGGCGTCAGGCCGCCGGCTTCGTCTTGCAGGCAATGTTCGATCAGGCTTTGCAGCTCACCGAGGTAGGCGTCGGCCAGATCGTTGATGGTTTGCGCCTCGTAGCGCTCGGCACTGAAAGTCCAGCGCAGCAGCAGTTCGCCGCCGTACACCTGACTGTCGATGCTCAACTCGTTGGGCAACGGCGCCTGCGGATCGTGGGCCGCACCGACCGGCTCGTCCAGCGGACGGAACAGCGCATCGCTGGCGAAACTCTGATCGAACTGGCCGAGGTAGTTGAAGGTCACCGGAGCATTCGGCAACGCCGCCATGCTGCGCTGACTGAGGTCATCGGCCAGATAACGCAACACGCCATAACCGAGGCCTTTGTGCGGTACCGCGCGCAGTTGCTCCTTGATCGCCTTGATCGAAGCGCCCTGCCCGGCGGCCTCTTCGATGTTGTGCGGGGTCAGGCGTAATGGATAGGCGCTGGTGAACCAGCCGACGGTGCGGGTCAGGTCGATCTCGTCGAACAGCGTTTCGCGGCCGTGGCCCTCCAGTTGAATCAACGCCGACGGCTGCCCGCTCCAGCGGCACAGCACGCGGGCCAGCGCGGTCAGCAGCAGATCGTTGACCTGTGTGCGGTAGGCCCGCGGCGCCTGTTGCAGCAGTTGTTGGGTACGCTCGGCATCCAGGCGCACGCTGACGGTTTGCGCGTGACGATTCTGTTGTCCGCCCTGCGGGTTTTCGCACGGCAGATCGGCGTTCGATCCGGCCAGTTGGCTTTGCCACCAGTTCAGTTCTTCACGCAGTGATTCGCTGCCGGCGTAGGCCTGCAAACGTGCCGCCCAGTCCTTGAAGGCACTGGTTTTCGCCGGCAGTTTTACCGACTGTTCGGCTTCGAGCTGGCGGTACACGGTTTGCAGATCGTCGAGCAAAACGCGCCACGACACGCCGTCGACCACCAAGTGATGAATCGCAATGAACAGGCGTTGCTGCCCTTCGGGACCATCGACCAGTAAGGCGCGCAGCAGCGGGCCGTTCTGCAGATCGAGACTGCGCTGGGCATCAGCGAACAGCGCTGCGCACTTGTCCATCGCCGCCACCCGCACCTGCCACAACACCTCGGCGTCGGACACCGGTTGATGCGTTGCTTGCCATTGATCGTTGACCTGGGTGAAGCGCAGACGCAGGGCGTCGTGCTGTTCGATCACTGCCAGCAGCGCCTGCTCCAGACGATGCGGTTCCAGCGCCACGCTCGGCTCCAGCAGCAGCGCCTGGTTCCAGTGCTGACGCTCAGGAATATCAGTGTCGAAGAACCAGTGTTGAATCGGCGTCATCGCCGACTCACCGACCACCAGTCCCTGCTCGGCAGTGACTTGCTCGCTGCGGCTGGCGACAGCGGCGAGGGTCTGCACGGTCTGATGCTGGAACAGATCCCGCGGGCTGAAATGAATGCCCTGCTGCCGCGCGCGGCTGACCACTTGAATCGACAGGATCGAGTCGCCGCCGAGTTCGAAGAAGTTGTCGTTGAGACCGACCTGCTCGACGTTGAGCACCTCGCACCAGATCTGCGCCAGGGTCTGCTCCAGCTCATTGCTCGGGGCGACGTAGTGCTGACGGTTCAGCTCGGGATCCGGTGCCGGCAAGGCGCGGCGGTCGAGTTTGCCGTTGGCGGTCAGCGGCATGCTCGCCAGCAGGATCAGGTGCGTCGGCACCATGTAGTCCGGCAATTGCGCCTTGAGGTGCGACTTCAGTGCTTCACGCAGTTCGGCCTGTTGCGCTTCGCCTTGCTCGGCGACGTCGCTGACCAGGTAGCCCACCAGTTGCTTGCCGCTCGGCGCATCCAGCGCCAGCACCACCGCTTCGCGGATCGAGTGGTGATCGAGCAGACGGGTTTCGATCTCACCCAGCTCGATGCGGAAACCACGGATTTTCACCTGATGGTCGATCCGCCCCAGGTACTCCACCAGCCCATCGGCACGCTGGCGCACCAGATCGCCGGTGCGGTACATGCGCCCGCCATCGGCGGCAAACGGGTCTGCCACGAAACGCTCGGCGCTGATGCCCGGACGGTCGTGATAGCCCTGCGCCAGACCGGCGCCGCCGACGAACAACTCACCGGTCGCACCTTGCGGTACCAACGCCAGATCGGCGTCGAGAATGTAAGCCACGCGATCACCGATCACGCTGCCGATCGGCACGCTGCCGGCGCCTTCTTCCAGCACTTCCGGGGCGAGACTGGCGAGCGGCATGACCACCGTTTCAGTCGGGCCATAGGCATTGAAGAACAGACTCGGCTTGAACGCCGCGCGAATCCGTTGCAGGTGTTCGCCGGTCAGCGCTTCGCCGCCGGTGATGATCATCCGCACCGGCAGAACCTGGTTTTGCGTCGCGAGGAACTGCGCCAACTGGCTGCCATAGCTCGGGGTGAAGCCGAGCACATTGATCCGGTGGGTGCGGATCAACCCGCAGATTTCTTCCGCATCCCACTGCCCTTGCGCTCGCAGCACCACGTGCGCGCCGCTGAGCAACGGCACCAGCAGACGCTCGGTGGCGGCGTCGAAGTTGATCGAATAGAAGTGCAGCTCGCAGTCGTCCGGGCGCATGCCGAAACGTTCGATCACGGCCTGGCAATGCATGGCGATTTCACCGTGGGACACCACCACGCCTTTCGGCTTGCCGGTCGAGCCCGAGGTGTAAATCAGATAGGCCTGATGCTGCGGCAGGCTGATAAAGGGCAGCTCAGTGGCCGGGTAATCCGCCAGCGCCGCGCTGTCATCTTCCAGGCACCAGCGCGCCACGCTCGACGGCAAATCACCGAGGGCAGTGAACATCGCCCGGTCGCTGAGCAGCAGACCGATGCGGCTGTCTTCGATCATGTAGTGCAGGCGATCGAGCGGATATTCCGGGTCCAGCGGCACATAAGCGCCGCCGGCCTTGAGAATCGCCAGCAGGCCGACGACCATTTCCAGCGAACGCTCCAGCGCCAGACCAACCCGCACTTGCGGGCCGACCCCACGCTCGCGCAGGGCCCAGGCCAGGCGATTGGCGCGGGCATCGAGTTCGGCGTAGCTCAAAGTCTGTCCGGCGAAAGTCAGGGCCGGGGCATCTTTGCGCGCCAGCGCCTGCTCGGCGAACAGGTGATGGATGCACTGGTCGAGACGACGTTCGCCCGGTTCAACGCCGAGGCTGTCGAGCAACTGCTGTTGTTCAGTCGGGGCGAGCAGCGGCAACTGGCTCAGACGCTGTTGCGGATCGGCGATCAACGCTTCCAGCAGGTTGCGCCAATGCTGGGCCATGCGCGCGATGGTCGGTTCGTCGAACAGGTCGGTGCTGTAGGTCAGGCAGCAACCGAGGCGATGATCGAGGTCGGTGACTTCCAGGTTGAGGTCGAACTTGGTCGCCCGCGCATCGTTGGCCAGGTACTCGACGGTCATCCCGGCGAGCATCCGGCTCTGCTGGAATTCCCAGCGCTGCACGTTGCACATCACCTGGAACAACGGGTTGTACGCCGCACTGCGCGGCGGTTGCAGCGCTTCGACCAGATGATCGAACGGCAGGTCCTGATGCGACTGGCCTTCGATAACGGTGTGGCGCACTTGCTCGAACAGTTCGCCGACCGACATCTGGCCGTCGAGCTGGCAACGCAGCACCTGAGTGTTGAGGAATGCGCCGATCAGCCCTTCGCTTTCCGGGCGGATACGGTTGGCCACCGGCGCGCCGATGCGCAAGTCGGTCTGGCCGCTGTAGCGGTAGAGCAAGGTGGCGAGCGCAGCGGTCATGGTCATGAACAGGGTCAGACCGTTCTGCGCATTGAACGCGCGGACGCGAGCGGCGAGATCGTCGCTCAGATCGAAACGGAACAGCTCACCCTGGTGGCTTTGCACCGGTGGCCGCGGACGGTCGCCGGGCAGTTCCAGCAACGGATGTTCGCGACCCAGTTGCGCGGTCCAGTAGTCGAGCTGGCGCTGACGTTCACCTGACTCCAGCCACTGCCGTTGCCAGACGCTGTAATCCAGGTACTGCACCGGCAACGCTTCAAGCGGCGAATCGCGGTCATCGACGAACGCTTCGTACAGCGCGCTGAGCTCGCGGGCAAAAATATCCATCGCCCAGCCTTCGGTGACGATGTGATGCAGGGTCAGCACGAAGTAATGCTCGTGCTCGGCGGTCTTCACCAGACAGGCGCGAATCAGCGGGCCGCTTTCCAGGTCGAACGGCAGATGCGCTTCGTCATCGGCCAGTTGCTGGACCTGCTGCTCACGCTGGTCAGCCGGCAGTTTCGAGAAGTCCTTCCAGCCCATGCGCACGCCGGTCTCGGCATGCACCTGTTGACGGGCCACGCCATCGACGCTCGGGAACGTGGTGCGCAGGGTTTCGTGGCGCAGGATCAACGCCTGCAAGGCTGCCTCGAAATGCTCGACGTGCAACACGCCGCGCAGGCGCGCCATGCCGCCGACGTTGTACGCCGGGCTGTCCGGTTCCATCTGCCAGAGGAACCACATGCGTTGCTGCGAATAGGACAGCGGTACGGCTTGGCGGCGATCGACTTTGGCAATCGGCGGCTGTTGGTTGGTCTGGCCGCTGGCCTGGATCAGGCGGATCTGCTCGGCGAAATCGCCGAGTTCGCTGTGCTCGAACAAGGCGCGCAACGGCAACTCGACGTCACAGGCCTGACGGCTACGCGAGATGATTTGTGTGGCCAGCAACGAGTGCCCGCCGAGGGCGAAGAAGTCGTCGCGCAGACCGATCCGTGGCAGACCCAGCACTTCGCGCCAGATCGCGGCGATCTGTTGTTCCAGCTCGGTGACCGGTTCGATATGCTCACGCACTTGCCACTGCGGCTCGGGCAAGGCGCGACGGTCGAGCTTGCCGCTCGGGCTCAGGGGCATTGCGTCCAGGCGCATCAGTTGCGCCGGGACCATGTATTCCGGCAGTTCGCCGGCCAGCGCGGTTTTCAGGCGGGCGATCTGTGCGTCCTGATCTTCGCTGGCGTCGGCGGCAGTGAAATAGCCGATCAGTTGCGCACCGGCTGCGGTTTCCCGTACCAACACCACGGCCTGGGCGACGCCGTTTTGCGCCAGCAGCCGCGCCTCGATTTCTTCCGGTTCAACGCGGAAGCCACGCAGTTTGACCTGCTGATCGAGACGCCCGAGGTATTCGATCACGCCGTCCGAGGTCCAACGTGCACGGTCGCCGGTGCGGTACAAACGTGCGCCCTGCTCGCCCAACGGGTCGACCACAAAGCGCTCGGCCGTCAGCGCCGGGCGACCGAGGTAACCCCGGGCCAGACCGATGCCGCTGATGCACAGTTCACCCGGAACACCGGCCGGCACGGGATTGAGATCGGCGTCGAGCACGCGGCAGATCACATTGCCCAGCGGCCGGCCAATCGGCGAACGCTCGCCGTCGGCCGTGGTGCAGTGCCAGTGGGTGACGTTGATCGCGGTTTCGGTCGGGCCGTAACGGTTGTGCAGTTGCACCGCCGGCAGCTGCGCCAGCACGCGGTTGCGCAGTTCCGCCGGCAGCGCTTCACCGCCGGAGAATAACCGGCGCAGGCTGGTGCATTCGGCGCTCAGCGGCTCATCGATGAACAGCGCGAGCAGCGGCGGCACGAAGTGCAGCGTAGTCACGCCGTACTGCTGAACCAACTGCGCGATGCGATGCGGATCGCGGTGTTCACCGGGGCCGGCGATCAACAGACGCGCGCCAGTGATCAGCGGCCAGAAGCACTCCCACACCGACACGTCGAAACTGATCGGCGCCTTTTGCATCAACACGTCGCTGTCGTTCAGGCGATAGCTGTTCTGCATCCACTGCAGCCGTTCGGCCAATGCGGCGTGGGTGTTACCGACGCCTTTCGGTTGACCAGTGGAGCCGGAGGTGTAAATCACGTAGGCGAGATTGTCGCCGTGCAGGTGCAGACCCGGTGCCTGACTGGGCCAGTTTTCCAGGTGCAACGCGTCCATGGCGATCACGCTGACGCCGTCACTGGCTGGCAGACGGTCGAGCAATGCAGTCTGAGTCAGCAGCAGCTCGACACCGCTGTCGCTGAGCATGTAGGCCAGACGGTCGGCCGGGTAATCCGGGTCCAGCGGCACATAAGCGCCACCGGCCTTGATGATCGCCAGCAGGCCGATCAACAGTTGTGGCGAACGCTCGGCTGCAATTGCCACGCACACATCCGGGCCGACACCTTTGTCGCGCAGATAATGCGCGAGACGGTTGGCCTGGGCGTGCAATTCGGCAAAATCGAGACTGCCGCCGTCCCACACCAGCGCGGTGCGTTCCGGAGTCTGGCGCGCCTGTTCGTTGAGCAATTCCGGTAGCCAGTGTTGCGCCGGGGTGCACGGGGCGATGCTCCATGCTTGTTGCTGTTCGTGCTCGCATGGAGTCAGCAATTGCAGGTCGCCGATCGCCTGCTGTGGTTGCTCGCAGACGGCGCGCAGCAGATTGCTGAAGTGTTCGGCCAGACGCGCGATGGTCGCTGCGTCGAACAGCTCATCGGCGTAGTCGAAGGACAGGGTCAGGCGCCCGTTGCGATCTTCTTCGCTGTGCAGTTGCAGGTCGAACTTGGCTTCGCGGCTGTGCCACGGCAACTCTTCGGCGAGCAGACCCGGCAGGCGCTTGAGCGCACTCAAGTCGCGCTGCTGATGGTTGAACATGACTTGGAACAGACCCTGCTCGCGGGCCTGCGGGAACGCCTCGAGCAGTTGTTCGAACGGCAGATCCTGATGGGCCTGAGCACCCAGTGCAGCCTCGCGGGTCTGCGCCAGCAACTCGACAAACGACAGCCGCGAATCAACCTCGGCACGCAGCACCTGGGTGTTGATGAAGAAGCCGATCAAGCCCTGGGTTTCCAGGCGCGGACGGTTGGCGTTGGGGATGCCGATGCGGATATCGCGTTGACCGCTGTAGCGGTGCAGCAGGCTCTGGAACGCCGAGAGCAACAGCATGAACGGCGTCGATTGATGCGCCTGCGCAGTCTGCTTGATCGCGTCGCTGAGGCTGACGCCGAGGCGCACACTGTGGCGCGCAGCGCTGTGCAATTGTTTGGCCGAACGCGGATGATCGGTGGCCAGTTCCAGCACCGGATGTTCGTCGCCCAGCCGGGCTTTCCAGTACGCCAGTTGCCGCTCGCCCTCGCCTTGCGCCAGCCACTGGCGCTGCCAACTGCCGTAGTCGGCGTATTGGGTGGGCAGCGGCGCGAGTTCGGCGCGCTGGCCTTGGGATGCCGCAGCGTACAGGCGCGAGAATTCGTCGATCAGCACGTTCAGCGACCAGCCGTCGGCGATGATGTGGTGCAGGGTCACCAGCAACTGGTGATCTTCGTCGTCGAGACGCACCAGCGTCACCCACAGCAGCGGGCCTTTTTCCAGGTCGAACTGGGTGCGCGCTTCGTTTTCGCGGATCTGTTGCGCGCGGGCTTCACGCTCGTGCGCCGGCAGGTCGCTGATGTCGATCAGTTGCAGGTTGAATTCAGGTGCGGCGTCGACTTGTTGCAGCGCTACGCCGGCGCGCTCGAAGAAGCGCGTGCGCAGTGACTCGTGGCGCTCAATTAGTTGCTGGAAGCTGGCGCGCAACGCGTCTTCGTCCAGCTCGCCGCGCAGACGCAGGGCGCCGGGGATGTTGTAGGCGCTGCTGTGCGGGTCGAGTTGCCAGGTGATCCAAAGTCGGTTTTGCGCCAGCGATTGCGGCAGTGCTTCGCTGCGCGACAAGGCGTTGATTGCGTCTTGGGCGTTACCGCCATCCTGTTGCTGCTGCGCCACGGCAGCGGCGAATGCCGACAGGGTCGGTGCTTCGAACAACAGGCGCAGGTTCAGCTCCAGGCCCAGTTCTTCGCGCACCTTGGCGATCACCTGAGTTGCCGCAATCGAGTTGCCGCCGAGCAGGAAGAAATGATCGTCGGCGTTGACCTGTTTGAGGTTGAGTTGCTCGGCCCAGATCTTGCCAATCAGCGCTTCCAGCTCGGAAGCTGCCAGGGTCGGCTCGGTACTTTGCAGCTCGGCGGAGGGGAACACCGCGTAGCTGTCGAGGCTGCCATCGGCCAGACGATTGCGGCACGCCGAGCGTTGCAGCTTGCCGCTGGACGTCTTCGGCAGCGCGCCCGGGTTGAGCAGCACCACCACGTTCGGCGCCTCTTGATAGGCCTCGGCCACCGCTTGGCGAATAGCTTTGATCAGCGCTTCGGGCGGCAGGATTTTCTGCACGCTGCGGCTGATTTCTGCGGCGATGCCAATGCCTTCTTCACCGCCTTGAGTGACCGCGAATGCCGCGACGCGACCTTTGCGCACCACCTCCACTTCGTTCTCGACGGTCTTCTCGATGTCCTGCGGATAGAGGTTGTGGCCACGCACGATCAGCATGTCTTTCAGGCGCCCGGTGATGAACAGTTCACCGTCGCGGATGAAGCCCAGATCGCCAGTGCGCAGCCAGGTGCGGCCGGCGTGCTGAACGAAGGTTTTGGCGCTGGCCTCGGGGTTGCGCCAGTAGCCGTGAGCGATGCTCGGGCCGGCGGCCCAGACTTCGCCGACCGCATTGTCATTGAGTTCTTGCAGACTGCTCGGCTCGACGATCAGCACCGCATGCTCAGGCTGGCTGATGCCGCAACTCATGATCGGGCTGCCGTCGCCCGGTTCAGCGCGATTTTGCGCCAGTGCCTGATCATCGACGCGCAGCGCAGGAATGCCGGTGCCCCGTGGTGTGCCGGCGACGAACAGGGTCGCCTCGGCCAGACCATAGGAGGCCATGAAGCTGTCTTCGCTGAAGCCGCACGGGGTGAACTTCTCGGCGAAGCGCTCAAGGGTATCGAGACGGATCGGTTCGGAGCCGGAATAGGCCACGCGCCAGCGGCTCAGGTCGAGGCGCTCCAGCGCCGATTCGCTGACCCGCTCGCTGCACAAACGATAGGCGAAATCCGGCCCGCCGCTGATGGTGCCGCCGTATTGGCTGATCGCTTCAAGCCAGCGCAACGGGCGACCAAGGAAGTACGCGGGTGACATCAGGATGCACGGTACGCCGCTGAAAATCGGCTGGAGTAATCCGCCGATCAGACCCATGTCGTGGTACAGCGGCAGCCAGCTGACGATCACATCGTCGGGGTTCACGTCGATGCCGAAACCGTGGCGAATCAGCAGCTCGTTGGCCACCAGATTACCGTGGCTGACCTGCACGCCTTTGGGCAGCGCGGTGGAGCCGGAGGTGTATTGCAGGAAGGCGATGTGGTCTTGCGGCAAAGTCGGTTCGACCCAGCGCTCGGCCTGGGCGTTGTCGAGGGTATCGACGCACAGCAACGGCGGCGCGCCGTCGATTTGCTGCAAGGCATCGCGCAGGTCGGCACTGGTCAGCAGCAGACGCGGTTCGGCGTCGGCAATGATCGACAGCAGGCGTTCCTGATGATGACGACGGGCAGACTCCGGTGGATAGGCCGGCACGGCGATCACCCCGGCGTACAGGCAACCGAAAAACGCCGCAACGTAATCCGCGCCGCTGGGAAACAGCAGCACCGCGCGATTACCGAATTCAGCCTGGGCCTGCAACGCGGCCGCAATGGTCCGCGCGCGCTGATCCAGTTCGCGGTAACTGAGCACCACGCCCTGCTCCTCGGTTTCGGCGAGAAAGCGCAGGGCCAGGCGATCCGGCGTCTGTGCCGCACGGCGCTGGAGGGCTTGGACCAGAGTGCTGGGGAGTTCGAACGCGTCGGTCATGAGGTTTCCTGCCTGAATTCGGCTTGCTAAGTGGAATCGGGTTGCTGCGTCACGCCGGTCGAGGGCGTGCAGGGCGCGGTCTGTGCCGACCGCGCAAGGCATCGGAATGCTGTCTGGCCGGGGCTCGGTACCCGGAACCATTCACCAATGAGAACGGATGACGTCTTGAAATAATTAGTCGGCAGGCTGGATCGCCAACAGAGGCTGGGGTGTGGCGGTGTGTCGCAGTTCTCGATTCGCACCTTTACGGAGCATTAGTTCTCTTTCTCAATTGACAATCATTATCATTCAACATAATTTGTCGCTCGATGTGTAGGACGGCCTCGTCCCCCGGCGTCCCACTAACCTATTGGCAGCAAGGTGATTTCCATGACGGAACAAGTATCCACAAGCAGGTGCGATTCACCGCTACTTCAGGCCTTCGTCGACAATCGACTGATTCTGGTGAAGATCGCAGCGCGCATTACCGGCTGCCGTTCGCGCGCCGAAGACGTGGTGCAGGATGCGTTCTTCCGCTTGCAGTCGGCCCCGCCGATCACGTCGTCGATCAAGGCGCAATTGAGTTATCTGTTCCAGATCGTGCGCAACCTCGCCATCGATCACTACCGCAAACAGGCGCTGGAACAGAAGTACTCAGGCCCGGAAGAGGAAGGGTTGAATGTGGTCATTCAGGGCGCTTCGCCGGAAACCTCGCATATCAACTTCTCGACGCTGGAACACATCGCCGACGCGCTGACCGAACTGCCCAGCCGCACCCGCTACGCCTTCGAGATGTACCGTCTGCACGGCGTGCCGCAAAAGGACATCGCCAAGGAACTCGGCGTTTCGCCGACCCTGGTCAACTTCATGATTCGCGATGCGCTGGTGCACTGCCGCAAGGTGTCGGGCAGTCGTGGGGATGCGGCTTCGATGGGTCGTCGCTAAGCCCTGAATTCGGCGTCAAGCCATTCGCGAGCAAGCCCGCTCCCACATTTGACCGGCGTACACAGGTCGATGTGGGAGCGGGCTTGCTCGCGAATGCAGACTTGAAACCGCAATAGATCCCAGGCCTTGTCACTTCAGGCCAGCTTGCACCGATCAAAAAACCGCTCACGCCCCAGAATCATCAACGCCGCACGCTTGTGCGGGAAATCGAATTCCTTCTCGCAGTGGAAGCACTGATTCTGCATGTGGCCGATCATCTTCGCGTTGTCGGCACGCGGTTCGGCGACCACGCGCTGGGTACGCGGATCATCCAGAAACAGATAGTGCACCAGCGCCGACAACCAGCTCGCGACCTTGTGCGGGCCACGGTGATTCTCTTCCCCCACCAGCATGTGAATGCCACGGTCGTAATTGTCGACATCATAGAACGGCGCGATGCGATCTTCCTTGGCCCAGTAGGCCTCGAAATAGGCAAACGGCTGATCGTCGAAACAGCCGATCAACGTCAGCGTGTGCGGATCGGCGTCGAGCTTGCTCAGGTATTCGCGATGCTGCTCAAGACTGCCCTCCTCCTGCCAGAAACTGGCGACACGCGGACTGTTCTGCCAGCGATTGAACCGCGCCAGATCCTGCTCGATCTCCAGCGTGCGCAGGGAAATCCACGCCCCGAGGCGTGCATCGAAACGTCGATAGACTTCACCGCGCGGCTTGACCGGGCGCTGCGGATGGCGCTTGCCCTGGCTGATCACCATTTGTTGCGGGTAGCTGCCGCTCAGCGATGTACCGAGCCATGGCTGCGGCAATTGCCAGAACAGGGTGCGCTCGCAACGGTATTCGCCGGCCACTTCGGTGCTGACCAGCAAGCCGCTGAGCAAGGCTTCGGTGGGTGGCTGATCCAGCTGCCAGAGCAATTGCTGGCGCTCCGGCTCACGGGCGAACAACCAGTAACAGGCAGCCCACAACGCCAGGCCGGGCGGCAGGGCAAAACGCTCATCGAGCTGAATCGGGCCGGTGCCGTCACGATTCAGACGCAAGCGAACCAGCGGTTGCCCGTCCAGGCTCAGGCTCAGACGGCTTTCAGTAGCATCGGCTACCAGTTCACTGCCCGAAGGCAAGGCCAGGGCAGTCAGGTCATTCAGATTGGACATGGGTCGGGCTCACGATAATCGTCGACAGTTCAACGATGGGACGTGAGCCGCACGGGAAAATTTAGCCGGCGGGGTCAAATCAGTGTTGCGGTACCGGTACCAGAGCGATCTTGTATGGCTCGAAAATCTTCAGCATCTGCCCGTTGTCCCGCAGCTCCTGCAACAATTTGCCAAACGCCTCGCCGGTGATCGGCGCGGCCGGGCGCAGAATGGAGTAATGGTGATAAACCTGATCGATGCGCTGCGACACCAGCAACTTGTCAGCCACCTTTTCGTTGCGTTTCAAGTAGTCGAACAGGTAGGAGCGCGTGACCAAGGCGATGTCGGCGCGCCCGCGCAGCACCATCAACAGGTTGCTGTCATGGGAATAGGTCAACGTGGCCTTGAACGTATCCGCGAGAAATTTGGGGTCGGCGTTGAAATTGGCGAACTCGTAGTGATAACCGCTGTACAGCGCCAGCCGCTTGCCCTTGAGGTCCGAGAAGTAATCCTGCTGCCGACCCTCTTCGCGTTGCGCGACGAAAATCTCGGCATCTTCCAGCCCCATATCGACCGTGGTGTGTGGAATGTCCTTCCAGCCCCACTCCGGGTTTTCGAAAATCGCCATGTCGGTGCGCCCTTCCTTCAAGTCACCGAAACGCCGGGGAATCGAGGTCGGTACCAGGACAAACTGATACTCCGTCTGCAACGCATTCAGCGCTTCGACCAATTCCGGCAGCAGACCGGTGTCGGCACCGTTTTCCGGGCGGATGGTGTAAGGCGGAAAGTGCGCGGCGCCCACTCGAACCAGTTGCGCCGCCTGCGCAGGCAGCCCTGAAAATGCCGTCAGCGCGACGAGTACCAGCCCCGTGGCCGTCCGAATTGGCGAAGACTTCAAAACACCCCACTCCCCGAAAAAATACCGATCAATGCATTCAAGCTAGGCGGTTTCGCCCAGTTAGCCAGTTTCCTGACCTGTTGAAACGTGGGTTAACGCTCTTCGAGCACCAGAATCAGCGCTTCATCGGCCAACTGATCGAGGCTCAGGCTGCCGCCGGCACGAAACCAGGTGGTGGTCCAGGACAGCGCGCCAGTGAGAAAACGTCGGGTAATGAATACATCGCCACGGATAAACCCCGCCTCCTTGGCTTCGCCCAGCACCTGCAGCCAGATGTCTTCGTAGACATCGCGCAGGGCCAGCACCCGGGCCTGACCTTCTTCGGACAGCGAACGCCATTCATAGACCAGCACCGCCATGGCTTCGCCGCTGCCGCCCATGATCGACTGCAACTCGCAGCGAATCAGCGCCAGCACCCGCTCGCGCACGTTACTGGCTTCAGCCAACGCGGCGCGCATCAGCGCGGTGTTGTAGCGGATGGTTTCTTCCATCACCGCCCGGAGGATTTCATCCTTGCTCTTGAAGTGATGAAAAATGCTCCCGGACTGGATCCCCACCGCCCCCGCCAGGTCACGCACCGTGGTGCGCTCGTAGCCTTTGTTGCGGAACAGGTGAGCGGCCACTTGCAGCAGTTTGCCGCGGGCGCTGTCGGGGTCAGTCAACTGGCCCTGGTCGACCAGTTCGCGCATGACCCTCAGGGCTTTTTGCTCGTCCACCCGTTCTCTCCTACAGTCGATCAGTCTGTTGCCCCCTGAACACGCAGGGTTGCGCGCAATTTAAGCCGCGGGCCGCAACCAAGCAAGCGCTTGGGCAGAAGATATTTCAGTGGTTTACAAACCAAGCGCTTGCTTGGTAGCCTCCAGACACTTCTGTCGCAGGTTCCTGAGTCGGAGATAAAAATGCCCACCACCGTTCGGATCGGATGCGCCAGCGCATTCTGGGGTGACACCAGTACCGCCGCCGCACAACTTGTGGCCGGCGGGCAGCTGGATTATCTGGTGTTCGATTACCTGGCCGAAATCACCCTGTCGATCATGGCCGGCGCGCGCATGAAGGACCCGCAGGCAGGGTTCGCCGGGGACTTCGTTGAGGTGCTCGCGCCGCTGCTGCCGCAACTGGCTGAACAGAAAATCCGCGTCATCAGCAATGCCGGCGGGATCAATCCGAAAGCCTGTGCCGCCGCCCTGCAGGCTGCCTGCGACAAGGCCGGGGTCAGTCTGAAAATCGCCGTGCTGCTCGGCGATGACCTGCAACCGCAATTCAAGCAACTTGCCGCCCAAGGCATCCACGAAATGTTCAACGGCACGCCGCTGCCGCCGATGTGCGTATCGACCAACGCCTACCTCGGCGCACCGGGCATCGTCGAAGCCCTGCGCCTGGGTGCCGACATCGTCATCACCGGGCGCGTGGTCGACAGCGCGGTGGTCAGTGCGGCGCTGGTGCATGAGTTCGGCTGGGCGTGGCACGACTACGACAAACTGGCCCAGGCCGCGCTCGCCGGGCACATCATCGAATGCGGCGCGCAATGCACCGGGGGCAATTTCACCGACTGGCGCGACGTGCCGGACTACGAACACATCGGTTTTCCCATCGTTGAAGTCAGTGCCGACGGCCAGTTCATCGTGAGCAAACCCGAAGGCTCCGGCGGGTTGGTGACGCCGCTGACGGTTGGCGAGCAGATGCTCTATGAAATCGGTGATCCGCAGGCCTATCTGTTGCCGGATGTGGTCTGCGATTTCACTCAGGTCAAACTGCAGCAACAGGGCAAAAACACCGTGCATGTCCACGGAGCCAAAGGCCTGCCGCCCAGCGATAAATACAAGGTCAGCGCGACCTGGCCGGACGGTTTCCGCTGCACCGCCAGTTGCCTGATCGCCGGCATCGATGCGGTGGACAAGGCGCGCCGCGTCAGTCAGGCAATCATCGCCAAGACCTCGGAAATGTTCAGTCAGCGCGGCTGGCCGCCCTACAGCGAAGTCAACATTGAACTGCTCGGCAGCGAAGCCACATACGGCCCTCACGGCCAGCGTCGTGACAGCCGCGAGGTGGTGATCAAACTTGCGGTGCGCCATCCACTGAAACCGGCGCTGATCCTGTTCTCCCGGGAAATCGCCCAGGCTGCCACCGGCATGGCACCGGGACTGACCGGCATCGTCGGCGGACGGCCGACGGTGTATCCGCTGATCCGTCTGTTCTCATTCCTGATCGATAAAACCGCCTGCAGCCTGCACATCGACATGGCCGGTGAACAGCATCCCTGCGCCCTCCCCGCGCAAATGCCGCTCGACAGCCATGACCTGCCAACCCCCGACCAGCCACCCAAACCCCAAGGCCGCGCCGACGCCAGTGTGCCGTTGGTGAAACTGGCGGTGGCGCGCTCCGGTGACAAGGGCAACCACAGCAACATCGGTGTCCTGCCGCGTCGACCGGAATACCTGCCCTGGATCGCCGAAGCGCTGACGCCGGCGGTGATCGTCGACTGGATGCGCCATGTGCTCGACCCGATCCACGGCCGGGTCGAACGCTGGTACCTGCCCGGCACCCACAGCCTGAATTTTCTGCTGGAGAACGCGCTTGGCGGCGGTGGCGTGGCGAGTCTGCGCATCGATCCCCAGGGCAAGGCCTTCGCTCAGCAACTGCTGGAAATCCAGATCCCGGTGCCGCAGAGCATCGCCGAACAACTCGACTAGAGGTTGGGCTTCATGGCTTACGCATCGATTTTCAAAGCCGATCTGTTCAGCGGCCAGACCATCATCGTCACCGGTGGCGGCAGTGGCATCGGCCGTTGCACCGCGCATGAACTGGCGGCGCTCGGAGCCACTGTGCTGCTGGTCGGGCGCAAACCGGAGAAGCTGCAAAAGGTCGCCGCCGAAATCAGCGAAGACGGCGGCCGCGCCCATTGGCAGGCCTGCGATATCCGTGACGAAGACGCGGTGAAACAACTGGTCGCCGGGCTGATCGCAGAACACGGGCCGATCCACGGTCTGGTCAACAATGCCGGCGGCCAGTACCCGTCACCACTGGCCTCGATCAATCAGAAAGGCTTCGAAACCGTGTTGCGCACCAATCTGGTCGGCGGCTTCCTGATGGCCCGGGAAGTGTTCAACCAGTCGATGAGCAAGCACGGCGGCAACATCGTCAATATGCTCGCCGACATGTGGGGCGGCATGCCCGGCATGGGCCATTCCGGCGCGGCACGTTCGGGGATGGACAACTTCACCAAAACCGCCGCGTTCGAGTGGGGGTACGCCGGGGTGCGGGTCAATGCAGTGGCGCCGGGCTGGATCGCGTCCAGCGGCATGGACACTTATGAGGGCGCGTTCAAAGCCGTGATCCCGACCCTGCGCGAACACGTGCCACTCAAGCGCATCGGTACCGAATCGGAAGTCAGTGCAGCGATCGTTTTCCTGCTCAGTCCGGCGGCGGCGTTCATCAGCGGCAGCACCTTGAAAATCGATGGTGCGGCCAGTCTCGGCAGCCGCGCATGGCCGTTGCACAAGGCAAGCCACAGCGAGTCGTTCAACGGTTTCCATCGGGCGTACCTGCCCGACGTGCTCAAGGACAAGGAGTAAGCCATGCCGCAGATCCAGTCCCAACTCGATCCGCACAGTGAAGCTTTCGCGCGCAACTGCGCGGCGATGCTCACGGCCATCGAGCAAGTCCAGCAACTGGAACAGAACCTGCTGAACAAGGCTGCCGAAGCCAAGGGCAAATTCGACAAGCGCGGGCAACTGCTGCCCCGCGAACGCCTGAACCTGCTGCTCGACCCCGGTGCGCCGTTCCTCGAACTGGCGAGTCTGGCCGGCTACAAGCTGCACGACGACAAGGACGGCAGCGCTGCCGGTGGCGGCCTGATCGCCGGCATCGGTTACGTGTCCGGCATACGGGCGATGGTGGTGGCCAACAACAGCGCGATCAAGGGCGGCACGATCTCCCCCACCGGCCTGAAAAAATCCCTGCGGCTGCAACAGATCGCCCTGGAAAACAAACTGCCGGTGATCACTCTGGCCGAAAGCGGCGGCGCCAACCTCAATTATGCGGCGGAGATATTCGTCGAAGGCGCACGCAGTTTTGCCAATCAGGCGCGGATGTCGGCCATGGGGTTGCCGCAAATTACCGTGGTGCACGGCTCGGCGACGGCCGGTGGCGCCTATCAACCGGGGCTGTCGGATTACGTGGTGGTGGTGCGCGGCAAGGCCAAGCTGTTTCTCGCCGGACCGCCACTGCTCAAAGCCGCGACGGGCGAGGTCGCCACCGATGAAGAGCTGGGCGGCGCCGAGATGCACGCGCAGGTCGCCGGCACCGCCGAGTACCTGGCCGAGAACGATGCCGACGGCGTGCGCCTGGTCCGCGAGATCTTGCGCATGCTGCCGTGGAACGAGCAATTGCCGTGGCTGCCGGAGCCGCAATACAAGGCGCCGCTGTACCCGATCGACGAGCTGCTCGGGCTGATTCCCGACGACCCGAAGAAGCCCTACGACGTGCGCGAAATCGTTGCGCGGATTGCCGATGAATCGGAGTTTCTCGAATTCAAGGGCGAGTTCGATCAGCAAACCATCTGCGGCCAATTGAAAATCCAGGGCCGCGCCTGCGGCTTGATCGGCAACAACGGCCCGATCACCCCCGCCGGCGCGAGCAAGGCCGCGCAGTTCATTCAGCTGTGCGACCAGAGCCAGACGCCGCTGCTGTTTTTCCACAACACCACCGGCTTCATGGTTGGCACCGAGTCCGAGCAGCAAGGCGTGATCAAACACGGCTCGAAACTGATTCAAGCGGTGGCCAATGCGCGAGTGCCTAAACTGACGATTGTCGTCGGTGGCTCCTACGGTGCCGGCAACTATGCGATGTGCGGACGCGGTCTCGATCCACGTTTCATCTTCGCCTGGCCCAACAGCCGCACCGCGGTAATGGGCGGCGCGCAGGCCGGCAAGGTGTTGCGCATCGTCACCGAGGCCAAACAGCTCAAGGAAGGCCTGGTGCCGGATCCGAAAATGCTCGACATGCTCGAACAGGTCACCGCGCAGAAACTCGACAGCCAGTCCACCGCGCTCTACGGCAGCGCCAACCTGTGGGATGACGGCCTGATCGATCCGCGCGATACGCGCACCCTGCTCGGTTACCTGCTGGATATCTGCCACGAAGCCGACATCCGCACGCTGCAACCCAACAGCTTCGGCGTCAGCCGCTTCTGACTGCCACAGATCCCAAGGAGAACAATAAAAATGATCTTCACCCCGGAACACGAAGCACTGCGCCGCACCGTCCGCCAATTCGTCGAGCACGAAATCAACCCGCACGTCGATGAATGGGAAAAGGCCGGACGCTTTCCAATCCACGAGATTTTCCGCAAGGCCGGCGACCTCGGTCTGCTGGGGATTTCCAAGCCGGAAAAATTCGGCGGCATGGGTCTCGACTACAGCTATTCGATTGTCGCCGCCGAAGAGTTCGGCACCATTCATTGTGGCGGCATTCCGATGTCGATCGGCGTGCAGACCGACATGTGCACCCCGGCGCTGGCCCGTTTCGGCTCCGATGAATTGCGCGACGAATTCCTCCGTCCGGCGATCACCGGCGAGCAGGTCGGTTGCATCGGCGTCTCGGAAGTCGGTGCCGGCTCCGACGTCGCCGGGCTCAAGACCACCGCGCGCAAGGACGGCGACGACTACGTGATCAACGGCAGCAAGATGTGGATCACCAACTCGCCCAGCGCCGACTTCATCTGCCTGCTGGCCAACACCTCGGACGACAAGCCGCACATCAACAAGTCGCTGATCATGGTGCCGATGAACACCCCGGGCATCAGCCTCAGCTCGCACCTGGACAAGCTCGGCATGCGCAGCTCGGAAACCGCCCAGGTGTTTTTCGATAATGTGCGTGTGCCGCAGCGCAACCGCATCGGCCACGAAGGCGCCGGGTTCATGATGCAGATGCTGCAGTTCCAGGAAGAACGCCTGTTCGGCGCGGCGAACATGATCAAGGGTCTGGAATATTGCGTCGACAGCACCATCGAGTACTGCAAGGAGCGCAAGACCTTCGGCAACGCGCTGATCGACAATCAGGTGATCCACTTCCGCCTCGCCGAACTGCAGACCGAAATCGAATGCCTGCGAGCGCTGGTCTATCAGGCCACCGAGCAATATGTGAAAGGTCAGGACGTCACGCGCCTGGCGTCGATGGCCAAGCTCAAGGCCGGCCGTCTCGGCCGTGAAGTCAGCGACAGCTGCCTGCAATATTGGGGCGGCATGGGCTTCATGTGGGACAACCCGGTGGCCCGCGCCTATCGCGACGTGCGGCTGGTTTCGATCGGCGGCGGCGCCGACGAAATCATGCTGGGGATCATCTGCAAACTCATGGGCATCCTGCCGGGGAAAAAGAAATGAGCCCCCTGCCCGACTGTCAGACTCTGCTGCTGGAACTGCACGGCGGCGTGCTGCACATCACCCTCAATCGCCCGGACAGCCGCAATGCGATGAGCCTGCAAATGGTCGCCGAACTGCGCGCGGTATTGGCGGCGGTGCGCGATGACCGCGGGGTTCGCGCTCTGATCCTCAGCGGTGCCGGTGGGCATTTCTGTGCGGGGGGCGACATCAAGGACATGGCCAATGCCCGTGCCCAAGGCACCGACGCTTACCGCGAGTTGAACCGCGCCTTTGGAGCCCTGCTGCAAGAGGCTCAGGACGCACCACAAGTGCTGATCACCGTTTTACAGGGCGCAGTGCTCGGTGGTGGTTTCGGGCTGGCATGTGTCAGCGATATCGCCATGGCCGATCATCAGGCGCAGTTCGGCCTGCCGGAAACCAGCCTCGGTCTGCTGCCGGCGCAGATCGCGCCATTCGTGGTGCAGCGCATCGGCCTGACCGAGACCCGCCGACTGGCACTGACCGCTGCGCGTTTCGATGGTCATCAGGCGCGGCGGTTGGGGCTGGTGCATTTCGTCGAGCAGGATCCGCAGGCACTGGCAGAACGACTCGACGAAGTGCTCGACCATGTTTTGTGCTGCGCACCCGAAGCGAATGCGGCGACCAAAAAACTGCTGCTCGCCAGTGCCGGGCAGCCTTCGAGTGAATTGCTGGATGAAGCGGCGCGGTGGTTCAGCGAAGCGGTGACCGGGGCCGAAGGGATCGAGGGCACCATGGCTTTCGTGCAAAAGCGTAAACCGCGATGGGCCCCTTAAAAGCTTCGCGAGCAGGCTCGCTCCCACAGCTTTCGTGAACGATGCAAATTCCTTGTGGGAGCGGGCTTGCTCGCGAAGAGGCCAGCCAACCCACCGCCAAATACTCAGGAAGATCAACATGCCCGCCCTCCACAAAATCCTGATCGCCAACCGCGGTGAAATCACCTGCCGCATCCAGCGCACCGCCCAGGCCCTCGGCTATCGCACCGTCGCCGTATTCAGCGATGCAGACGCCGATGCCCTGCACGTGCAGATGGCCGACCAAGCGGTGAACATCGGCCCGGCAGCGGTGCAACAGTCCTACCTGAACATCCCGGCGATCCTCGACGCCGCCCGCCGCAGCGGTGCCGACGCGATCCATCCCGGCTATGGCTTCCTCTCGGAAAACGCCGGATTCGCCCGCGCCTGCGCAGCGGCCAACCTGACCTTCATCGGCCCCAGCGCCGAGGCCATCGAACTGATGGGCAGCAAGCGCCTGTCGAAAATCGCCATGCTCGACGCCGGTGTTCCTTGCATCGCCGGCTATCAAGGCGCCGCGCAGGACGACGCCACTCTGCTGCGTGAAGCCGAGCGCATCGGCTACCCGCTGATGATCAAGGCCAGTGCTGGCGGCGGTGGACGCGGCATGCGTCTGGTGCACAGCAGCGAGGAATTGCCGGCGCAATTGCGCACCGCCCGCTCCGAAGCGCTGAACGGTTTCGGCAGCGACGAACTGATCCTCGAACAGGCACTGATCGAACCACGGCACGTCGAGGTACAACTGTTCGGCGATCATCACGGCAACCTGATCTACCTCGGCGAGCGCGATTGCTCGGTGCAGCGCCGCCATCAGAAAGTCGTCGAGGAGGCACCCTGCCCGGTGATGACCCGCGAGTTGCGCCAGGCCATGGGCGAAGCGGCATTGAAGGCTGGCCGAGCGGTGAATTACCTCGGTGCCGGCACCGTCGAGTTTCTGCTCGATGCCCGTGGGCAGTTCTACTTTCTGGAAATGAACACGCGTCTGCAGGTCGAGCATCCGGTGACCGAACTGATCACCGGGCAGGATCTGGTCGCCTGGCAATTGGCCGTCGCCGAAGGGCAGCCGCTGCCGTTGACTCAGGATCAGGTCGCGCTGAACGGTCACGCCATGGAAGTGCGTCTGTATGCCGAAGATCCGACGCAGAATTTCCTGCCGCAGACCGGTCGTGTACAGGCCTGGGAACCGGCGTTGTGTCCGGGGGCGCGGATCGATCATGGCTTGCTCGAAGGTCAGTCGATCAGCCCGTTTTATGATCCGATGCTCGGCAAACTGATCGCCCACGGCGCCACTCGCGAGGAGGCACGGCGCAAGCTGCTGCGCGCGGTGCAGGACAGCGTGCTGCTCGGCGTTCAGAGCAACCAGCGTTTGCTGGTCAGCCTGCTGCAGCATCCGCAGTTCATCAGCGGCGAGTTCAGCACCGCGTTCATTGCTCAGCATTTCACTGACCACCCATGCCTGCACACTTACGCCCCCACTGCCGAGGAGCTGGCCATCGCCGCCGTGCTGTTTTATCAGGCTGGCGCGCAGGTGCATCGTGCGCCGCTCAAGGGTTGGCGCAACAATGTCGGCGCGCCGCTCAATTACCGCCTCGGGCTTGAACAGCAGGACTGGAGCTTGCAACTGCTTGCGGACGGCGCTGGCCGCTTCACCGTGAACGTGATGCAGCGCGCACTGGTACTGACCGTCATCAATTGCGACGAGCGCTCGGTGACGCTGGAAGTCGACGGCCTGCGCCAGCGTCACGCCTACCGGATCGATGACGAAGAACTCTGGCTGTTCACCCACCCCGGCAACCTGCGCCTGGAGGATCGAACTCATGCGCTGATCAGCAGTCAGAGCAGCGTCAGCTCCGGCACCCTGAAGGCGCCGATGGACGGTGCCATCATCGACGTGCTGGTCAGCGAAGGCAGCCCGGTCAGCAAGGGTCAGTTGCTGGTGGTGCTGGAGGCAATGAAAATGGAGCATCCGCTCAAGGCCGGCATCGATGGCGTGCTCAAGCGGGTGCAGGTCAAGGTCGGCGATCAGGTAAAAAATCGTCAGGTTCTGTTGCAGGTCGAGTGAGTCGCCAGGCGCAAACGCAAGGTTTGACTACGCTCTGATCTATCAGGACGCGTAAATCAGGAAACCTGCGATGCCCCATTGGCTGGTCATTGATCTGGAAGCCACCACAGATGAAGGTGGCTGGCCGGTTACGGAAATGGAAATCATCGAAATCGGCGCGACGCTGGTCGACCGTGCCGGTCGCGAGCAGGATCACTTTCAGCGGTTCGTCAAACCGACCCGGCGGCCGTTGCTGACGCCGTTCTGCCGTGAGCTCACGCACATCACCCAGGCCAACATCGACACCGCACAGCCGCTGAGCGAGGTCTGGCCGGCGTTTGAACGCTGGCTCGGGCAACATCAGACGCGCCTCGAAGGCTGGGCCAGTTGGGGCGATTACGACCGCAAGCAGTTGCTCCAGGAATGGCAGCGCCTGCAACTCGACAGCCTGCTGAGCCGGGTGCCGCACATGAACCTCAAGCAGCGCTTTGCCAAAGCTCGGCGCCTGGAACGACCGTTGGGCCTGAACGGTGCGCTGCAACTGGCCGGCATGCAGTTCAGCGGTCAACAGCACCGGGCCCTGGAAGATGCGCGCAATACCGCGCGGTTGCTGCCGTTGGTCTTGCCACTCTGAAGTCAGGGCGAGAACTCGCCGGACACGCCCCGGGCAGGTGACGGCGCAGGGAGCCTTGTGCATACTGGCCAGCCCTTTTTAACCCTTTTTTGCCCTTTTCGAGAGGAATCGCCCATGTTCAAAGTCAACGAGTACTTCGACGGCACCGTCAAGTCGATCGCTTTTGGCACCGCTGAAGGTCCGGCGACCATCGGCGTCATGGCCCCGGGCGAATACGAATTCGGTACCGCTCAGCGCGAGATCATGCACGTGGTCTCCGGTGCGCTGACCGTCAAACTGCCGGACAGCAGCGACTGGGAAACCTTCGCCGCCGGCAGCCAGTTCAACGTTCCGGCCAACAGCAAGTTCCAGCTGAAAGTCGCCGTTGATACCGCTTACCTGTGCGAATACCGCGGCTAAGCCCACGGTTTTTCCCGGTGCAAAAATTGCCCGTGTCCATGGACACGGGCATTTTCATTTCTGGCCTCGGTTACTCGAGGATTTCCACCGGCATTCCGACTTCCAGTTGACCATTGCTGTCGTTGACCAAATTTTGCCCGAACATCGCACCATCGGCCTGCGCACGGTATTTCTGCAGGGTCGCCAGCGGTTCGCGATCAGCACTGCGTTCGCCGGTTTGCGGATCGATGGTGGTCAGAATGCAGCGCGAGCAAGGCTTCACCACGCGGAAATCGACGTCACCGATACGCATGCGCTTCCAGCCGTCCTCGGCGAACGCCGCGCTGCCTTCAATCACCAGATTCGGCCGAAAGCGCAACATCTCCAGCGGTCGTCCGACCTTTTGCACCAGATCCTCAAGTGACGCTTCGCCAATCAGCAACAGCGGGAAACCGTCAGCGAACGCGACCTGATCGTCCTCACGGCCATAACCGGCCTGCGTCATGCGCGCGCGATCAAGCGGCACCTGCACCAGACGGGTCGGTTTGCCGATGAAATCGCTGACCCAGCGGGCCGCTGCATCACCGGCATCCGGCACGCGCAGGGTGTCACGCCAGATGGTCACACCGCGCAAGTCGGAATCGGCCTCGGGCAATGGCACGTCCAGCGCGGCAAGCCCGGGGGCACTCAGGGTCAGACCGCCCTGCGCATTCCACAGCGCCGACAACTGGCTCATTTTCGCCTCGGCCCGCTGGGTCAGAAAGCGGCCGCTGGCTTCATCCACGAGCATCCAGCGTCGGTCCCCTGCAAGGCCCAGTTTGTCCAGGCCAATCGATTGCAGAATCTCGGGTTTGCCGGATTTCAACGGATAACGATAAAGCGCGCTCAGACGCAGCATGGCCAGCTCCCTGGTGGGCAAAAAAGCCACCCTATACGAGCTTTATCGGCGAATCAAAGACAGATGCGCGCCCCCCTGAAAAGATAACTTTGTGGCGAGGGGATTTATCCCCGATGGGGCGCGAAGCGGCCCCACCTGAATCAAGAAGCGGGACCGCTGCGCAGTCCATCGGGGATAAATCCCCTCGCTACAGGGTTTCGTCAGGCTGGCACTTCATCGAGCATCAGACGCTGACGCACCACATCGACCAGTTTGTCCGGCTGGAATTTGGAGAGGAAGTTGTCGCAACCGACCTTCTTCACCATCGAGTCGTTGAAGCTGCCGGACAGCGAAGTGTGCAACACCACGTACAGACCGCGCAGACGCGGATCGTTGCGGATCTCGGTGGTCAGGCGATAGCCGTCCATTTCCGGCATCTCCGCGTCGGTGAACACCATCAACAGCTTGTCGGTCATGTTCACGCCGGTATCGGCCCAGGCCTTGAGCATGTTCAGCGCCTTCAGACCGTCACTGGCGATGTGCATTTTCACCCCGAGCTGGCCAAGGGTGTCGCGCAGTTGCGAAAGCGCCACGTTGGAGTCGTCCACCAGCAGCACTTCGCGGCCACGGGCACGCTCCAGCACCGGATCATCGAGCTTGTCACGCGAGACCTTGGCGTTGTACGGGACGATTTCGGCGAGGACTTTCTCGACGTCGATGATTTCCACCAATTGATCGTCAACCTTGCTGATTGCAGTCAGGTAGTGCTGGCGGCCAGCACTGGTCGGCGGCGGCAGAATGGCTTCCCAGTTCATGTTGACGATGCGATCCACGCCACCGACGAGGAAAGCCTGCACCGAACGGTTGTACTCGGTGACGATGATGGTGCTGTTCGGGCCCGGCACCAGCGGGCGCATGCCGATCGCCTGAGACAGATCGATCACCGGCAGCGTCTGCCCACGCAGGTTGACCACGCCGCAGACAAACGGGTGACGCTGTGGCATCAGGGTCAACTTCGGCAGTTGGAGAACTTCCTGAACCTTGAACACGTTGATCGCGAACAATTGGCGTCCGGCCAGTCGAAACATGAGAATTTCCAGGCGATTCTCACCCACCAGTTGCGTGCGTTGGTCTACCGTGTCGAGAATGCCGGCCATCAATGACTCCTGGGCTTGTTCTGATGAATTCACTACTAAGTGGGGTTATCGGCTGTTTATGGCGATTCTTGATCCCCACAAAATTCACCATCAAAATGCCACACATGGGCATTGATGTCACATTAACATCATGGTTTACTGACCCGGTGTTTTCATCTGCTACATTCTCTTCTGGCGCGACCACAGTTTGCGCCACAGGTTCCCGCGCGTAAGGGAATCCCCTAGGAACAATCAGGCCCAACCTGATGTTCGCAATATCCAATAGCCATTAATGTGACGCCATTCTCATTGCATGAACGGAGTCAGGCTATTGTGTGCGATCGCAGGTCAGTGGAACCCCACCCTCTGGAAAACCTCAGCCAGTGCACTTGCACGGTGGGGCGCGATCTCCCGACGGTTCATGATCGTCGACACACACGGCATTCCCTCATCAGACATGACGCTGTGGAGATAAGCATGCCAATCGACCGTAAAGACTGGGCGCAACGCTTTCCCGAATTCCTCGTCGAAGCTGAAACACTCCTGGCCAAGTCCGAAGAGTGCCTGAGCCACCTGCAATTGATCAGCAACGACAAAGACGCCATCGACTGCATGCGCAGTACCCTGCTCAAGCTTGCGAGTCGAGCTGAAGCACTGGCACTGGAGGCGATCTCCGAGTTTTCCCTGCACATTCACAGCCTGCTCGACCACGCGCCGGACCCTGTCGATCTGCATGCACAGGCGCTGAATGCGCTGCAGGACTGTTTCACCTTGATGGCCTGGCAGATTGAACTGGTCGATCACAATACCGGCCAATTGAGCCTGGATGGCAGCGAACAAACCTCACTGATCGAAGCTTTCGCGTTTCAGGTCGGTCAAAACCAGTTCAAGCCACCGCTCCGGCCTCAGCCGGTTTCGCTGTTGTCTTATTCCGAGCGTCAGGCGTGATCCGCCGCATTCAAAGCGTAAATCCAGGCTGAAGACGGGAATCGCTGAATGTCGCAATTGGATAGTTCATACCTGCCAGCGACAATTCGAATTAAATAATCACACCTGACACCAGCGGATATTCTGCCGCGGCCTCAGGGTTTGCCTGTATCTGTGTAACGATCAACTTCGAACCGCACGGATCTCTACCAAGCACAATAAAACGACATTTTCCATAATGGAACTCACGTCCAACATGACGTATTTCCTGACTCATTGGACATATATGGCAAACGCGACCAACGGTATCTTAAGTGGTATTATGCCGACCGTTAGTTGCTTTCAACTAATGGCACAGTGATTCAGCGACTGTCATCCAACGAACTTGATGGTCGAATATCGTTCACTGTACTTCGTTAAAATCAATAACATAATTGACAGCATTTTCAGACAGAGATCCGCCAGCCACCGGCCGGTCTGCCCGTAGCGAACATCCATTGGCTCCATCCGTTATGTACGCCAGCCTCAAGTCAATCATCAAATGGCCACCGTCCCGGGAAAATGCACGCCGGTTCACTCTCATATTGAGTGTCATCGCCGCCGCTGGCAGCCTGCTGACCTACGGATTGTCTGCTCCGCTCTCACTGGGTCTGCTGCTGTTGAATATTGCCGCCACTGCTTGTGTCTGGGTGCAATATCGACTGTCGCGCAAATCGATCAAGTTTCAGCCTCAGGAACTCGCCGACCGTTTGCTGGAAGTCCAGGAAAACGAACGCCACCGTCTCAGCCGTGAACTGCACGACGATATCGGCCAGTTACTGACAGCGGCCAAGCTGCAAAGTGAATGGTTGAAAAAACGCCTGCCAGCCGACTTGCAAGCGCAATGCTCGACACTCTGCGACACCCTTGATGAAACCCTCAACAAGGTGCGCGACGTTTCCGCCATTCTCAATCCGCGCCAACTGACCAGCCTCGGGCTGGAGGCCAGTCTGCGCGCGCACCTGCTCAAGACCCTGGCGAACACCTCGGTGCACTGGAGCCTCGATTGCCAGCAACGGCTCAATGGCATTCCGGAAGAAATGGCGGTCGCTGCCTTTCGCATTGCCCAGGAAGCGGTCACCAACATTCTGCGTCACGCGCAGGCCAGCAATCTGCTGATCCGCATGCAACGCTTGCCAAAAGGCCTGACGCTGTTGATCAGCGACGACGGCCAAGGCTTTGCGCCTGCCGCGGATCCGGGCCGGGAAGGACAGCGCGGAATGGCCGGGATGGCCGAAAGGATCGAACAGTTGGGCGGCACGCTGAACGTCATCAGCGAGCCGGGCAAAGGCACTCAAATCGAAGCACTATTCCCCTGGGCGCCCCGTGCACTCGAGCGGGCCAGTACGAATAAGGTTATGCGTTGACTTGTAACTTACTTCTGGTGGATGACCACTCGCTGATCAGGGCCGGCGTGCGCGCTCTGGTGCTCGATATTCCCGGTTACGCGGTCGTTGGCGAAGCCAGCGACGGCTCGCAGTTGCTCGAAATGGTCGAGCAACTGGCGCCCGACATCGTGTTGCTGGATATCTCGATGAAGGAAACCGGTGGCCTGGAAGCCTTGCAACGGCTCAAGCGGGTGCGCCCGCAAAGCAAGGTGCTGATTCTCTCGATGCACACCGATCCGGCGCTGATCATGCAGGCGCTGGAATCCGGCGCGCACGGTTACCTGCTCAAGGACACCACGGCCACCGAGCTTGAACACGCCCTCGAAGCCTTGCGTAATAACGAGCGCTACCTGAGCCCGGCCATCGCCCACACCGTGATCAACCAGGCGCTGACCCGCACGCAGAAAAACCAGCCGGAAGTCGCCGACTCGCACAATCTGACGGCACGCCAGCTGGAAATCCTGCGGTTGATCGTACGCGGCAAATCCACCCGGGAGATCGCCAACGGCCTGGGCCTGAGCATCAAGACCGTCGAGACCCACCGCTCGCAGATCATGAAACGCCTGCAGATCTACGACGTGGCGGGTCTGGTGCTGTTCGCGGTGCGCGAACAGATCATCAGTCTGGACGACTGATCGAACCCGCGCCGCCCAACAGCGGCGAATGCTCCGGCAAATGCACCTGCAAGGCGGCGGGGCGCGCCTCGAAACGCAGGCTGTCGCCCTCCAGCGGCTCGCCGTCAAGGTTGATGCTCAGCCCCTCGGCGACCTTGATTTCGACCCAGGGCAAACGGGCCCGGACAAACATATTGTCGAGGCCGAAGCCGTCGCTGAGCAGGTTCTTCAGCGTGCCCACCAACTCCTGTGGCGCCGGCAGAATACTGATGTCCAATAGACCATCGTCCGCCAGTGCCTGCGGGCACAAGACGTGTCCGCCGCCTGCCTGACGACCGTTGCCGATGCCCAATGCGAGCAGCTCGCCGCTCCAGTGAAAGTCCGGCCCTTGCAGTTCACCGTAAGCCGCGTGCAGCTCACTGAAGCGCGACAAACCGGTGAACAGATAGGCGGCCCCGCCGAGCACTTTTTTCAGATCTTCAGAGGTATTGGCCGTGACCTGGCTGCCGAAACCACCCGTCGCCATGTTCAGGAAAATCTGCCCACCGACTTCGCCCAGGTCAATCTTGCGCGGTGGCACGTCCAGCATTTCCAGTGCTTCGGCCGGCTCCAGCGGGATCCCCGCCGCGCGGGAAAAATCGTTAGCCGTTCCTAGCGGCAACAGCACCAGACTGGCCTCGTCCGGATGCGCGGCAAGCGCTTCAGCGATATCGCGCAACGTGCCATCTCCGCCTCCGGCGATGATCTTCCGATAGCCACTCGCCAGTGCTTCTTCCACCAGACGCTGAGCGTCACCGGCCTCCCAGGTCAGCCTTACGGCCAATTCCCAGCCCTGCTTGCGTTTGCCTTCGACGGCGGCGCGAACCGCCTCATTGAGTGCCTGCTTGCCATGCAGAATCAACAGCGCCCTGCGTTCACTCATTACGGTCACTCCCCAAGATTGAATCGGTATGAAACATCTTGACCACTGGTGCAGGCAAAAAAGCCATGGGAACACCATTTAATTCAAGCGACTGACCTGTTGCGTCCTACGCGACGGTATTTTTTCTTACAACATGTGAGGAATCGGCTCAATTGACCGGACACGATCCTTGATTCACCTTGTGCAGGTGGTATCAATTTTCGATTCAACAACACAAGGATGTGCAGGTAATGATTGGATACACCCTCGGAGCTGTTGGCAGTCTGGATGACGGGAAGGCCGGTGCGCTTACATTTGAAACAGCCGATGGACATTTCCATGCCAAGCCATGAAGCCAGAATTGCAAATAGTCCAGTTGCCCCTCTGGACGAAAGTCGCGCCAGTCACAAATCCGATTTCAGAAAGAACGCCAGAACCGCTGGAGAAGTTGATATGGAACCGCGCGTGACCGAACTGGAAACCCACCTCAAATACATTCGTCGGGATATGGACGAAGTTCGCGGGGATGTAAAGACCATCAAGCACCGTCTCGCCTATTCGGCGGGTGCGACGGCGGTGGTCCTGGGACTGCTGGGATGGGTTGCCAACAGCCGGTTCGATCAGTTGGTCACACTGATGAGCCATTGACAGAGGAATGCAGGCATCGACGCGGTATCGGTCGAGCCTGCAATTACCGGAAGCGGATCAGCCGAGCAGGTCGCTCAGGGGAATGAACCCGACCTCATCGCCTTCTACCAGCGTGCGGCCTTCCAGCACCTCTACCAGACCATCCGCCCAGGCCGCGCTGCGCAGCACACCGGAGCTTTGATTGCGGTAGATGATCGCCCGCCCCTGCTCGAGACGACCGCGCAGGTATTCGCGCCGATTGCCGGCCACAGGCCAGACAAAACCTGCCGGAACCGTAAACTTCAGGGGTTCGACATCCTGTACGCCCTGACGCCGCAACAAGTAGGGCCGCGTGAGCAGAGCAAAGGTCACCAGCGTCGAAGCGGGGTTGCCCGGCAGGCCGATGACCGGCACCTTGCGAAAATGACCGAATGTCAGCGGCTTGCCCGGTTTGATGGCCAGTTTCCACAGCGCCAGCTCGCCCTCTTCCCGCAATGCGATGCCAAGAAAATCCGCTTCACCGACCGACACGCCTCCGGTCGAGAGAATCAGGTCGACACCCTGCAAGTCGCCAAGGCGCGCCCGCGTGGTCGCCAGATCGTCCGGAAGAATACCGGCATCAATCACTTCACAACCCAGGCGCTGCAGCCAGCTGCACAACACCACCCGATTACTGTTGTAGATCTGCCCCGGCCCCAGCGGCCGGCCCGGCTCGACCAGCTCATCGCCGGTGGACAGCACCGCCACTCGGACCTTGCGTACCACATTCAGCCCGGCACACCCCTGCGACGCCGCCAGACCTTGTTCGATCGGTCCCAGCCGGGTACCTGCAGCCAGAATCAACTCACCCACCGTGGTTTCCTGGCCTTGCGGGCGAATGTTCTGGCCGACGCTCATGGTTTCGATGAAACGCACGCTGCCATCGTCCTGAACTTCGGCGTTCTCCTGCATTTCCACGCAATCGGCCCCGTCAGGCACTGGCGCACCGGTGAAGATCCGCGCGCAGGTACCGGGCTTCAACGGCTCAGGCGCCTGCCCGGCAAAGACTTTCTGGCTGACCGGCAGCGGTGCGCCGGTCCAGTCGGCCAGATTCAGGGCATAACCATCCATGGCGCTATTTGGCCAGGGTGGTAGGTCCAGGGTCGAAACCAGGTCCTCGGCGAGCACCCGCCCCTCGACTTCGGCCAAGGGCAGAAACTCGCGTTCGACAATCGGCGAGGCTTCAGCCATCTCCAGCAGGCGGGCCAACGCTTGCTCGACAGGCATCAGGCTGCCGGTCTTGCCCGGCTTACCCACGGGATTCACAGGGCGCCGCCTGTTTCAGGTGAGGGACGAAGTTGCACGGACGGTGCCGCGAATCCAGCTGTTCGGCGAGAATGCCGTCCCAACCGGTGCGCACCGCATTGGTCGAACCTGGCAGGCAGCACACCAGTGTGCCATTGGCCAGGCCGGCCAGTGCCCGCGACTGCACGGTCGAAGTACCGATATCGGCCACCGAGATCTGGCGGAACAGTTCACCGAAGCCGTCAACCTGCTTGTCGAGCAGACAAGCCACGGCTTCAGGCGTGCTGTCACGCCCGGTGAAACCAGTGCCGCCGGTAATCAACACGACCTGCACGACGTCCTCGGCAATCCAGTGGGCAACTTGCGCGCGGATCTTGTACAGGTCATCTTTGAGCAGGACCCGTTCGGCCAAGCGGTGACCGGCAGCAGTCAGGCGGTCGACGAAGACCTGGCCTGAGGTGTCGGTTTCCAGGGTTCGGGTATCGCTGACAGTCAGCACCGCAATGTTCAGCGGCGCAAAAGGTACATCGGCCTTGGCTTTCATTAGGCTCGTCCAGTTGTAGGAGAAACAGCCCGGTGTTATATCACAGCGCCTGAATTTTTCGCCGCCCCGCTGGAGAGCTGCCATGACCTCGAATACGCCATTGCCCCCCTGCTCCATTCTGCTCCTGGCAGGCGGACGCGGCCAGCGCATGGGCGGCCAGGACAAAGGGCTGGTTGAATGGCAGGGTGAGCCGCTGATTGCGCATTTGCAGCGCAAGGTCCGACCGCTGACTGACGATCTGATCATCTCCTGCAATCGCAATCACGAGCGTTATGCAGCCTACGCCGATCAATTGGTCAGCGATGAGCAAGGCGATTTTCCCGGTCCCCTGGCCGGCATCCTCGCCGGACTCAAGGCCGCCCGCCAGCCACACCTGCTGGTCTTGCCCTGCGATGTGCCGCAAATCGAGGCCGCGCTGTTGCAGGACATGCGTGAAACCGCCGGCCGGTTTCCTGAAAAACCTTTAATGTTGCGTCACGACGACCACTGGGAACCCCTGCTGTGTGTAATTCCCGTCGCCCTGTTGCCCGCCTTCGAAACCGCGTGGAACGCCGGCGAACGCAGCCCCGGCCGGATCATGCGCAATCTCGGCGCGACTGCCCTGCAATGCCCGGACAATGACCCGCGCCTGGCCAACCTGAACACCCCCGAACTGTTAAATACGCACAACACTGTGTCAGACTGACAGCATTCAAGGAACTCTCACGCCTTGTACACGTCTCAAGCTCAGTAACCAAAAGTATTCCCATTCGGAGACACACCCATGACTCAACGGACCCTCGCCACTTTCATGCTCGCACTGGGCCTGGCTACCCTCGCTGGTTGCTCGTCGCCAACAGTGATCACCTTGAATGATGGTCGCGAAATCCAGGCCGTCGACACCCCGAAATACGATGAAGATTCGGGCTTCTACGAGTTCAAGCAACTGGACGGCAAAGAGACCCGCATCAACAAGGATCAGGTTCGTACCGTTAAAGAGCTGTAAGCTTTACGTCGATACCGGATACAGAAAAGCCCGCATTGATGCGGGCTTTTTCATGGGCGCTGGATAGTGAGTGGCGTCACCATTGCAAGGTGATCTGGCTCTCGAACTCGCGCGCCTCACCGGTCACTGGGTCGATAAACCGCAAACCCTGCGCCAGCAGCTTGAGCGGATTGGCGTAATCATCCTCAACGTCTTTCAACACATCCGGGTAGAACGGATCGTTGCAGATACTCGCCCCCAGCGCGGTCATGTGTACCCGCAACTGATGCTTCTTGCCGGTTACAGGGTAAAGGCCATAGCGCCACAGATCACCGTTCTTTTCCCGGACTTCCACCGCTGTTTCCGTATTGGCCGCGCCTGGCCCTTCCTGCATGCGGAAGAATGGTTCGCCATCGATCAGACGGCTTTTGTGTACCAGGGGAAATTCCAGCTCCGGAAGCGCATGGGCAATCGCCTCATAGCGTTTATCGATCTGCCGCGTAGGGAACAGCGACTGATAAGCGGAGCGGGTATGTGGGTTAGCCGAAAAGATCACTAAGCCTGCCGTGTGCCGGTCAATGCGGTGCAGTGGCACCAGATGCGGATTATCGAGGCGACGGATCAGACGGCGCAGCAACGTCTGTTCGACGTACTCGCCGGCCGGTGTCACCGGCAGGAAGTGCGGCTTGTCCGCCACCACCAGATGTTCGTCCGCATACAGGATCGACTCGACCACCGGGATCGGTTTTTCATCCGGCACTTCACGGAAGTAGTGAATACGCAGGCCTTCCTTGTACGGCAGATCCAGCGCAATCGGCTGTCCCTGCCCATCCAGTACCCGGCCCCGGGCGATCCGGTCCATCCATTGCTCGCGACTGATCGCACTGAAATGCTCACACAGGCAATCAAGGACGGTAGGCCAACTGCCCGGAGGAAGGTAAAGGGTGCTGGCCTGATTCTGCGCAGCGGAAAACGTTGGTGTGGACATACGGAAATTCGAACCCTCAATGCAGGTCGGCATTATCCAACACTGAGCGATACGAACCTAGCGCCGATTCCACCGCCCGCTTCAGGCCGGGATCGACTTGAGCGCGGCGGCTTCGGTGAATTCCTTGAGCCAGCGCAGCACATCGACCGCCTCCCAGCGCCCCGGGTCATACAAGGCGTACAGCAAGCCCTGATAACCGACCACATCCAGCTGCTTGTGATAACCGGCACGCTGGAACAGCGCCTCGATCTCGGCAAAACAGGTGTTGAAATGCAGTTTGTTGAAAGGCGTCTTGCCCTCCGTGACCAGCCCGTCCAGGCGCAACTCGAGGACCGCCTCGCGCACCACGTCAACCGACATCCGGTTCACGCTGTTCTTCAACTGTTCGACATTGACCACGGTTCGTCCCTCTGACTGCCGGATTCACCTGCTCAAGTCATGCAAAGCAGCAGGCCAACCCAATTACTGTATGCACATACAGTAACCGAATAAACCACAGAGTGCCAAGGGAAGGATGCACGGTCACGACCGGCGGAAAGCCATGTCGCGTCACCGAAGAAAAGGCTCAGCGCAGGAATGCCACGACCTGATCGGCATTGAACGGCCAGCTCAGCTCCGCACCATTATCAACACGGCGCAGCACCGGAATCCGCAGGCTGTAAGCCTCGAACCAGGACTCATCGTCGGCAATATCCACCAGTTCGACCAGCAGACCGTGCTCGACGAAAGGCATCAACTCGGCTTCTGCCAACTCACACAAATGGCATCCCAAGGTGCCGAACAACTGACATTCAGGAGGCATGATCGCTCAACCGGAAAAATGAGCATTCATTTTAGGCCTGCCTCGAAAACCCGTCGAGCCGCTGCCGCCCAAAGGCCCGAGCACGGCAACCAGTACGCAAAACCCTGACGCAAATCAGTCCAGAGAAAAGCCAATCAGGCCATGCTCCCGGGCTTTTTGCCTCTACGCTTGAGAAGCCTGAGCCTGACATCGGAGTGCCTTGTGTTTGCCAACCTGCTGATCATCCTCGCCTCATCCCTGGTGATGATTGCCCTGTTTCGCCGCCTGCGCTTGCCGCCGGTGCTGGGCTATCTGTGCGTGGGCCTGATGGTGGGCCCGACCGCGTTCAACTGGGTCAACGAGAGCGAGCACCTGCCGGACGTGGCCGAGTTGGGCGTGGTGTTTCTGCTGTTTTCGCTGGGCCTGGAGTTTTCCCTGTCGAAAATGATCGCGCTGCGCCAGGTGGTGTTTCGCCTGGGCAGTCAGCAGGTATTGCTCAGCACCGGGGTGCTCGGGCTGGTGCTGATCCTGCTGGGCATGCCGCTGGCCCCGGCAATGTTGCTCGGGGCCGGGCTGTCGTTGTCGTCGACGGCGATTGTCACCAAGGAGTTGAGCAGCCTGGGCGAAGTGTTCAGCAGCCACGGGCAGAACGCGGTCGGGGTCTTGCTGTTTCAGGACGTGGTCGCGGTGTTGTTGCTGACCCTGGTGCCAGTGTTCGCCGGGAGCAGCACGCAAGCCTGGTACTGGGCCTTGCCATTGACGCTGGTGAAGACCGTGGTGCTGTTTTTCGGTCTGCTGCTGGCCAGCCGCTGGTTGCTGCCACGGCTGTTCCACGAAGTGGCCGCGTCGCGCTCGGCGGAATTGTTCGTCCTGCTGGCGCTGGTGATTGTGCTGCTGACCGCCTGGCTGACACACCTGCTGGGCCTGTCCCCTGCCCTTGGCGCATTTCTCGCCGGCATGCTGTTGGGCGAGAGCCACTATCGCCATCAGATCGAGGCCGACATCCGGCCGTTTCGCGACATCCTGCTCGGGGTGTTTTTCGTCAGCATCGGCATGCTGATCGACCTGCAACTGTTCGTCAGTCACAGCCTGCTGATTCTCGGCCTGACCCTCGGTCTGATGCTGATCAAAGGCACGGTCGTCGCGCTTTTGGTGAAGTGGCGCGGCAGCGATCACGAAACTGCCTGGCGCAGCGGCCTGGCGTTGGCGCAGGGCGGGGAATTCTGCTTCGCATTGATGGCGCAGATGCAGCAAAACCGCATGCTGCCTGACGAACTGGGCGGCCTGCTGCTGGCGGCGACGTTCTGCTCGATGTTGCTGACCCCGCTATTGTTGCGCGGGGCACCGAAAATTGCCCTGCGCCTGCATCGCAAGCCGAATCAGGAGGCGCAAATCGAGGAAATCAGCGCCCTCAATGCCGGTCTGGATCAACATGTGGTGATTTGCGGCTACGGGCGCGTTGGCCAGTCCATCGGCCGCTTCATGCGCAATGCCAATCAACCTTACATCGCGTTGGACAACGATCCGGTGCGCGTGCAGGAAGCCGCGTCCGAGGAAAGTGATGTGCATTATGGCGACTCATCGCGCGGTGACTTGCTAACGGCCATCGGATTGTTGCGCGCGAAACTGCTGGTGATCGCCGTGGATCAGAGCGATGTCAGTCTGCGAATTCTCAAGGAAGCGCGCCGGCTCAATGCGCGGATACCGATTCTGGTGCGCACCCGCGATGACAGCCAATGGGCTGAACTCAAAGCGGCCGGCGCCACCGAAGTGGTGCCGGAGTTATTGGAGTCGAGCCTGATGCTCGCCTCCCACGCCTTGATCATGCTCGGTCTGCCAGCTCATCAGGTACAGGAGAAAGTCGACCAGGTGCGCATCAATCGCTATCGCCTGTTGCATGGCTTTTACCCCGGCACCGACGACAAGGAAACTTAGTCCTGACTGACCGCGCCGATCTTGTGCAGCGACAGGTCGGCGCCGTAATACTCTTGTTCCTGACTCAGGCGCAGGCCGTGCAAGGCCTTGATCACGCCGTAAACGGCGAATCCGCCGAGCAATGCGACCACCACACCGAGCGCAGTGCCGATCAACTGACTGATCAGGCTGACGCCACCGAGGCCACCCAGCGCAGTCTGGCCGAAGATGCCGCAAGCGATCCCGCCCCACACCCCGCACAAACCGTGCAACGGCCAGACGCCGAGTACATCGTCGATACGCCATTTGACTTGCGCGGCGGTAAAGCACCAGACAAACAGTGCACCGGCAATCGCGCCGGTCACCAGCGCACCCACCGGGTGCATCAGGTCGGAACCGGCGCAGATCGCCACCAGCCCGGCCAACGGACCGTTGTGCAGGAAGCCCGGGTCATTGCGCCCGACGATCAGCGCCGCCACCGTGCCGCCGACCATGGCCATCAGCGAGTTGACCGCCACCAGACCGCTGACGCCCTGCAAGGTCTGCGCGCTCATCACGTTGAAGCCGAACCAGCCGACAATCAGAATCCACGAGCCCAGCGCCAGAAACGGAATGCTCGACGGCGCGAACGCCACCAGCCGCCCTTCGCGATAACGGCCGTTACGCGGGCCGAGCAGCAAAACCGCCGCCAGTGCCAGCCAGCCGCCCATGGCGTGCACCACCACCGATCCGGCGAAATCATGGAACGCCGCGCCAAAGCGCGCCGTCAGCCAGGCCTGCAGACCGAAGTTGCCGTTCCAGACCATGCCCTCGAAAAACGGGTAGATGAACGCCACGATCAGCGCCGTTGCACACAACTGCGGAACGAAGCGCGCACGCTCGGCAATCCCGCCGGAGATGATCGCCGGAATTGCCGCTGCAAACGTCAGCAGGAAGAAAAACTTCACCAGCCCATATCCGTGATCGGCACTCAGCACCGCCGCCGGTTGCATGAAGGTGACCCCATAGGAGATCCAATAGCCTATAAAGAAATAGGCCAGGGTCGAAACGGCAAAGTCGCTGAGGATCTTCGACAGTGCGTTGACCTGGTTTTTCTGGCGCACCGTGCCGACTTCAAGGAAGGCGAAACCGGCGTGCATCGCCAGCACCATCACCGCACCGATCAGAATGAACAACGTGTTGGAGCTGTGAACCAGCGTGTCCACAGCGCTTTGCAGATTTTCCATAAAGAGGCAGACCTGAAGGCTAAAAAGGCACCAAAGCGGTTCGCGCGGACAATTCATGCACCAAGTTGCGACCGGTCGGTCTGCGCAATGAAGCTGCGATGAACCGGTTTGGCGCACAAGGTCGATGTCCTGACACGAACCAGGATTATTTGAGTTAAGGTTTTGCTGCATGTACGCCCGCCAACAGCGCACGGCGGCAGCAGAACGCACCACGACATAGCAAAAGCTGTACCAGTCATTTGTACTGAACCTTCGCGCAAGGCTCATACTCGAACGCTTCAGACGTCACTTACGGAGATCCACCCATGGCCAGCATCAAGGCAAAGACTGCTCAAGAAATCCTGATGAACGACTTCCAGACTCTGGTCGCCGACACCGAGCGGCTGCTCGAACACACCGCGTCCCTGGCGGGCGATCAGGCTGATGAGCTGCGTGATCAGATTCATGACAGCCTGTTGCGCGCCCGGGAAACCCTGAAGCTGACCGAAGACACCCTGCGCGATCGCGGTCAGGCGGCGGTCACCGCCACCGAAGACTACGTGTCCGCCAATCCTTGGCAGTCGGTGGGCATCGCCGCCGGGGTGGGCTTCCTGATTGGCCTGCTGGCCACTCGGCGCTGATCATGTCGATCGGCGAATCCGGCCTGGGGTCGGGCACCTCCTCTTCCACGCGGCGTCTGGGCGCCGCTGTTCTCGGCTTGCTGCACAGCCATGTCGAACTGTTCGGCATTGAATTGCAGGAGCAGAAATCACGCACCGTCAGCCTGTTGCTGTTCGCAGGGCTGGCGCTGGTGTTTGCCCTGCTGTTGCTGGTGGGTCTGTCGACGCTGGTGCTGATCGTGTTCTGGGATACCTATCGTCTGGCAGCGATCATCGGCCTGTGCGTGTTCTACACCCTGGCGGCCGCTTTCTGCGGGCTGCGTCTCAAGGCAGCAGTCTTCGATGAATCCTCGCCCTTCCACGGCACGCTGGAAGAATTGGCCAATGATCGGGAGCGCCTGCTGCCATGAGCCTGCCTGAACTGCCACACAACAGCTCGCGCCGGGAAATGCGCAAGGCGCTGATCCGCCTGCGCATGGAAATGCATCGTCAGGAAATCCGCCACGAAGCCGGGCAAGTGCTGCAGCCCTTGCAGCGCATGCGCGGCATGACGCAAAACCTGCAAGGCGGCTTCGGCATCAAGCACGCGCCGCTTTGGGGCGTGGCCGCCGTCACCCTGCTGGGCTTCATCACCGGCAAAGGCGCAAAAAGCGGCGGTGTTGGCGGGCTGACCCGGCTGATACGGCTGGGCACCAGCCTCGGGCCACTGATCAAACTGGTCATGCAGAGTTCGGGCAAACGCTAAGCCGACGCATCTGGCTACATTCTTGCAATATCCGCGGGATGAACCTCTTTACCCGGAGGTTCAATCCCGCGCGCCTACCCGGTCGGCGGGGTTCATCCAGAACAAGAACGACTAAGGAGGCCCCGTGATCGACGGGCAACCGCTCGCCTGCTTTCAACCTTTCATCGATACCGCCACCGGACGTATTGCAGGCGTCGAAGCATTGGGTCGCCTGCGCCAGCCTGACGGCCAACTGGCCTCGGTCGGGCCGTTGTTTGCCGACCCACGCACACCCGCCATCGCCCTGCGCCGGCTCGACCGGCAGATCCGCGACAACGCCCTGAGCCGACTGCATGAAGCCCCCGCCGAGTGGTTTCTCAGCCTGAACATGTCGCCGCGCTGGATCAGTCGCCTGCGCGCCGATCAACCGCTGCCCAGCCTCAAGCAGATGCTGCGCCACGGCGTCGATCCGCAACGCATCGTGTTCGAGATCACTGAACTGGGCGGCAATGGTCAGCGTCTGGCCGAAGTGGTGGCACGCTACCGCGAGGCAGGAGCGCGGATCGCCATCGATGACTTCGGCGCCGGTTACTCGCAGCTCGATCGGGTGCTGGCGTTGCAGCCGGACATTCTCAAACTCGACATGCGCCTGTTTCAGGCTGCCGCACTGGGCGGGCCGAGCAGTGACGTGGTCAAGGCTCTGGCGCAAATGGCTGAAAAAACCGGCTGCTGGATCATCGCCGAAGGCGTGGAAACCGAGGCCCAGCTCAATTTCGCCCTGGAATGCGGTTCGCGCTACGTTCAGGGTTTCCTGTTCGCCCGGGCGCAGGAGGCGTTTTATCCGACCGACGCCTTCGTGCAGCGCTTCGCCGAACTGCGCCAGCGTTACGTGCGGCAGAAACTGGCCGAACGCGGGCGCCTGATGCAGATGCGCCAGCAACTCGGCGAACTGATGGCGATCCTCCAGAGCTGGGCTCAGGCCCACGCGCCGCTGAGTGCGCTGCCGCAACTCGAAGCCTTCCCGTGGTTGCTGCGGTTCTACCAATGCGACCGTCACGGCACCCAACTCACGCCCAACCTCGAATGGCGCAACAACGGCTGGGTCGCCGATAACCGCTATCTGGGCCACAACTGGTCATGGCGTCCGTACTTCTATCATTTGCTCGCCGAAGGCTGGGAAGAGCGGCGCCTGACCCTGTCCAGCACCTACCGCGATGCCACCAGCAACCAGTATTGCCTGACCGCCGGGCAGTTCTTCGATAACGGCGAGCGCCTGCTGCTGATCGATATTGATGCCGCGGGCTTGTAGTTCCGCTTGCAGGTGTGTGGCTGAACCGGGAAGCTAGGGCAACAGTCATCCCAGTCACCGACGGAGAGAACCAGCCTTGGATTGGCAGACCCTGCTCAACCGCGAACGCCTTGGAAAACCGCTGCACAGCCCGCAAGAACTGGGCCGCAGCCCGTTCCACAAAGACCACGACCGCATCATCTTCTCCGGTGCCTTCCGCCGTCTGGGCCGCAAGACCCAGGTGCATCCGGTATCGAGTAACGACCACATCCACACCCGCCTGACCCATTCGCTGGAGGTCAGTTGTGTGGGCCGTTCGCTGGGCATGCGCGTCGGTGAAACCTTGCGCAGCGCCCTGCCCGACTGGTGCGACCCGAGCGATCTGGGCATGGTCGTGCAATCGGCCTGCCTGGCCCATGACATCGGCAACCCGCCGTTCGGCCACTCCGGTGAAGATGCGATTCGGCACTGGTTCCAGCAGGCGGCCGGGCGCGGCTGGCTCGACGGCATGAGCGAAGCCGAGCGCGGTGACTTCCTCAATTTCGAAGGCAACGCGCAAGGCTTCCGGGTGCTGACTCAGCTTGAGTATCACCAGTTCGACGGCGGTACCCGCCTCACCTACGCCACCCTCGGCACCTATCTGAAGTATCCGTGGACCGCACGTCACGCCGACTCGCTGGGCTACAAGAAACACAAGTTCGGCTGCTATCAGAGCGAACTGCCGCTGCTGGAGCAGATCGCCCACAAGCTCGGCCTGCCACAACTGGAAGACCAGCGCTGGGCGCGCCACCCATTGGTGTACCTGATGGAGGCCGCCGACGACATTTGTTACGCGCTGATCGACCTCGAAGACGGCCTGGAAATGGAGCTGCTGGAGTACGCGGAAGTCGAATCGCTGCTGCTCGGTCTGGTGGGAGACGATCTGCCGGAAACCTATCGCCAGCTCGGCCCGCAGGATTCGCGTCGACGCAAACTGGCGATCCTGCGCGGCAAGGCCATCGAGCACCTGACCAACGCCGCTGCCCGGGCATTCGTCGAGCAACAGGATGCGCTGCTGGCCGGCACCCTGCACGGCGACCTGGTGGAACACATGCACGGCCCGGCCAAACGCTGCGTACTCAACGCCAAGGACATCGCCCGCAAGAAAATCTTCCAGGACAAACGCAAGACGCTGCATGAAATCGGCGCCTACACCACCCTGGAAATCCTCCTCAACGCGTTCTGCGGCGCGGCCCTGGAGCAACATGGCGGCCGCACGCCGTCGTTCAAGAGCCGCCGGATCCTCGATCTGCTGGGCAACAATGCGCCGGATCCCCATGGCCCGCTGCACACCTCGTTCCTGCGCATGATCGACTTCATCGCCGGGATGACCGACAGCTACGCCAGTGACATGGCGCTGGAAATGACCGGGCGTTCCAGCCACTGACAGAAAAAAAGTTGCTCAACCGGGTCAGGCAACTGCCCGGATGAGCGATACCTCGATTGAACCGGTTCTCTGGTCTCAGGCAAACGGATCGACTGAAAGGTAAATCCGTTTAACAGCCAACTACGCAAACAAAACCTTGTTTATTCAAGGTTCGACAAGCAACTTAAAACATTCAGATAAACAAATCAGCACAACACTTCCTTACGCGACACAGAGTTTGGTCGTAGTCGGTTTCCTTTTAGTGCGTAGGACTTATCCTATATTGCCGCAACAGCCCCGGGAGTTCATGCGGCAGCTCATTTATCTGAGCTAAGGTGCGCCCTTTATTCGCGCACGTATGGGATTTGATTATGAACTCCGTTTTTATTGTCGATGATCACCCCGTCATCCGACTTGCCGTTCGAATGCTGCTCGAGCATGAAGGTTACAAGGTCGTCGGCGAAACCGATAACGGGGTCGATGCCATGCAAATGGTCCGCGAATGCATGCCCGACCTGATCATCCTTGATATCAGCATACCCAAACTCGACGGCCTGGAAGTTCTCGCCCGGTTCAACGCCATGGGCACCCCGCTCAAAACCCTGGTACTGACGGCGCAATGCCCGACGCTGTTCGGCATTCGCTGCATGCAGTCCGGTGCATCCGGTTATGTCTGCAAAGTGGAAGACTTGAGTGAACTGGTCAGTGCGATCAAGGCGGTACTTTCCGGTTACAACTATTTCCCCAGCCAGGCATTGAATCCGGTACGCCTCGACGACGTGCGTTATGCCGAACTGGAGTTATTCAAATCCGTCAACGACCGCGAGCTGATGGTCCTGCAATTATTTGCCCAAGGGCGCACCAACAAGGAAATAGCCAAGGGCATGTTTCTCAGTAACAAGACAGTCAGTACCTACAAAAAACGCCTGATGCAAAAACTCAAGGCCAGATCTCTGGTGGAACTGATCGAGATGGCCAAACGCAACGCGCTAGTGTGAGAGCCTGAATGCCCAGTCGTTTAAAGATCTGTCTCGCCCTATGTTGCGTCAGCCTGTGCCTGACGACTCAGGTGCATGCCAGCTTCGTCACCGCGCAAGATTATGTGCTGCGCAGCCGCTCGGGCCACGAAGCGCCATCCGTGTCCCTTGAACCCGCGCAACGGCAATGGCTGGAGAGTCGCCGCGAACTGGTACTGGGCACTTCCGCGCCGGACTATCCGCCGTTCGACATGACCGCCAGCGGTCGTGATTACGAAGGTTTTACCGCCGACTACGCCGGTCTGCTCGAACAGGCTGTCGGGTTGCCAATCCGGGTCCAGCGCTTTGCCTCACGGGAAGCCGCCTTGCAGGCGTTGATTGCAGGTCAGGTCGACATGCTCGGTACGGCCAACGGTTTCGAGGCCAGTAACGCAAATATCCTGCTTTCAACGCCCTACGCCATCGATCAGCCGGTTCTGGTTACCCGCGAAGGCGAGACCCGCTCGCTGACTGAAGACCTGGCCGGTCTGCGGCTGAGCATGGTCTATCACTATCTGCCCCAGGATGAGGTCAAGGCGCAGTATCCCAAAGCCATCCTGACGTCCTATCCCTCCTATCAAAACGCAATCAACGCGGTGGCTTTCGATCAGGCTGACGTGTTTCTGGGTGACACCATTTCCACCCACTACATGATCAACAAGGGTTATCTGAACAACATTCGCATGGCCAATTTCGGCAAACAGGAAGCCCACGGTTTCAGCTTTGCCGTTCACGCCGACAACCCGCAACTGCTGGCGATCATCAACACCGTGCTGCAAGCCATACCGGCCAGCGAACGGGACAACATCGCCAAGCGCTGGAGCGCCGGCAGCGACATTCTGCTGACCGACCAGAAGCTGCAATTGACCCACCACGAAGAACAGTGGCTCAAACAGCACCCGGTGCTACGCGTCGTCGTCAACGAGGCGTTCGCGCCGCTGACATTCTTCGACAGCGACGGCAACCTGCGGGGCATCACTGCCGACCTGCTCGAACTGCTGCGCCTGCGTACCGGCCTGCGCTTCGAACTGGTCCGCAGCCGCAGTGACGGAGAAATGATCGAGCAGATCAATCAACATCGGGCGGATCTGATCGCCGCGTTGCTACCCAGCCCCCAACGGGAAAAGACCCTGCAATTCAGCCGTCCCTATCTGGAAAACTCCTTCGTCCTGCTGACGCGCAAATCCGCTGACAGCCCGACACATCCCACCCAGCTCAAGAACCGATACCTGGCGATTGCCCAAGGCAGTCCCATGGCTGATTACCTGCGCCGCGAATTCCCCAACATCCACCTGATCGAAACCTCCGACACTTTCGGTGCCGCAACCTTGCTTGCCGAAGGCAAGGCCGATGGCGCCGTCGCCTCGCTGGTGATTGCCAATTATCTGATTTCATCGCGGATCTTCGAACATCAGTTGCAGATCACCACCACCCTGGGCACACGTCAGGCGGCCTTCTCGCTGGCCAGCGCCCGTGACAATGCCGAACTGGGCTCGATCCTCGACAAGGCGCTGCTGAGCATCACACCGGAGGAACTGGGGGTCATCAACAGTCGCTGGCGCGGTTTCTCCAATGCGGCTCAAAGCAACTGGCATCACTACAAGCGCCTGTTTTACCAATTGATCGGCGCGGCCTGCCTGCTGCTATTGCTGTCGCTGTTGTGGAACGCCTACATGCGTCGCCAGATCAAGCAACGCCAGGCCGCCGAACGGGCACTCAACGATCAGTTCGAATTCATGCGTTCACTGGTCAATGGCACCCCTCACCCGATCTACGTGCGCGACCGCCAGGGTCTGCTGCAAAGCTGCAACGACAGCTACCTCGAAGCCTTCAACGCCAAACGCGAAGACGTGATCGGCAAAAGTGTCATGCAGGGCACCCTGAGCAACGCCTTCGAAGCCCAGGCCTACCAGGCGGATTACCAGCGGGTGGTGGCCGAAGGCACGCCTCTGCTGCTCGATCGACCGCTGCACATCGGTGGCCGGCGTTTGACGATCTACCACTGGATCCTGCCGTACCGCGACTCCAGTGGCGATGTGCAAGGGATCATCGGCGGCTGGATCGACATCAGTGAACGTCGCCAGTTGTTCGATGAACTGCGCCGGGCCAAGGAACAGGCGGACAACGCCAACCGCGCCAAAAGTACCTTTCTGGCCACCATGAGCCACGAAATCCGCACGCCGATGAATGCCATTATCGGCATGCTCGAACTGACGCTCAAACGCATGAATGATCAGGCTCCGGATCGCTCCTCCATTGAAACCGCCTACTGCTCGGCCAAGGATCTGCTGGGCCTGATCGGCGACATTCTCGATATCGCGCGGATCGAATCCGGGCACCTGAGCCTGAGCCCGGAACGGGTCAATCTGGTCGAAACAGTGGCGTCGGTGGTCAGGATCTTCGACGGCCTCGCCCGCCAGAAAAACCTCCTCCTGCCGCTGATCATCAATCCGCCCGGGCTGCAGGTCGACGTGGAACTGGATCCGTTGCGCTTCAAGCAGATCCTGTCGAACCTGATCAGCAATGCCATCAAATTCACTGAGTCCGGGCAGGTGCGGATCAATCTGGATGTGCTGCCCAACGGGCCGGGCCAATGCTCGCTCGTTCAGTTGACGATCCAGGACACCGGGGTCGGCATCAGCATCGAAGATCAACAACGCCTGTTCGAGCCGTTCGCCCAGACCGAGAGTGGCCGGCAGCAAGCTCGCAGCGGCGCAGGCCTGGGGCTGGTGATCTGTCGCAACCTGTGTGAAATGATGGGTGGGCAGCTGCAGTTGAGCAGCCAGCCGGGGATCGGCACCCAGGTCTGCCTGTCACTGCCGCTGCAAACGCTACCGTGCCAGGTGACCACGGCAAAAACCGAGCCTGTGCTGCAAACCTCTGCACCACTGAACATTCTGGTGGTCGACGATCATCCGGCCAATCGCCTGCTGATGTGCCAGCAACTGGAGTTCCTCGGGCACCGATTCACCCTCGCCGAAGAGGGTCGGAGTGGATTCGAGAAATGGCAGACCGGTGCATTCGACCTGGTTATCGCTGACTGCAACATGCCGTTGATGAACGGCTACGAACTGACCGAGGCGATCCGCCAGCAGGAACAACGCACTGGCCGCCCTCCGTGTACCGTGCTGGGTTTCACGGCCAACGCGCAGCCTGAAGAAGTACAGCGCTGCAAACAGGCCGGCATGAATGACTGCCTGTTCAAGCCGTTGAGCCTCAGCGCACTGAGCCACTGGATCAATGGTCTGCAGCCCGCGACGCTTGAACCGGCGTTCAATCTTGACGGGTTGAGTCAGTTGACTGGCGGCAACCCGCTGCAAGTCCGGCGTCTGCTCACGCAATTGCTCAAGAGCAGCCGTCTCGATCGCGAGGAATTATTAGCCCTGGCCCCCTGCAATGATCGTCAGGCAGTGGCGCTGGTCGCCCACAAGATCAAAGGCGCCGCCCGGATCGCCCAGGCCTCGCGTCTGATCGCCTGTTGCGATGCGCTGGAACAGGCCTGCATGCAGACAACGCCCGCACCGACCATCGTGCACTGCGTCGAGGCCACCGACGCAGCCATGCTCGAACTGGAGCAGGCGTTGCGGCAACAACTGGAACCGTTCGCAGAAAGCACAATGACCGAGCCTTAACTATGCTTGGACGCTGAGCAGTGTGTTTACTTCAATGGAGAGTCAGCAATGCCCAGCCCACTGCGCCCGGATCAACGCCGGTTCCCGTTGCACGTGCACATCAGCGTCATGTTCACCTTTCTGCTGTTGCTCACAGGCGTGGTGCTGGGGCTGTTCAATTATCGCCAGACCACCCGGATCATCCTGTCGAGCAGTGAAAACCTGTTCAATCGCATCGAACAGGATGTGCGCCTGGACCTGCATTCAACCTACGAACCGATCCGGCACCTGCTGAGCCTGCTGGCCGACAATCAGGCGGCCGAGACGCCGAACCTGCAACAGCGTCTGGCGCTGCTCAAGCCGTTCAGTCAGTCGCTCAAGGACAACACCGACCTCGCCTCGCTGTATCTGGGGTACGGCAACGGCGATTTCTTCATGGTCCGGCCCTTGCGCACCAGCGCGCTGAAAACCCTGCTCAAGGCACCACCAACAGCGGTCTATCAGGTCTGGAGCATCGAGCACGACGCCAGCGGCACCGTATTGTCGCAGTCACTGTTCTTCGACCAGACGCTGACGCCTGTCGGACGCGACACCAATCCCGACGACCGCTACGACCCGCGTACCCGCAACTGGTACAGCAACGCCCTGCAACAGGGCGATCAGATCACCACCGAACCCTATGTATTTTTCTCCACGCACAATGTGGGCACCACCCTGGCCCGACGCAGCAGCGCAACCAGTGTGATCGGTGCCGATCTGACTTTGGAGGCACTCTCGGCCACCTTGACCAAGCATGTGGTCACCCCCTCGACCGAAATCGTGTTGTTCGATGCCGATGGCAATGCCGTGGCCTATCCGGACAGCAGCCGACTGATCGTCGACGGCAGCAGCGCACGCCTGGCCAAAGCGGCCGACCTCAGTCCGAATCTGCACGCGTTGCTGTCCACCGCCCATCCGGGCAAACGGCTCGACGTCAATGGCCGCCACTGGATCGTCGCCCGCAGCACCCTGCAGGAAGGCGGGCCGAAAGGTTTGCAGATGGCCCTGCTGGTGCCCGAGGACGAACTGCTTGCCGATGCCTACCGCATGCGCTGGCAAGGCGCGCTGATCACCTTGGCGATCTTGCTGCTGTGCCTGCCGCTGGGCTGGCTGATCTCGCGGATTCTGGTCAAACCGTTGCACGCGCTGGTCAAGGAAGCCGACGCGATCCGCAGTTTCGATTTCAACTTTCCGGTCACCCGCCGCTCGCCGGTGCTGGAGGTTGACCAGTTGAGCCTGTCGATGGCGCGCATGAAGGACACGCTCGCCAGTTTCTTCCGCATCACCGACAGCCTCTGCGCCGAAACCCGCTTCGCCCCGCTGCTGCAAAGGGTGCTGTTCGAAACGGTGCAGATCGCCCAGGCGCAGGCGGGGTTGATCTATCTGCGCGAAAGCGATGGCAACCGGATGGAGCCTTACGGACTGGTCATTGATGGCGCCTCGCACGAGCCGGGCGAGTTCGCTGTGCTGGGCCGGGATCTCCTGGCCGATCAAGGGCCGGCGTGGTTCCAGCAACTGATCAACGCTGACAACGTGGTCAGCAGCCTTGGCTTCGAGCAGGCCGGGGACTTGCAGAAAGTCCTGTTGGCCATGCAGTCGCCGCGCATCCACCTGATCGGCATCCGCCTGCGTAATCGGCACAACGAAACCATCGGCCTGTTGCTTCTGCTGATCAACGACAGCGGCAGCGCTCAGGACCTGGAAAAACTGCGCCCGGACCGCATCGGCTTCCTGCAAGCCGTGTCTGGTGCGGCGGCGGTGAGTATCGAAAGTCAGCGCCTGCAAGCGAAGCAAAAACAGTTGCTCGATGCGTTCATCCAGTTACTGGCCGGCGCCATCGACGCCAAGAGCCCGTACACCGGTGGCCACTGCCAGCGCGTGCCGGAACTGACCCTGATGCTCGCGCAGGCCGCGGCCGCCAGCCAGGCGCCGGCGTTCCAGAGCTACCAACCGAGCGAAGACGAATGGGAAGCCCTGCACATTGCGGCCTGGCTGCACGATTGCGGCAAAGTCACGACGCCGGAGTATGTCGTCGACAAGGCGACCAAACTGGAAACCCTCAACGATCGCATCCACGAAATCCGCACCCGTTTCGAAGTGCTCAAGCGCGATGCCTGGATCAGTTACTGGCAGGCGATCGCACTGGGCGGCAACGCGGCGCAACTGAGCGAACTGCGTGACGCCACGCTGACGCAACTGGATGACGACTTTGCCTTCGTTGCCCGTTGCAATCTGGGCGGTGAGGCCATGGCGCCCGCCGATCTGCAACGTCTTGAACGCATTGCCGAGCGCCGCTGGATGCGCACCCTCGATGATCGCTTGGGGGTGTCATGGGAGGAAAACCGCCGCCAGGCGCAAACGCCGGCGGCGAATCTGCCAGTCAGCGAGCCACTGCTGGCGGACAAGCCCGAACATCTGATCGAACGCGCCGACAGCGAACTGATTCCGGAAGACAATCCGTGGGGGTTCAAACTGGATGTGCCGCGTTACAAATACAATCGCGGCGAACTGTACAACCTGAGCATTGCCCGGGGCACGCTGACCCGCGAAGAGCGCTACATCATCAATCACCACATGGTGCAGACGATCCTGATGCTCAGCCACCTGCCCTTCCCCGGGCACCTGGACAGCGTCGCGGAAATCGCCGGTGGGCATCACGAAAAGATGGACGGCAGCGGTTATCCCAAACGCCTGAAGCGCGAGGACATGAGCCTGCCGGCGAGGATGATGGCGATTGCCGATATTTTCGAGGCCCTGACAGCGGCCGATCGGCCGTACAAGAAGGCCAAATCCTTGAACGAGGCGCTGGGGATCATGGCCACCATGTCCCGCGAGGCGCACATCGACCCCGAGCTGTTTGCGCTGTTCATCAACGATGGGGTGTACATGCAGTACGCCGCACGGTTTCTCGATCCGCGCCAGATCGATGTGGTGGATCCGGCCAGCCTGCTGCGCAAGGCTGGCCTGAGTGCCTGATCAGCAGTCGGTCAGACGCAGGAAAATCGCCGCCAGTTGCTCGATTCCGGCCTGATCGGCGGTGCCGAAACGTGCAAGTTTCGGGCTGTCGAGATCAAGTACGCCGATCAGCCGACCGTCCTTGACCAGCGGCACTACCAGCTCGCTGTTGGAGGCGCTGTCGCAAGCGATATGACCGGGGAACGCATGCACGTCTTCAACGCGCTGGGTCTGCCGACTGGCCGCTGCCGCGCCACACACACCGCGACCGAACGGAATGCGCACACAGGCGATCTGCCCCTGAAACGGGCCAAGCACCAGTTCTTCGTTGCGATTGAGGTAGAAACCGGCCCAGTTCAAATCGTCGAGCTGGTTGAACAGGAACGCCGAAAACTGCGCGGCGTTGGCGATGAAATCGCGCTCGTCCGCCAGCAGCGATTCCAGTTGTGCGGCCAACATGCCATAGCCTTCGAGGCCCTGGCCGCTTTGTTGCAAATCAATCATGCCTTGTGCTCCAGCAATTTCAGTCCCACCCAGTAACGGGCGAATTGGTACGCGCAACGTCCGTTGCGATTGCCGCGCCCGGTTGCCCAGCGCACGGCGAGGATGTCGAGCTCTTCGTCGCGCTGCCAGCTCAAGCCGGCCTTGGCGGCCAACTGGCCGATCCAGTGCTCGACGACGTTGAGGAAGTGTTCCTGGGTAAACGGATAAAACGACAACCACAGGCCGAAACGGTCGGACAAGGCGATCTTGTCTTCCACCGCCTCACTCGGATGCAGCTCGCCGTCGACGCGTTTCCAGTTTTCGTTGTCGCTTTCCTTTTCCGGCACCAGATGGCGGCGGTTGGAAGTGGCGTACAGCAGAACGTTGTCCGGGGCCTGTTCGAGCGAGCCGTCGAGCACGCTTTTCAGCACGCGGTAATCGCCTTCGCCGGACTCGAACGACAGGTCATCGCAGAACAGCACGAAGCGTTGCGGCAGTTTGCCGATCTGCTCGACCACGCGCGGCAGGTCGGCCAGATGGTCGCGCTCGATTTCGATCAAACGCAGGCCGGCCTTGGCGTGTTCGGCCAGCAACGCGCGCACCAGCGACGATTTACCGGTGCCGCGCGAGCCCCAGAGCAGCGCATGGTTCGCCGGCATGCCGTCGAGAAACTGCTGAGTGTTGCGGCCCAGTTGTTCCAACTGACGATCAACACCGATCAGGTCGGACAGGCGCATGTCGAGGCTGACTTCCAGTGGCAGCAAATAGCCGCTGCGCCCGTCACGCTGCCAGCGCGCCGCCAGGCAGGTTTCCCAGTCGATCAGCGGACGCGGCGCCGGCAGCAAGGGTTCGATCCGCGCCAGAACCGACTCGGCGCGTTCAAGAAAAGCATTCAATCGGGAATCCACGTCTTCTCCTCGGGCACGTTCACAGTGATGATGTCGATCCAGCGACGACAGACAGATCTCAATCCCCGTTCAAGCCTTGTTACAAGGCGCTTCGGGAACCTCGGTATCCATACATGATCGACTATGCTTGAGCAGCGAAGGGAAACGGAAGTGGTTCAACACCCCATGGATATCAAATTCACCCACCGGCTGTCATACAAGCAAGCCAGATTCACGGTGCTGGTCGGGTTCGTTCTGGGCACGCTGCTCAGCCTGCTGCAAATCGGCATCGATTATGCCAGTGAAGACGCCTCCATCAACCGTGAAATCCTGTCTTTGCTGGAAATCAGCCACAATCCGGCGTCGCGAATCGCCTACAACATCGATGCGGAACTGGCGCAGGAACTGACCCTGGGCCTGTTGCGTTCGCCGGCGATCATCTCGGCGCAACTGACCGACAACAACGGCAACGTCCTGGCCAACGTCAAGCGCCCGGAGCTGCAAAGCGGTTACCGGGTGATCAGCGACTTTCTGTTCGGTGCCAAGCGCCAGTTCGAAGACCGCCTGTACCTCGACCACCTGCCCGAGGAATCATTGGGCACGCTGAGCCTGGAGGTCGATACCTACGCGTTCGGCAGCCGGTTTCTGCGCCGCGCCGAAGTCACCCTGCTCAACGGCTTTGCCCGCAGCCTGATTCTCACCGGGATCCTGTTGGCGCTGTTCTACGTGATGCTGACCAAGCCACTGGTGCGCCTGATCCGGGAACTCAGCGCGCGTGACGCACGCAGCGCAGAACCGACGACCCTGGAATGTCCGGCTGGCCACGCCAATGACGAGATCGGCGTACTGGTCAAAGTCGCCAACCAGCAGTTCGACAACATCGCCACGGAAATCCAGCAACGGCGCAACGCGGAAAACCGCCTCACCGATTACCTCGGGCAACTGGAGCACATCGTCTCGGCCCGCACCGCCGAGCTCAAGGCCATCAACACCCGGCTCAGCCAGTCCAACGAAGAACTGGAAGTCGCTCGCAGCACCGCACTGGACATGGCCGAAGCGCGCTCGGCATTCCTCGCCAACATGAGCCACGAGATCCGCACCCCGCTCAACGGCCTGCTGGGGATGATCGCCCTGTCCCTCGATGGGCCGCTGAATGCCGAGCAGCAACAGCAACTGTCGATTGCCCATGACTCGGGCAAGGTGCTGGTCGAGCTGCTTAACGATATTCTCGACCTGTCCAAGTTCGATGCGGGGCAACTGGAGCTCGAACACATCCCGTTCGACCTCGGCTCGCTGATCGAGGACACCGCCAACCTGCTGTCGCAGAACGCTGCGCCGAGCGTCGAGCTGACCTGCCTGATCGACCCGCACTTCCCCGCGCTGGTGCTGGGGGATCCGACCCGGGTACGGCAAATCGTCAGCAACCTGCTGTCCAATGCCCTGAAGTTCACCCGCTTCGGCCGGGTCGATGTGCGCCTGTCCGCCCACAAGGACGGGGTGCGCATCGAAGTCTGCGACACCGGCATTGGCATCGCTCAGGATGCCCAGGTGAAAATCTTCCAGCCGTTCACCCAGGCCGGTGCCGGCATCACCCGGCAGTACGGCGGCACCGGTCTCGGTCTGGCGTTGACCTACAACCTGTGCGAGGCCATGCAAGGCCGGCTGACCATCAGTTCCGAGGCCGGTTTCGGCAGTCAGTTCTGTGCCGACCTGCCACTGCCGTGTCACACCCGGGCGGTCATGCCGCCGCCACTGCACGGCAAGGTGCTGGCGATCACCGCGGCCAGCAGCGGCTTGGCAGAACTGCTCAAGACATTGTTGCCAGTGTGGGGCGTGAGCTATGAACAGCGCACCATGGATGACCCGTTGCTGGGCCTGTCACCCGATCTGCTGATCACCGATTGCCCGGAATGCCTGTTCAGTCTGCGCCCGACCATCAGCGCACCGATCCTCGTCGTAACCGCTTATGGCAGTTTCATGCCCGGCGAAGAAGCCGCCGCGCTGGCGCCATTGCAGCAACAAGCCCGACCGCTGGCACGCAACGCGCTGTACCAGATCCTGCGGCGCATTCTGCTGGCCGATGTCACCACGAGCAACGATGCGCGCCTCGAGAGCCAGCCGGTCCGGCGGCGCGGAAAGGTGCTGCTGGTGGAGGACAATCCGGTCAATCAACTGGTGGCCAAAGGCATGCTCGGCAAGCTCGGTTGCGACGTGGTGGTCGCTGCCCACGGTGCCGAGGCGCTGGATCAACTGGAGCACGATGAGTTCGATCTGGTGCTGATGGACTGCAACATGCCGGTGATGGACGGCTACGAAGCGAGCCGGCAGATCCGCCAGAGCGGGCGCTGGCCGCATTTGCCGATCGTCGCGCTGACCGCCAACGCCATGTCCGAGGAACGCGAGCGCTGCCGTGCGGCCGGCATGAGCGATTACCTGGCCAAGCCGTTCCGCCGCGAAGAGCTGGCGGCCCTGCTCGACCAGTGGATGCCGGCTACGTCAGCGCTTTGATCTGCCCCAGCAGATGATCGAGGCCATTGCGCAAATCGTTGAGCCGATCAAGATCCACCCCGCTGTCGCACAACAACCGGGCCTTGAGCGGCCCGACCTGCTCGCGCAGCGCTTGGCCTTGCGCGGTCAGGCTCAGATGCACTTCACGCTCGTCGCGCGCCGAACGCTGGCGCTGCACCCACTGCAATTGTTCAAGACGCTTGAGCAACGGCGTCAGGGTGCCGGAGTCCAGCGCCAGGCGCTCGCCCAACGCCTTGACCGTCGGTTGCTCCGGTGCACTGTCCTGCCACTCCCACAGCACCAGCATCGCCAGGTACTGCGGGTAGGTCAGGCCGAGTTGATCGAGCATCGGCTTGTAAGCGCGAATCACCGCCCGGGACGCGGCGTACAACTTGAAGCACAACTGACTGTCGAGCTTCAGCGAATCGTCGGGCAGGCTGTTCATTTGAGCAGGGCTTCGATCTCGCCGCTGATGTCCTGCGGCTTGGTGGTCGGGGCGAAACGCTTGACCAGTTGCCCATCCTTGCCGATCAGGAACTTGGTGAAGTTCCACTTGATGCCCTCGGAGCCGAGCAAACCCGGAGCGCGCTTTTTCAACTGCACGAACAGCGGATGCGCGTCAGAACCGTTGACGTCGATCTTCTTGAACAGCGGGAAGCTCACGCCGTAATTCAGCTCACAGAACTCGCTGATCGCCCCCTCGTTACCCGGCTCCTGCTTGCCGAACTGATTGCACGGGAATCCCAATACCACCAGGCCCTGATCCTTGTAGGTCTGCCACAGCTCTTCCAGGCCTTTGTATTGCGGGGTGAAGCCGCATTTGCTGGCGGTGTTGACCACCAACACCGCTTTGCCGGCAAAATCGGCCAGGGTCTTTTGCTCACCCTTGATGGTGGTGACAGGGATATTCAGCAGGTTGTCGCTCATGAGACGGCTCCACGGGTTATCGGGAAAGGCCAAACATAGCGAGCAATTAAATTGTGTGCAATTTAATTATCCGAAAGGCGACCCGCAGGTCGCCGGTCCGCTTACTCGCGCGGCTCGAGATTCAGGCACACCGAGTTGATGCAATAACGCAGGCCGGTCGGTGGCGGGCCATCGGGGAACACGTGACCCAGATGCGCGTCGCAGCGGGCGCATTTGACCTCGGTGCGGATCATGCCGTGGCTGGTATCGCGAATCTCGGTCATGGCGCTTTCGCCGATCGGCGCGTAAAAGCTTGGCCAGCCGCAGCCGGAATCGAATTTGGTCGTGGAGTCGAACAGCGGCTCATTGCAGCAGACGCAGTGATAGACACCGTCGGTTTTGGTGTCGTTGTATTTGCCGGAAAACGGCCGTTCGGTCGCACTGAGACGGCACACGTTGTACTGCTCGGGGTCGAGCATCGCCCGCCATTCTTCCAGGGTTTTTTCCAACTTTTCCATCATCACACCTCAGCGGCTGAAAAAGCCCGATCTGTACCTTTTCCACGGATCGGGTGGCACGTATGATTGCGCCTCGTCACACGCCAGTCTGGCAGCCAGACCGGGCGCATTCAAACGGATTCTCGGCGCCATGGCGCAAGACTCCGCCTGTGCGAAGACGCAGGAATCCCAGTACGGTTGGCCATCCGCCGTCTGGATCGTTCATTTTCGGGATCACATCGCCATGCAGTTCAGCAAATCGAACAAGCTCGCCAACGTCTGCTACGACATTCGCGGCCCGGTGCTCAAGCACGCCAAACGTCTGGAGGAGGAAGGCCAGCGCATCCTCAAGCTGAACATCGGCAACCCGGCGCCGTTTGGTTTCGAAGCGCCGGACGAAATTCTTCAGGATGTGATCCGCAACCTGCCGACCGCCCAAGGCTACAGCGACTCAAAAGGCCTGTTCAGCGCCCGTAAGGCGGTGATGCAGTACTACCAGCAAAAAAATGTCGAAGGCGTCGGCATCGAAGACATCTACTTGGGCAACGGCGTGTCCGAGCTGATCGTGATGTCGTTGCAGGCGCTGCTCAACAACGGTGATGAAGTCCTGGTGCCGGCCCCGGACTACCCGCTGTGGACCGCCGCCGTGAGCCTGGCCGGCGGTAACGCCGTGCACTACCTGTGCGACGAGGGTGCCGACTGGTTCCCTGATCTGGCCGACATCAAGGCCAAGATCACCCCGAACACCAAAGCCATGGTGATCATCAACCCGAACAACCCGACTGGCGCGGTGTATTCCAAGGAAGTGCTGCTGGGCATGCTGGAAATCGCCCGTGCGCACAATCTGGTGGTGTTCTCCGACGAAATTTACGACAAGATCCTTTACGACGACGCCGTGCACATCTGCACCGCTTCGCTGGCGCCGGACCTGCTGTGCCTGACCTTCAACGGTCTGTCGAAATCCTACCGCGTGGCGGGTTTCCGCTCCGGCTGGATCGCCATCTCCGGGCCGAAACACAATGCCCAGAGCTACATCGAAGGCATCGACATGCTGGCCAACATGCGCCTGTGTGCCAACGTCCCGAGTCAGCATGCGATCCAGACCGCCCTCGGCGGCTATCAGAGCATCAATGACCTGGTACTGCCGCAGGGCCGCCTGCTGGAGCAGCGCAACCGCACCTGGGAATTGCTCAACGACATTCCGGGCGTCAGCTGCGTCAAGCCGATGGGCGCGCTGTATGCGTTCCCGCGGATCGACCCGAAAGTCTGCCCGATCCACAACGACGAAAAATTCGTCCTCGACCTGCTGCTCTCCGAGAAGCTGCTGGTGGTGCAAGGCACGGCCTTCAACTGGCCGTGGCCGGATCACTTCCGCGTGGTAACCCTGCCCCGCGTCGACGATCTCGAGATGGCCATCGGCCGCATCGGCAACTTCCTCAAGTCCTACCGCCAGTAACCGGTCAACGGTGCGCAACGGCCCGAACGTTGCGCACTGTCTGATTCAGCAACACTTCTGCTCTCCCCGCCTCGCTGCGCCTTCTACACTTGCGATTCATAGGGCCCACCCGCCTCTGGCGCAGTGGCGGCGGGTAGCGGCTGGCTGTCATCCCTTTCGGTTTTGGCCGTGGGCAATGACCTGCCGACTCGGGAATCCGCTGTAGGACACAGTTTGAAATAGTCACTCGGTTGAATCACCCGGTGCCGCACCTTATATACCCCGCAGTACGCTACATCTTTAGCTTGAGGAGATTTCTACAACCATGATGCGCATCCTGCTGTTTTTGGCCACTAACCTGGCGGTCGTGCTGATAGCCAGCATCACCCTGAGCCTGTTCGGCTTCAACGGGTTCATGGCGGCCAACGGGGTTGATCTCAACCTCAGTCAGCTGCTGGTTTTCTGTGCGGTCTTTGGTTTCGCCGGTTCACTGTTCTCGCTGTTCATCTCCAAGTGGATGGCGAAGATGAGCACCAGCACCCAGATCATCAGCCAGCCACGTACCCGGCATGAGCAATGGCTGCTGCAAACCGTCGAGCAACTGTCCCGCGAAGCCGGGATCAAGATGCCCGAAGTCGGTATTTTCCCGGCCTACGAAGCAAACGCCTTCGCCACCGGCTGGAACAAGAACGACGCGCTGGTCGCGGTCAGTCAGGGCCTGCTCGAACGTTTTTCGCCAGATGAAGTGAAAGCCGTTCTGGCCCACGAAATCGGTCACGTGGCCAACGGTGACATGGTCACCCTGGCGCTGATCCAGGGCGTGGTGAACACCTTTGTGATGTTCTTCGCGCGGATCATCGGCAACTTCGTCGACAAGGTGATTTTCAAGAACGAAGAAGGCCAGGGTATCGCCTACTACGTGGCGACGATCTTCGCCGAGCTGGTTCTGGGCATTCTCGCCAGCGCCATCGTCATGTGGTTCTCGCGCAAACGCGAATTCCGTGCCGATGAAGCCGGCGCACGTCTGGCCGGTACCAATGCGATGATCGGTGCATTGCAACGCCTGCGCGCCGAACAGGGCCTGCCGGTGCACATGCCGGACACCCTGAACGCCTTCGGCATCAACGGCGGCATCAAACAGGGCTTTGCCCGCATGTTCATGAGCCACCCGCCGCTGGAAGAGCGTATCGACGCGCTGCGTCGTCGCGGTTGATCGGTTTGGCGCAGTAACGAAAAGGCCCGCAGCGATGCGGGCCTTTTTTTGTGCGCGGGATTATGGGTTGCCTGTTCTGGCCTCTTCGGGAGCAAGCCCCCTCCCACAGTGTTTTCTGGTGTATTCGAGATTGCTATAACACCGACGCTCCCTGTGGGAGCGGGCTTGCTCGCGAAGAGGCCGTTAATGCCAATACAAAACTATCGGCCAGAAACCCGATACACCCGCTCCTCCAACCGCGTTACCCCCGCCTGCAGGAACCTGACACTCTCCGCCAGCACATCCTGCTCCTCAAGCACCTGCACCTGCCAGACTTCGCCCAGCAAGCGCTGCACTTCATCATCGCTCACCGCAAACGGTGGCCCTGGCATCTGCGCTTGATCGTAATCCAGGGTGATCAACAACCCTTGCACACTTTGCGGCAGGATCTGCTGCAAATGCGCCGCATAGCGCTCACGCATCGGAGCCGGCAAGGCAATCAGCGCTGCCCGGTCGTACAACGCCGCGCAATCCGCTACATCGTCGGCTGTCAGCGCAAAGAAATCACCGCACCACAACTCGATGGAATCGGCGCGATAGACCTTGAACGGCCCCTTGGCACTGACCTGCGGCGTTATCTGATGCTCACTGAAAAAATCCTCGACGGCCTTCAGCGACAGCTCGACTCCGAGCACCTGATGCCCGCGCCCGGCCAGCCACAGCAGATCCAGGCTTTTCCCGCACAGCGGCACCAGCACCCGGGTCTGGGCCGGGATCGCCAGTTGCGCCCAGTGCCGCTGCAGATACGGGTTCACCTCAGGCAAATGAAAGCCGATCTGATTGGATTCCCACTTCTTGTGCCAAAACTCAGGCTGCATGCATCACCCCAAAAAATTCGATCAAAAGGCGTTAAAACTTATATTAGATTTAGATCAATGATCTGACTGAAGATGAGGCCATCTTACCGCTCAGGAACCTTTCCATGTTTCCCAGCCTGTTTATCTCCCACGGCTCACCGATGCTGGCCCTGGAACCCGGTGCCAGTGGCCCGGCGCTGGCGCGTCTGGCGGCCGAACTGCCGCGGCCTAAAGCCATCGTGATCGTCTCTGCCCACTGGGAAAGCCAGGAACTGCTGGTCAGCAGCAATCCTCGTCCGGAAACCTGGCATGACTTCGGCGGCTTCCCGCGTGCCCTTTTCGAAGTGCAGTACCCGGCACCGGGCGATCCGCAACTGGCAACCGAAGTGGCTGAATTGCTTGACGCCGCGCATCTGCCAGCACGCCTCGACCCGCAACGCCCGTTCGATCACGGCGTGTGGGTGCCGCTGTCGCTGATGTACCCGCAGGCGGATATTCCGGTGGTGCAGGTGTCGCTGCCGAGTCGCGGCGGCCCGGTGTTGCAAACCCGTGTCGGACAAGCGCTGGCGAGTCTGCGCGAGCAGGGCATTCTGCTGATCGGCTCCGGCAGCATCACCCACAACCTGCGCGAACTGGACTGGCACGCCGGCCCGGAAAGCGTCGAGCCGTGGGCACGGGACTTCCGTGACTGGATGATCGACAAGCTGGCGGCCGACGACGAGGCGGCACTGCATGATTATCGTCAGCAGGCGCCCAATGCGGTGCGCAGCCATCCGAGTGATGAGCATTTGCTGCCGCTGTATTTTGCCCGTGGTGCGGGAGGTGAGTTCCGCGTAGCGCATAAAGGCTTCACGATGGGTGCACTGGGTATGGATATCTATCGCTTCGGCTGACGTCATCGCTGGCAAGCCAGCTCCCACAGGGTTGTGGAGCGAGGCAAAAAGCAGGCAAAAAAAATCCCCGAACCAGTCGGGGATTTTTCATGTTCGATCAATCAGCCCGAGAGCGGATCAATCTTCGCGGTAGCGACGCAGTTTCAGCTGCTTGCCAGCGACGCGAGTGTCCTTCAGCTTGGTCAGGAGTTTGTCCAGACCATCTTCCGGCAGCTCGACGAGGCTGAAGCTGTCACGCACCTGGATGCGACCGATCGCTTCGCGGGCCAGACCACCTTCGTTGAGGATGGCGCCCAGCAGGTTCTTGGCGGCGATACCGTCACGCGCACCCAGCGCGGTACGGCAACGGGCACGACCTTCGCCCAGAGGCATTGGCGCGCGACGCTCGCGGTCACCACGCTCAGGACGATCACCGGAACGCTCAGGACGGTCGCCACGCGGTGCGTTGTTCGGCACCAGTGGACGTTCCTTCTCGATCGCGGCCAGGTTCAGCGCTTGACCGTTGGTCGCCTTGCGCAGCAGAGCTGCAGCCAGGGCACGCGGGGTGCAACCGATGTCAGCGGTCAGGCGATCCAGCAGTTCGCCGTGAGTCGACTCGGCATCAGCGACCAGCGGCGACAGGCTGTTGGTCAGTTTCTTGATGCGTGCATCGAGAACAGCCTGAGCGTCCGGCAGGCGAACTTCGGCAACCTTCTGACCGGTGACACGCTCGATCACTTGCAGCATGCGGCGCTCACGTGGAGTCACCAGCAGCAGTGCGCGACCTTCGCGACCGGCACGGCCGGTACGGCCGATACGGTGCACGTAGGATTCCGGGTCGTACGGCATGTCCACGTTGAACACGTGGGTGATGCGCGGAACGTCCAGACCACGGGCAGCCACGTCGGTCGCGACAACGATGTCCAGACGGCCATCTTTCAGCGAGTCGATGACGCGTTCACGCTGGTTCTGGGCGATGTCACCGTTCAGCGCAGCGGCCTTGTAGCCTTTGGCGTCGAGGGCACTGGCCAGATCCAGGGTCGCTTGCTTGGTGCGCACGAACATGATCAGCGCGTCGAAGTCTTCCACTTCCAGCAAGCTGAGAACGGCGGAGGTCTTCTGGTCAGCGTGAACCAACAGGTGAGCCTGTTCGATCGCGGTAACGGTCTGGGTCTTGCTCTGGATCTTCACGTGCTTCGGATCGCGCAGGTGGCGCTCGGCGATGGCACGGATCGACTGCGGCAGGGTTGCCGAGAACAATACGGTCTGACGGGTTTCCGGCATGGCCTTGAAGATCACTTCCAGGTCGTCCATGAAACCGAGTTTGAGCATTTCGTCTGCTTCGTCCAGAACCAGGTGGTTCACGGTAGCGAGGACTTTTTCGTCGCGACGCAGGTGGTCGCACAGACGGCCCGGAGTGGCGACAACGATCTGTGCGCCATTACGGATTGCTTTCAATTGTGGGCCCATCGGCGCGCCGCCGTAGACAGCCACAACAGTTACGCCCGGCATTTGCTTGGCGTAAGTTTCGAAAGCGGTTGCAACTTGTAGCGCCAACTCACGAGTTGGGGCCAGGATCAGAGCTTGCGGCTCGCGCTTGGACGGATCAATGCGGTGCAGGATAGGCAGGGCAAAGGCAGCGGTTTTACCGGTACCGGTTTGCGCCTGACCAATCATATCGTGACCGGCGAGGATGATCGGGATCGACTGCTGCTGAATGGCCGAAGGCTCTTCATAGCCGGTAGCGACTACTGCAGCGACAATATTGGGATGAAGTTCAAGAGCGGCGAAGCCGCCGATTTCCTGGGTCATGGGTCTGCCTCTAAGTGCATCCGCAAAGACCCATGCTCCAAAGCTGCACATGCCGTGTTGAGACTCAAGAGTCGCCCTGGCAGCTTTGTCGGCGGGGATTTGCGAAAACGTATGAATGAAAAAGAATCGTCAAGGAAGAGCCCGCAGTGCGGACATGCAGCCGAAGCTGACTTCGGGGAATTGCGCTACCTAAACGCGGCCCGGTTAAAGGCCGGCGCGCACTATACCGGAATTTGCCCAAAAAGGGAGCTTTTTTTATCGCCTGAATCGGTGTGTCACCGCTGTGTAACGGGGTTTTGCGGATAATCGTGCAAAGGTCTATTTTGCAAAGGCCCGGCCCTGCGGGTGATGACGCTTAAACGATTCATCGATGTGCGGCATACCGTCGCTGCACCCGCCCTTCCCGCCCGAGGATTTCTCCATGAATCAGCCCTGCCCCGGCCGCGTCAGCCGTGAACGTCGTGGTCATATCCACTTGATCGGCCTCGACCGGGCCGCCAAACGCAACGCCTTCGACCTCGATCTGCTCAATGACTTGAGCCTGGCCTACGGCGAGTTCGAGGCCGACAGCGAGGCGCGGGTGGCGGTGGTGTTCGGGCATGGCGAACACTTTACCGCCGGTCTGGATCTGCTCAACGCCAGCGCCGCCCTCGCCGAAGGCTGGCAGGTTCCGACCGGTGGTTGCGACCCATGGGGTGTTTTCGTTGGTCCACGGGTCAGCAAACCGGTCATTGTCGCCGCGCAGGGCTACTGCCTGACCATCGGTATCGAGTTGATGCTGGCCGCGGATATCAACCTGTGCGCGAGCAATACCCGCTTCGCGCAAATGGAAGTGCAGCGGGGGATTTTTCCGTTTGGGGGCGCGACATTGCGCTTTCACCAGGTGGCCGGTTGGGGCAACGCGATGCGCTGGTTGCTGACCGGCGATGAGTTTGATGCCCACGATGCGTTGCGTCTGGGTTTGGTGCAGGAAGTGATGGCCAGTGAGGATCTGTTGCCGCGGGCGATCGAACTGGCCGAACGGATTGCCCGGCAGGCACCGTTGGGGGTGCAGGCAACGCTGATGTCGGCGCGCCAGGCGCGGTATGAAGGCGAGACGGCGGCGGCGCAGGGATTGCCGGCGCTGGTGAAGAAGTTGCTGGGGAGTGAGGATGCCAAGGAGGGGGTGAGGTCGCTGGTTGAGCGGCGCCCGGGCATCTTCAAAGGGATCTGAGAAAAAGGGTGTTCTTCAGGCCCTCTTCGCGAGCAAGCTCGCTCCCACATTTGGAATGCATTTCAAGTGTGGGAGCGGGCTTGCTCGCGAAGGGGCCATCACTGACCACTCAAGTCGCCGGGCGAATCGCCTTGATCAACGACTGCAGCGAATAACCCAGCCGTGGCGCCAGCACTTCGGCGCGGGCGGTCAGCGCCTGCATGTCCAGCTCCTGATCGAGATCCGCCGGCACAATCAGAATCACATTGCCCTCCTTCACCGGCAGCTCCCAGTAATGCCGGTGATAGAGCCCGCGCAACAACGCCGCGCCCAACGGTTTGCCGTCATCGGTGGCCCACTGGTTGATCACCAGCCAGCCGCCCGGGTTCAGACGCTTCTGACAGTCGCCGAGAAAACTCCAGGCCAGGTGCCCGACACCCGGGCCGACATCGGTGTACAGATCGACAAAGATCAGATCCGCAGGCTCGGCCGTCGGCAGCAACTCCAGCGCATCGCCGACCCGAATGTACAAGCGCGGATCGTCATCCAGCCCCAGGTACTCGATCGCCAGACGCGGCACGTCCGGGCGCAGTTCGATGGCTTCGACGTCTTCCAGCGGCAGGAACTTGAGGCAGGCCTGGGTCAGCGTGCCGGCACCGAGGCCGAGAAACAGCGCGCTCTCCGGTTGCTCATGGCACAACGCGCCAATCAGCATCGCCCGGGTGTAGTCATATTCGAGCCAGCTCGGATCGGCGGTGAACACGCAGCTCTGTTCGATGGCATCGCCAAATTCCAGAAAGCGGTAATCGGCCACTTCCAGCACGCGAATCACGCCGAACTCATCCTGTACCTCGGCGAGCAACAGCTCGACGCGCTCCTCAGTCATTTCGTCTCCTGATGGTCACCGGGCGCGGTGACGCGATGGCACCGCTGCGGCGCCGTGGCAAAGCGGCGATTGTCGGTGATGGGGCGGGAGCAGGTCACGCACTAATTGCTGCTACCATGGGCTTCCCGTGCGTAGAACCAATTAGAGACCGTGATGAGCCAACCGTGGAGCCCTGACAGCTGGCGCGCCCTGCCGATCCAGCAACAACCCCAATACCCTGACGCGGCGCATCTGCGCCAGGTCGAGCAGACCCTGGCCAGTTATCCGCCGCTGGTGTTTGCCGGCGAAGCGCGCGAGCTGCGCCGTCAGTTTGCCGAAGTGACTCAGGGTCGGGCGTTCCTGCTGCAGGGCGGCGATTGCGCGGAAAGCTTTGCCGAGTTCTCGGCGGCGAAGATTCGCGACACGTTCAAAGTATTGCTGCAAATGGCGATCGTCATGACCTTCGCCGCCGGTTGCCCGGTGGTCAAGGTCGGGCGCATGGCCGGCCAGTTCGCCAAACCGCGCTCGGCCAACGATGAAACCATCGACGGCGTGACCCTGCCCGCCTACCGGGGCGACATCGTCAACGGCATCGGTTTCGATGAAAAAAACCGCGTGCCGGATCCGGAGCGCCTGTTGCAGTCGTACCACCAGTCCACCGCCACCCTGAACCTGTTGCGCGCCTTCGCCCAGGGCGGTTTCGCCGACCTGCATCAGGTGCACAAGTGGAACCTGGACTTCATCGCCAACTCGGCACTGGCCGAAAAATACAGCCACCTCGCCGATCGCATCGATGAAACCCTGGCGTTCATGCGCGCCTGCGGCATGGACAGTTCGCCGCAACTGCGCGAAACCAGTTTCTTCACTGCCCACGAAGCGCTGCTACTGAACTACGAAGAAGCCTTCGTGCGTCGCGACAGCCTGACCAACGATTACTACGATTGCTCGGCGCACATGCTGTGGATCGGCGACCGCACTCGTCAGCTCGACGGCGCTCACGTCGAATTCCTGCGCGGGGTGAACAACCCGATCGGGGTGAAAGTCGGCCCGAGCATGAACCCGGATGATCTGATTCGCCTGATCGACGTGCTCAACCCGGACAACGATCCGGGACGCCTGAACCTGATTGCGCGGATGGGTGCGAACAAGGTCGGCGATCACCTGCCGGCGCTGATCCGTGCGGTGCAGCGTGAGGGCAAACAGGTGCTGTGGAGCTCCGACCCGATGCATGGCAACACCATCAAGGCCAGCAGCGGCTACAAGACCCGCGACTTCGCGCAGATCCTGGGTGAGGTGAAGCAGTTTTTCCAGGTGCACGAAGCCGAAGGCACTTATGCCGGCGGGATTCATATCGAGATGACCGGGCAGAATGTCACCGAGTGCATCGGTGGTGCGCGGCCGATCACTGAAGACGGGTTGTCGGATCGTTATCACACCCACTGTGACCCGCGGATGAATGCCGATCAGTCGCTGGAACTGGCGTTTTTGATTGCTGAAACCCTGAAACAGGTTCGCCGCTGAATCAGTCAGATTTTTAGCGTCGGGCAGGCCGCCTTCGCGAGCAAGCCCGCTCCCACACTGGATCTGTGTCGTACACAAAACCCATGTGGGAGCGGGCTTGCTCGCGAAGAGGCCCGCTCAGTCACAGCCGATCTGCGCCAATGCCACCCGCAACCGCCCCGCACTCTCACGCTGACAATTAAGCTGCACTCGCGCAAGCCCCAGCCAATCGGCCATCTGCCGCAAATTCAACGCCAGCGCCAGCATCCCCTCTTCGTCCAGCCCCGGCTCTTCCTCGTGCACTGCATGCACCGCCAATCGTCCCGACGCCCGCTCGGCGCGCAGATCGACCCGCGCGGCAATCCGCTCATTGTGCAGAAACGGCAACACGTAGTAGCCGTAGACCCGCTTGTCCTGCGGCGTATAAATCTCCAGCCGATAGCGGAAGTCAAACAAGCGCTCGGTGCGACTGCGCTCCCAGATCAGCGAATCGAACGGTGACAACAGCGCACTGGCGACGACTTTTCGCGGGACTTTCGGCTGCGGCAGGCAGTAGGCGATCTGTCGCCAGCCAGCGACTTCGCAGGTCTGCAACTGCCCGTCCTCGACCAGCTCCGCCAGACGCGGGCGCGCATCGCCAGGGTTCAAGCGGAAATAATCGCGCAGATCCTTTTCCGTGCCGACGCCCTGTGCCTGGGCCGCGTGCAGCAGCAAACCACGTTGTGCTTCGGCTTCATCCGGCAACGGCTGCTGCAGAATCGACGTCGGGATCACCCGCTCCGGCAAATCATACAAACGCTCAAAACCGCGGCGGCCGGCGACGGTCACTTCACCGGCGGCGAACAACCATTCCAGCGCATGCTTTTCCGCGCTCCAGTCCCACCATTGCCCGGCCTTGTCCTCGCGGGTCGACAGACTGCCGGCGCCCAATGCACCGCGCGCCTCAACCGCGCTTAAAACCCGGCGCACGACGTCCTGCTGCTCAAGACCAAACTTCGCCAGTTGCTGATAGATGTCTCTGCCAGTTCTGGCCCGCTGCATCCGCCACCCCATCAACGGATACATCGCCAGCGGCAGCAACGACGCTTCGTGGCCCCAGTATTCGAACAGCGTGCGCCGACGGCCCGAACCCCAGGCAGCCTGGTCGAGCAGATCGGAAGAATAGGAACCCAGACGGGAAAACAGCGGCAGGTAGTGCGAGCGCACCACGGCGTTGACGGAGTCGATCTGCAACAGCCCCAGCCGTTCGATCAGCCGGTTGAGTTGCGGCGCCTTGACGGTCGGCGGCTGGCGCCCGTTGAACCCTTGGGCAGCCAGCGCCAGTCGTCGCGCCTGTTTGAGAGAAAAGGCCAGAGTCGCGGGCATGAGCATCTCCTTGTCTGCTCGCAACCTACCTCACCTGAAAGTGGTTTGTGTAGTAAGGCCCTGATCATTTATGCATCGGATCGTCCCAGAACGGCCGAATGGCCTCGTGTTCGACGTCGGCACGGCTGACCCCGATGTCCTTCAGCGCTTCGTCGCTCAGGCTGGCAAGCAACTCACGCTCACGGTGCAGTTCGTACCAGCGGCTAAACTTGTGCAGCAGGTCGGAAACGATATGGCCGTGGCCGGAAAATTTTGCGTCGTCTACATACTCTCTTTGACCTTTCATCGTGTTGCCCTCCTTGTGGATGGCTCAAGTCTCGCGCTGGCGCTAAGATCAATCCAACGAATGTTTCTGATGGCATTCATCACGGAGATTCATCAATTGTCGGCCTACCCCAGTATCGATACCGATGTCCTGCGCACTTTCGTTGCGATTGCCGATCAGGGCGGGTTTACCCGCGCCGGCGAAATGGTCAACCGCACGCAATCGGCGGTGAGCATGCAGATGAAGCGCCTCGAAGAAGATGTGCTGCAACGTCGTTTGTTCGAGCGCGACGGCCGCCAGGTGCGCCTGACCGCCGAGGGCCAGGTGTTGCTGGGCTATGCGCGGCGCATCCTGAAACTGCACAGCGAAGTGTTCAACACGCTGCGCGAGCCGCACATGGTCGGCACCGTGCGCATCGGTACGCCGGACGATTACGTGATGCGGTTTCTGCCGGGGATCCTCTCGCGGTTCGCTCAGTTCTACCCGCTGATCCAGATCGAAGTGCACTGCGAATCCAGCAAACAGCTGTTGCAGCGCACCGATCTGGACTTGTCGATTGTCACCCGCGAGCCGGGCAACGAGATCGGTCAGTTGCTGCGCAAGGAGCGTTTCGTCTGGGCCGAGGCGCAGAATTTCAGCGCCCACGAGCAGACGCCGTTGCCGCTGGCCATGTTCAACAGTGATTGTTTCTGCCGTTTGTGGGCGTGCAATGCGCTGGACGCGATGGGCCGCGACTACCGCATCGCCTACAACAGCACCAGCCTGTCGGCGTTGATGGCGGTGGTGAGCGCGGGTCTGGCGATCACCGCGCAACTGGAAAGCCTGATCACCCCGGACATGCGCATTCTTGGCGCCGCCGAAGATCTGCCGCTGTTGCCCGAGGCCAGCATCATGCTGATCCGCAACCTGAACAATCCGTCGCCGATCACCGAATGCCTGGCCGAGCACATCGTCGAAGGCTTCAAACTTTAAACGCGAGCATCACCGCGCACAGCACCAGAAAACCGCAAAACAGCCCGCGCAAGAGCCGTTCCGGCATGGCGTGGGCGACTTTCACCCCCCAACTGATGCTGGCCAGACCGCCGATGGCCAGCGGCAGGCCGATCATCCAGTCCACTTCGTGATGCACCGCGTACGTCACCAAGGTCACGCCGGTGCTCGGCAATGCCAACGCCAGCGACAGGCCCTGGGCAACCACTTGGCTGGTGCCGAACAAACTGGTCAGCACGGGCGTCGCCACCACGGCCCCGCCGACACCGAACAAACCGCCCATGGTCCCGGACGCTGCGCCCAAAACACCCAGCCATGGCCATGAGTAACGCATCTCGGAGGTCACGGCGGTTTTCTTGCCGAACATCTTCAGCAGGTTGTACGCCGAGAGCACCACAAGGAAAGCGACAAAACCGATGCGCATGGTTTGCGCATCGATGCCCACCGCCCAGATCGAACCGATCCACGCAAAGCAAAAACCCATGGTCGCCAGCGGCAGCGCATGACGCAGCTCGATGCGATTGCGCTGATGATAGCGCCACAGCGCCAGCATCACGTTGGGCACCACCATCACCAGCGCCGTGCCTTGGGCGATCTGCTGATCGAGGCCAAACCATACGCCCAGCAGCGGGATGGCGATCAAACCACCGCCGATGCCGAAGATCCCGCCCAATGTGCCAAGGGCGGCGCCAAACAGCAGGTACAACAAAAACTCGATCACAGCGATGTCCTCATCCGTCAGGCGATTCATCCTACGCAGTCGAGGCTGGCGGGGAAACGCACAGCAACGCACAATGGCTATGCCAATTTCGCACAAGCACCGAAACACTCATGAATCCCAATCAGTTGACCGAACAGCTCGGGCTGTTTCTCGATGTGCTGGAAAGTGGCAGTTTTTCTGCGGCTTCCCGTCGTCATCCGCTGACGCCTTCCGCCGTCGCGCGGCGCATCGACAGCCTGGAAAGCGCGGTCGGCAGCCAGTTGTTCATCCGCAGCACCCACGCCGTGCGGGCAACCCCGGCGGGTCTGGCGTTTGCCGAGCGGGCGCGACGCATTGTCAGCGAGCTGCAACTGGCCCGCGCCGAAGCGGTGTCGTTGAGCAGTGCGCCGGAAGGCTTGATCCGTATCGATGCCCCGGCCGCTTTTGGTCGCCGCCATCTCGCGCCGGTCATCGCTGACTTTCTGGTGCTGTACCCGGGCCTCGACGTGCAGTTGCACCTGATCGACAGCTTCATCGATATGCACGGCTCGAACCTGGGCAAAGTCGATCTGGTGCTGCGTGCCGGGCAAATGGCCGATACGCGGCTGGTCGCCACGCCGCTGGCGAGCATGGTGCGCATTGCCTGCGCCAGCCCCGACTACCTCAAACGCCGTGGCGCACCGCGCCATCCCGCGCAGTTGAGTGAACATGACGGGCTGGATTGGGAAGGTCTCGCCCCGCCCTTCGCCTGGCGCTTCGAACTGGACGGGCAAATGCAACTGCATCGCCCCGCGCGCATCCGCATGAGCGCCAACAATGCCGAAGCGCTGGTGTGCGGTGCTCTGGCCGGGCTGGGCATCGCGCATTTGCCGACCTGGCTGGCCAGTGAGTACCTGCTGCGTGGCGAACTACTGCCGCTGTTCTGCGAGAACGGTCTGCCACAACCGGAGAGTACTGGCATTTATGCATTGCGCATGGAACAGCAGACCCACTCGCGCAGCCGTCTGCTTTTGGAATACCTCAAGACCCGCTTCAGCCCGGTGCCACCGTGGGATCTGGCGCTGCAACGCGAGCTGGGCCGACACTAGATCCTGGATAATTATCTGGCGCATTAAACATTCGGGCGCTAGATTCAAGCCCATCACCGAACAAGGCTTTGCCATGACCACCGAACGCGACACCTGCGACGACCTGCTGCTCGACAATCAGGCGTGCTTCGCCCTGCATTCCACTTCACTGATGATGACCAAGGTCTACAAGCCGCTGCTGCAAGCGCTGGGCCTGACCTACCCGCAGTATCTGGCGATGATGGTTCTGTGGGAAAAGGATGGTTTGACCGTGGGCGAAATCAGCACGCGGTTGCTGACCGATCCAGGCTCGCTGACACCGTTGCTCAAACGGCTAGAAGGTGAAGGTCTGCTCAGCAGAACCCGCAGCCGTGAAGACGAACGGGTGGTGATCGTCGAACTGACCGCGCAGGGACGGGCTCTTCGTGAGCAGGCCAAAAGCGTTCCGCAATGCATCTTGGGCGCCAGTGGTTTCACCCTCGAACGCCTGCAGAATCTTCAATCTGAGCTGCAAGCCCTGCGCAGCCATCTGCAAGAAAGCCTGACCGGATAACAGCGCTGCCCTCTTGTAGGAGTGAGCCTGCTCGCGATAGCGGTGGTTCAGTCGGCCCCCTTATTGCCTGCTCCACCGCTATCGCGAGCAGGCTCAATCCTACAAAGGATCGGTTCATCAGGAAAAATATTCTTCAGCCCGCGCCCCCACCATCCGCTCTAAATCTTCACTTTCAAGCTGATCGACAGTGCCTTTAAAGGACCGAGATTCAGCTTTCTCAAAAAATTATCTTGCGCACTAAACATTAGCGAGCTACATTCACCTCGCACTTACTTAGCGCGCAAACAATTAGCGCAAAAACAGACACCCAACGAGGCCCACACCATGCAAACTCTCTACACTGCAATCGCAACCTCCACTGGCGGCCGTGACGGTCGTGCGATCTCCAGCGACAACATCCTCGACGTCAAACTCGCTACCCCGAAAGAACTCGGCGGTGCCGGCGGCGCAGCGACCAACCCTGAGCAACTGTTCGCTGCCGGTTACTCGGCCTGCTTCATCGGCGCACTGAAATTCGTCGCCAGCCAGACCAAACGCAAAATCCCCGACGATGCCTCGATCACTGCTCATGTCGGTATCGGTCAGATTCCTGGTGGTTTCGGTCTGGACATCGACCTGCACATCAGCCTGCCGGGCCTGGAACAGGCGGATGCACAGAGCCTGGTTGAAGCGGCGCATCAGGTCTGCCCGTACTCCAACGCCACCCGTGGCAACGTTGACGTACGCCTGCACACCACCGTTTGAGAACAACACCAATCCACTGTGGGAGCGGGCTTGCTCGCGAATGCTTTGTGTCATTCAACACACAGATTGTCTGACCGGGCCTATTCGCGAGCAAGCTCGCTCCCACAGGGTTCGGGGGTAGACGTGGAATCGCAGGCACAAAAAAGCCCGACTCAATGGTCGGGCTTTTTCTTTCCGTAAAAAGCAGTGCTTATTTGGCACGGCCTTTGTAGGAACCGCCTTCGCGGGTATCGATCTCGATCATGTCGCCGATTTCAATGAAGTCAGCAACCGACAGCTCGGTACCGTTCTTCAGTTTGGCAGGCTTCATCACCTTGCCGGAAGTGTCACCGCGAGCGGAACCTTCGGTGTAGTCAACCTGACGCACGATGGTGGTCGGCAGTTCTACGGAAACCAGACGCTCTTCGAAGAACACGGCTTCGCAAACGTCGGTCATGCCTTCTTCAACGAAAGGCAGAACGCTTTCGATGTCTTCGGCGTTCAGTTCGTACATGGTGTAGTCAGTGGTGTCCATGAACGTGTAGGTGTCGCCGCTGATGAAGGACAGGGTCGCTTCTTTGCGGTCGAGGATCACGTCGTCCAGCTTGTCGTCCGCACCGTAAACGGTTTCGGTCTTGTAACCGGTCAGCAGGTTCTTCAGCTTGGTCTTCATGATCGCGCTGTTACGGCCCGACTTGGTGAATTCAGCTTTCTGAACCAGCCAAGGATCGTTGTCGATACGGATCACGGTACCGGGTTTGAGTTCTTTACCAGTTTTCATTGCGAATATCCGAATTTGGATGGGATTTACAAAAATCTAGGCCGCGTATCATATCCAATTTAGGTAAAACTGTACCAGCGCCGTGGCAAGATCCGCCTGCAAGCCTTGTTCCAGACACCACGCCTCGGCGTTTTCCTGCAGTTCTGGCCAGTGTTTACGGACCTGGAGCCAGTGCTCGCCGATCGGTTTCCCGGCACTCCAGGCCCGCCACAGACCGCTCATCGCCTCGGCAGCGGCCGGTGAAAGCCCTTTGGTATAGAGCGCGAGAAAGGCATCGAGCTTGTCGAGGTGGATGTCTTCGTCCTGCTGATAGATATGCCAGAGCATCGGTCGCCCGGCCCACTGTGCACGGACGAACGAGTCTTCACCGCGCACCGCGTTGAAGTCGCAGCACCACAGCAACTGATCGTATTGATCCTGACGGACGAACGGCAGCACCTGCACCGTCAGCGCCTGACGCACGTCCAGATCGCCGACAGCCAACGCATCGACCCCGAGCCAGCGCGCAACGTCACCGAGGATCCGCCCTTCCGGCACCAGCAGATGGGTCGGCGTGCTATCGGCCGCCAACGCATCCAGCCAACTGGCCAGCCCGGCATTTTCGTAGGCAAACAACGAGATCAGCTGTGCGTCAGCTGCGCGATCTACGCCCAGGCCGTGCAGGAATTGTCGCTGCGCAGCCGCGTCCTGCTGAAATCGCCGACGCCGCTCAAGCAGACCGTTTTCACGCAGCAAGCCGCCCGTCCCCGGTTGAAATCCGGGAAAGAAAAAGAATTTCTGTACCGACTTGTACTTCACCGACGGCAAACCGTGACAACCGGTGACCCAGTCTTCGGCGCTGAGGTAATCGAGGTTCATCCACAGCGGTGGCTGTTGCCGCTCGGCCATGGCGTCCATGTACGCCGATGGCAGCTGACAGGCAAATGCGGCGATCACCACGTCCGCCGCCTCCGTCTGCGGCCAGTCGCTCGGCCAATGCCGCACCTCGACGCCCTGCTGCGATTGCTGCGCCAGGTGGATGTCGATCTCGGGGCAGATACGTTCAAAGGCGCGCAGGTCATCGACCCACAGGCGCACCGCCAGCCCATGCTCGGCTACCAGTTGCCGGGCCAGACGCCAGGTCACGCCGATGTCGCCATAGTTGTCGACCACGGTGCAAAAAATATCCCAGCGGGTTTTCGGTATCGGCATGCAAGACTCCCGTTGGCAAAAGCGCTGATTGTCCGCATAAATGACCTCGCGCAGAAGAGCCGACGGCGATTAATCTTCGTGCGACAATCGCCACTTGCCCGCAATCATCCGCCAGGAGGCAGCCATGCCCTATCGTCCCAATCCGCGTCGCCCGTTGCCCGTTCAGCTTAGCGCGCTGCAACTGACCGGCAGCATTGCCTTGGGCATGTGGCTGGGTTTTCTCGCCATTGCCCTGACTTGCTGGCTGATTTCGCGTTTTGTGTTGACCGAGCAACTGGCACCGGTTGCTCAGGCGGTGCAGCAACTGGCCAAGCCGCCAGCGGCCGTTCAGGTACAACCGGACATTCCGCCACAGAGTCCGCTGTTCGAACAGTACGAAGAAAACCTGCGCAAGAACGAGCAGCAGGCGCGCCTGGATCAGGCTCGCGGCAGCAGTCGCAACCAGTCAAATCCGAAATGCCAGTTCTGGCTGCAACAGGACCAGACCGCGCCGAGCGAAAAGAGCCGCGCCAACGTTTTGCAATTCTGCGATTGATCATGAACAAACACACCGTCCACCAACTGATCCTCGACAAACTGCGCGTCGACCTCGACATCGCCGAACGCGCCGCGCAGACCGCTTACGAAACCGCGACCCACGAAGAAAACATCGCCGAGAACAAATACGACACGCTCGGGCTTGAGGCTTCCTATCTGGCGGCGGGTCAGGCGAAACGGGTCGAGGAAATCCGCCAGTCACTGGCGCTGTGCCAGAACCTGACACTGCGCGCCTATGACGAAAATCGCGGCATCGAGATCGGCGCCCTGCTCGGCCTGGAAGACGAAAAAGGGCGCGAGCAATGGCTGTTTCTGGCCCCGGATGCGGCGGGCCTGAAAGTCGATGTGGTGGGTCAGCCGATTACCGTCATCACCCCGCGCTCGCCGCTGGGCAAAAGCCTGCTGGGCAAGTTCGAAGGTGATGAGGTGGTGATTCTGGTAGCGGGCACCCGGCAACAGTTTGCTGTCACCGAGGTGCTTTGAGGCAGGGTCTTAGTGGACCGGCAGTTCGACGCCGTCGAACAGCTCTTCCAGTTCCTGCTTGTTGTGGCACTGGATGGCTTTGGCCATTACTTCGCGGGTCAGGTGCGGGGCGAACTTCTCGATGAAGTCGCACATGAAACCACGCAGGAAAGTACCGCGACGGAAACCGATCTTGGTGATGCTCGACTCGAACAGTTCGCTGGCATCCAGCACCACCAGGTCGTTATCGAGCTTGGTGTCGACCGCCATCTTGGCGACGATGCCCACGCCCAGGCCCAGACGCACGTAGGTTTTGATCACGTCGGCGTCGGCCGCGGTGAACACCACTTTCGGCGTCAGGCCACGATGACTGAAGGCTTCGTCGAGTTTCGAACGGCCGGTGAAACCGAACACGTAAGTCACGATCGGGTATTCGGCCAGCGCTTCGAGGGTCAGCTTCGGCAGCTTGGTCAGCGGGTGGCCCTGGGGCACGACCACGCAGCGGTTCCAGCGATAGCACGGCATCATCACCAGATCACCGAACAGCTCCAGCGCTTCGGTGGCGATGGCGAAATCGACGGTGCCGTCAGCGGCCATCTCGGCGATCTGCATTGGCGAACCCTGGTGCATGTGCAGCGCCACGTCCGGGTATTGTTTGATGAAATTGCTGATCACCGGCGGCAATGCATAACGCGCCTGGGTGTGGGTGGTGGCGATCGACAGGGTGCCTTTTTTCTCGTTGGAGAATTCCTGGGCAATCTGCTTGATGCTTTCGACCTTGCGCAGGATTTCGCCCGCGGTGGTGATGATGCGCTCGCCGGCCGGGGTGACGCGGGTCAGGTGCTTGCCGCTGCGGGCAAACACTTCAACGCCAAGTTCGTCTTCCAGCAGGCGAATCTGTTTACTGATACCCGGTTGCGAGGTGTAAAGGCTTTGGGCGGTAGCGGAAACGTTGAGGTCGTGGTGCGCCACTTCCCAGATGTAGCGCAATTGTTGAAGCTTCATATGTATCCCTCAAAGCAGGTAGACGCCACGGGCATCAGCGACGGTATATAACTATATTAATGGTTTGATGAATAAATCTAGAACTTTTTTATCAAAAGGCCATTATTCCCGCTTCAGCGATCCCCCCGGCGCCGGCGCTCCACCAATGGCACCAGATAAACCGGTACCTTGGCCAATTGCAGGACCCGGGTCGCCGTGCGCCCCAAAGGCGTTTCCGCCCCTACGCCGTGGCTGTGAGTGCCTACGATCAGCAAATCCACCGAGAGTTTCTGCACCTGGTCGAGAATCACCTGCGCCGGATCGCCCTGCACTACCCGAACCGCGCAAATCCGCTGCAGATCCTGCTCGCCCTCGTCGCCCAGCTCTTCGCGAAAACTGTCCAGCACCCGTTGCTCGATATTGGCGATGACAGTTTTCAGACCCTGACTGTGAAATTCGTTCAATGCCTGTTCGTCGAGATAACTCTGCAACACCGACTCGGCAAACAGCCCCATGGGTTCCACTGCATGCACCACATACAAGTCGGCATTGAATGTCCGCGCCAGCGCCAGGGCATGCTGCATCACTAAAGGTGCGTACAGACCGAGGTCAGTGGCATACAGCATCGAACGAATCATATGACCTCCTCGCGTGCCAACATGGCGGAGATTTGATTCAGCTTAGCAGTGCCTTGGCGAGTACGACGTGCGACGCAACGTCTTGAAGCACTGGGGCTTTAGATCGACGGTTCGTTACTGATGCCATGCGGTACGTGTCCGGTGGCGACCACTTCGCGGGCCGCCTCGCAGTGGCCGGTCTGATCGTCGAAGAACACATCGGCAGCGAAGGCTTCGAGAAACGCCGATTTGGTCAGCCCGCCGAGAAACAGCGACTCGTCGAGGCGGATGTCCCACTCGCGCAAGGTGCGGATCACCCGCTCATGGGCCGGTGCCGAACGCGCAGTAACCAGCGCCGTGCGGATCGGGCAGTCGTCTTCGGGGAACTCGCGTTGCAGCGCATTGAGTGCCGCCAGAAAGCCCTTGAAAGGCCCACCGCGCAAGGGCTCGCGCGCCGACTCGCGTTCCTTGGCCTGAAACGCCAGCAGCCCGCCGGCCTGATAAACGCGCTCGGATTCGTCGGAGAACAACACCGCGTCGCCGTCGAAGGCGATGCGCAACTCATCACTGGCCGCGCGACTGGCGCCGCCGGAGAGAATCGTCGCCGCGGCAAACCCGGCGTCCAGCGCGGCGCGCACATCCTCGGCGTGGGTGGACAGAAACAAGTCACAGCCAAACGCTTTGAGATAGGGATACGGACTGCGCCCGCCGACGAAGGCCGCTCGCGAGATGTCCAGCCCATAATGATCAATCGAGTTGAACGCGCGCAGGCCGGTGTCGGCACTGTTGCGCGAAACCAGAATCACCTCGACCCGGGCGCGGTCGAGGCGACTGTTGAGGCTCAGGAGTTTTTCCACCAGCGGGAACGCATCGCCGGGCGCGAGAATTTCGTCTTCGTGTTCAATCTGGTATTGCCGATAGGCTTCGACGCCGCTCGCCAGATAGACCTTATGACTCTCGCTCAGGTCGAACAAGGCGCGAGACGAAATCGCCAGCACCAGTTTGTCATCGATGTTCTTGGCCATGCCTTCCCCCACTCCCCCGAAAACCGACTCAAGTGTTGCGTCGGTCGATAAAACTCAATGTGCGATACAGCGCTTCGATCCGTGGCAACTCACAGCCTGCCGCTTTGGCTGCGGCCAATGGCCGGGCGTAAATCGCTTCCAGCTCCAGCGGCCGTTTATGCAGGAAATCGTGGTACATGCTCGGCCAATAGTCGGGCATTTTCTCGGTCATCATGAACAGGTAATCGGCGTAACCGGGCGGAACGTCGTGACCGCAGGCCCTGGCGCCCTGCACCACTTCGGCCATCAACGCCTGGATCAGCGCGCGACTGTCCGCGTCGGCCATCAGCGGCGTGGTGCCGGCGCCGAGCAACACCGAGAGACCGTTGTAGGGAATATTCCACACCAGTTTCTGCCAGCGCGCCTGTTGCAGATTGGGCATCGCCTGCGAATCGATGCCAGCGGCGCGGAACAGACCGGCACCCTCCTCGACCAGCGCCATGCGCGCCGCTTCATCCGCCGCCGGGCCACTGTGATAGCCGACATTCACCGCACCCAAGGCCTGATGGGTGATGTGTCCCGGCCCTTCGCGATGCACGCAGATCAGGCACAGACCACCGAGCATATGCAGGGAATCGGGCAGCAACTCGCGCAAGCTGTCTTCGACGTCCAGACCGTTCTGCAGCACCAGCACTTTCGCGCCGGGCCTGGCCGCAGCAATGATCGCCGGGGCCAGACCCGCGCTGCTGGTGGTCTTGGCGCCGACCAGCAACCAGTCGCAGGCCGGCATGTCCTCGGCCTTCGCATACGCCTGCACCGGGTTCAGCGTCAGGGTGCCATGCACGGCACTGTCCACCTGCAAACCACGTTCGGCCACCGCCGAGAATTCACTGCGCAGTAAAAAGTGCACATCGAAACCGGCCCGCGCCAGCATCACACCGTAAAACCCGCCAATGGCCCCAGTGCCGATAATCCCGATCACCGGTTTGCTGTCTGCTCCCACCATCTATGGCAACTCCTCTGCAATTCGACCCAGCGCCTGCGCCACTGCCGCGTTCAGCGCAACGGCGGTCAGACGCGTGTGCAATGCCCCAAAGAACTCGCCGTCGCGCACCACAAACAGCGCCGGCAAATGAAAGACCTGATAGCGCTCCACCAACCCGCCGTTGTTGCCGGCATCGATCCAGCACAGGCGATCCACCGCCAGCTCGAACCCGGGCAACACCTCTCTGGCATAGCGGCAGCTGGAACAGCCGACGCTGGTGAAAATCACCAGCGAAACGCCGCTCATCGCCAGCAACCGCTGGTCGGCGTCGAAATCGGTCAGCTCGGATTCGACCACTATACTGGGGGAAACAATGTCAAATGGCCGACACAGGGAGTCTGTGCTCATGGGACGTTTCATTCCTCATCCGGACGAAGTGCCGGTTGAATTAACCTTGCTCAAGCCCGAGTGTATTTCCAGGCAACAGCTGCACACTATCAGCCTCGGCGGGATCGCTTGCAATTATCACCGCGCGTGGCGCCACGGCACGGCGCTGCAAGTGCGCATGCCGACACTCAACGCCGAGATCTGTTATCCGGGCTATGTCGCATGGTGTCTGCGGCGCAAAAAGGGCTATCTGGTGGGGATCGCGTTCACCGATGAGCAGACGCTGTTCAGTGCCCGGATGGGCGAACAGGTGTGCCAGATCGAACGTTATTGCCGCATGAACGAGGCCCACGACGATCTGCAGGATGTTCAGGCGCTGGCCCTGCAATGGGTCGAACAACACGCCGACGAGTTCTCCCACGACAGCGTGCGCAAGGCTTTTGCCCAGCCAGTGCTGGATTAAAGCGGCGTTTGCCCATTGTCGAGCCGCGTCTGACGCGCTAAGGTTCGGCTCCCCGACGCGCTTAAATCTGCTGTGCTCCGCCGCGCGGGGATCGCTGGCGGCCGGCACCCGTGACCTGACGAGTAAACGATGGCTGATTTACCGATCAACGACCTAAACGTCGCCTCTAACGAGACCCTGATCACTCCCGATCAGCTCAAGCGTGATATCCCTCTGAGCGATGCTGCGCTGCGCACCGTCACCAAGGGCCGCGAAGTCATTCGCAACATTCTTGATGGCACCGACCACCGTCTGTTCGTAGTGATCGGCCCGTGCTCGATCCACGATATCAAGGCTGCCCACGAATACGCCGATCGCCTCAAGGTGCTGGCGGAGGAAGTCTCCGACACCCTGTATCTGGTCATGCGCGTGTATTTCGAGAAGCCACGAACCACCGTTGGCTGGAAAGGCCTGATCAACGATCCGTACCTGGATGACTCGTTCAAGATTCAGGACGGTCTGCACATCGGTCGCCAGTTGCTGCTGGACCTGGCCGAGAAAGGCCTGCCGACCGCCACCGAAGCCCTCGACCCGATCTCCCCGCAGTACCTGCAGGACCTGATCAGCTGGTCGGCCATCGGCGCACGCACTACCGAATCCCAGACCCACCGTGAAATGGCTTCCGGCCTGTCTTCGGCTGTCGGCTTCAAGAACGGCACTGACGGCGGCCTGACCGTGGCGATCAACGCCCTGCAGTCGGTGTCCAGCCCGCACCGTTTCCTGGGGATCAACCAGGAAGGTGGCGTGTCGATCGTCACCACCAAGGGCAACGCCTACGGTCACGTGGTGCTGCGTGGCGGCAACGGCAAGCCGAACTACGATTCGGTCAGCGTCGCCCTGTGCGAGCAGGCGCTGAACAAGGCGAAGATCAAACCGAACATCATGGTCGATTGCAGCCACGCCAACTCCAACAAGGACCCGGCCCTGCAACCGCTGGTGATGGAGAACGTCGCCAACCAGATCCTCGAAGGCAACCAGTCGATCATCGGCCTGATGGTCGAGAGTCATCTGAACTGGGGCTGCCAGGCCATCCCGAAAGACCTCGCCGACCTGCAATATGGCGTGTCGATCACCGATGCCTGCATCGACTGGTCCGCCACCGAGAACACCCTGCGCGGCATGCACGCCAAGCTCAAGGATGTTCTGCCGAAACGTCAGCGCAGCTGATCAGCGTTTCACGGGCATAAAAAAACGCCGGGCATTGCCCGGCGTTTTCGTGTGTGCGATTCAGATCTTCGCGGCGCGGCGCTGATGACGTTCCATGTAGCGCTCGACGTAGGAGCACGACGGGATCACCGTGTAGCCCATTTCTTCGGCGTACTGCAGCGCGCTCTCGGTCAGCGCGGCGGCAATGCCACGGCCGCGCAAGGCGTTGGGCACGAAGGTGCGATAGATATCCAGGGTCTGTTTCCCCAGATCCATATAGGTCAGGTAGGCACGATGACCGTCCACATTGGTCTCGAACTGATGACCAGCCTGGTCATGGTGGATGGACAACGCCTCGCTCATCACTACTCCTCGCGGGTCTTGAATTCTGACCCCTACCTTACCGATGTTTTTCCGGCGAAGGAACATCTACGCCACCCCGTGCCTGATGGACACCGAGAAAAACCACACCGATCTCGCGCAACCGAGCACGTGATAAATAGTAGGCACCATTGGCGAAAATGCTCAAGGTGCGCTCGTCATCGTGCTCGTTGACCGGGTGACTCCGATGGACGCAGCGGCAGGCGCAGGGAAGATCTTCCCGAAGCGCTCACCGGAACATTGCCGAATGTCGAGACTTAAGACGCAGCCTCTTCTTTAAAGTCACCTCAAGAGCGACAAAGATATGTGAGGCGTCATGCAAAATCGGAACAAAAGTGTAGACGAATTCATCTAGGCAGACTTGGTGCAAGACGCAGAAACAGCACCGGACAACGGGAACTTTTTCTCATTAACACGCTCAGGCCGGGGCCTGCAGCTGGATATTTTTTATACAGCCCGGTTAAAAGTTGCTCGAAAAAGAATCAACGCCTACAATTTTTTTTGCTTCTTGCGTTAGGTCAGTTTACTTACTACAAGTAATGGGTAGTATGTACGCCGGCTATTTCCTCAATCGGAGGAGAAAGCCACTTAATTGAAAGTCCTTGAAGGGGAACACGATGAACAACGTTCTGAAATTCTCTGCTCTGGCTCTGGCCGCAGTTCTGGCTACCGGTTGCAGCAGCGCATCGAAAGAAACCGAAGCACGTCTGACCGCTACTGAAGACGCAGCTGCTCGCTCCCAAGCTCGTGCAGACGAAGCTTACCGTAAAGCTGATGAAGCTCTGGCTGCTGCTCAAAAAGCACAACAGACTGCTGACGAAGCTAACGAGCGTGCTCTGCGCATGCTGGACAAAGCTAGCCGCAAGTAATAATCCCTCGGGATTGTTATCAAGCCGACCCATTTTTTGGGTCGGCTTTTTTATTGCCGGCACTTTCCCCCGGGCAATAAAAAACCCGCCGACGCTGCACGCGCCTGCGGGTTTTGATCGACTTACTGCTGCAGGTCGATCGGGGTGTTCGAGACCATCGGCGCCGAGGTATTCGGTGTGCCGATTTCAGTTGGCAGGCCATCTTCGGCCGCTACCACATCACGCACGACATCCCAGTTCACGCGCAGGTTGTTGGTGACATCTTCGCGCTTGAGCATCGCATTGATCACTGCAGTGTGCTTGTCGACCACCGACGGGTTGCCCTTGTCATCGATGGGTGTGTGCGCTTCCAGATAGACCTTGCCGCCACTGCTGCCGAACTTGTACGCATCGTTGAGAATGCGCACCGAAGTGCCGACCGGCACCATGGCCGCCATTTCCAGCACGTTGTTGTTGAACATGCGGAAGCAGCCGTGGCTGGTGCGCATGCCGATGCCGAACTTCTTGTTCGAACCGTGGATCAGGTAGCCCGGGGTACCCAAGGTGAACTTGAACGGCCCCAGCGGGTTGTCCGGACCGGCCGGTACCACGTTCGGCAGCGGATCACCGTCGGCGGCGTGCTCGGCCTTGATCGACGCCGGAGGGGTCCAGGTCGGGTTCGGCGTCTTGGCAGTGATCGAGGTGTGGGCGATTGGCGAGCCCCAACCTTCACGCCCGATCCCCAGCGGGAAGGTGTACACCACGTTCCGGCCTTTCGGGTAGTAGTAGAGGCGGTACTCGGCGAGGTTGATCACGATGCCTTCGCGTGGACCCGGCGGCAGAATGAACCGGGTCGGCAGGACGATTTCAGTACCGGCGCCCGGCAGCCAGGCATCGACGCCCGGGTTGGCCGCGACCATTTCCGAATAACCCAGGTCGTACTTGGTGCCCAGGTCAGCGAAGGTGTCTTCGTATTTGGCCTTGATCACCTGCACCTGGCCGATGATGTCCTCACCGGGTGGTGGCAGGGGAAACTCCAATGCAGCAACGGGACCGGCCACACACAGGGCGGCAAGTGACAGGCAGCGGGTGACGGCAGGAAAGCGCGGCAACATCCGGAAAATCCTTCGCATGATCAACAAGGGTATAAGAGCGCGATTGTACACCGCACCTCGGGAATTCGGGGAGATGCGCCGATGGGCAGCCAGAAGTCTTCATGTAGGAGCTGTCGCAGGCTGCGATCTGTTGATCCTAGAGTTCGAAACGCAACTCAGGCCAGATCGGCGAGGTGCCGCGCTTCTGCGACTCGAGAATCGCCCGGCACAACGAACACAGACGCTGATCCTGAAACACCCGACGATCCACACTCGACCAACGCGGTTGTGCCGGCAGCAGACTGCCACACAACGTGCGGTCTGCCGAGCCACCGAGTTCGAGCTGACGGGTCACCAGATGCACCCGCACTTCCTGGCAGGCGAACAGATCCAGCTGTTCGTCAGGCTCGATCAGTTGGTAGGCAAACAGGGACCAGGCAGGACGCGGCATCGGGGGCTCCAAATAAGGGGGCGCCACATTAGCCGAAAGCCTGCCACTAGAAAAGCCTCATAACAGCGGTTTTAGCGTCGGCCAGACATTTTCCAGCAACTTGCCCTGAGCCCCGGCGGCCGGGTGCAGACCATCGGCCTGCATCAGCTCGGGATGCCCACCCACGCCGTCGAGGAAAAACGGCACCAGCGGGATCTTTTTATCGTCGGCGAGTTTGCCGTAGACCTCGGCGAAGGCATCGGTGTAACGCTTGCCGTAGTTGGGCGGCAATTGCATGCCCAGCAGCAGCACCTTGGCGCCACTCTGACGCGAGCTGTCGATCATCGCCGCAAGGTTTTGTTGCAATTGCGTTGGCGGCATTCCGCGCAGGCCGTCGTTGCCCCCCAATTCGAGGATCACCAGTTCCGGCTTGTGCTCTGCAAGCAGCGCCGGCAGGCGTGCCTGGCCTCCGGCACTGGTGTCGCCGCTGATCGAGGCATTGACCACTTTGTCGTCAAAACCCTCCTGTTTGAGCCGTTGCTCGAGCAGCGATACCCACCCCAGGCGGGTATCCAGTCCGAAACCGGCGCTGATACTATCGCCAACGATCAGGACAGTACCCGCCGCTGCGTTCTGGGCCATGCACATCAAGGCCAGGCCAGCACTCAAAAACCACACACGCATCGGATTCTCCATGGGCGCAAGCATTCTCACCGCGAAGAACCTCAGCAAAGTGGTTCCCAGCGCGGAAGGTGAACTGACTATCCTGCACGAACTCAGCCTGGAACTGAACCAGGGCGACAGCCTGGCCATCGTCGGCGCGTCCGGTTCCGGCAAATCCACCCTGCTCGGCCTGCTCGCCGGCCTCGACCTGCCAAGCAGCGGCGAAGTCATCCTCGCGGGGCAAGGCCTGAGCAATCTCGACGAAGACCAGCGCGCGCGCATCCGTGCCGAACACGTGGGTTTCGTCTTTCAATCCTTCCAGTTGCTCGACAGCCTCAACGCCCTGGAAAACGTCATGCTGCCGCTGGAACTCGATGGCCGCAAAGACGCCCGCGAACGCGCCACCGAACTGCTGCAACGGGTCGGTCTCGGCCAGCGCCTGACGCACTCGCCGCGCCAGCTCTCCGGCGGCGAACAACAGCGCGTGGCGATTGCCCGGGCTTTCGCTGCCGAGCCGGACGTGCTATTCGCCGACGAACCCACCGGCAACCTCGACAGCCACACCGGCGAGCGCATCAGCGACTTGCTGTTCGAACTGAACAAGGAACGCGGCACCACCCTCGTGCTGGTGACCCACGACGAACGCCTGGCCCATCGCTGCCGGCGCCTGATCCGACTTGAAGCCGGGCTGCTGGTTGCCCCTCTGGAGCCTTGATGGCACGTCTGCCGCTGTTGCGTCTGTTCAGTCTCGCCCTACGTCAACTCATGCGCGATGCACGCGCCGGCGAATTGCGCGTGTTGTTTTTTGCCTTGGTCGTGGCGGTCGCGGCGAGTACTGCCATCGGCTACTTCGGCGCCCGCCTCAACGGTGCGATGATGCTGCGCGCCACCGAGTTCCTTGGCGCCGACCTGGTGCTTGAGGGCAGCTCGCCGGCCCGCGACGAACAGATCCGCAGCGGCACCGAGCTGCGCTTGAATCATGCGCAGGTGGTGGAGTTTTCCAGCGTCATTGCCACCGACAATGGCATTCAGTTATCGAGCATCAAAGCCGTCGACCGCGCCTACCCGCTGCGCGGCGAGCTGAAAAGTGCCCCGGCCCCGTTTGCCGCTGAAACCTCGGGCGGCGAGCCGCAACCCGGTGAAGCGTGGGTTGAAGCTCGTCTGCTGACTGCGCTGGATCTGAAGATCGGCGACAGCATCGACGTCGGCATGAAAACCTTGAAGCTGACCCGCGTGCTGACTTACGAGCCGGATCGCGCCGGCAACTTCTACAGCCTCACGCCTCGGGTGATGATCAACCTCGATGACCTCGCCGCCACCGGCGTGGTGCAACCCGGCAGCCGCGTGAGTTATCGCGAACTGTGGCGCGGCGAACCGCAGGCGCTGGAAACCTACCGACAATTGCTCAAACCCGGTCTGGCCGCCAATCAGCGCATACAGGATGCGCGCGACGGCAACCGGCAGATTGGCGGCGCACTGGGCAAGGCCGAGCGCTACCTGAACATGGCCAGTCTGGTCGCGGTGCTGTTGGCCGGTGTGGCCGTGGCGCTGTCGGCCAACCGCTTCGCCAGTCGCCGTTTCGATGCCAGTGCCTTGCTGCGCTGCCTTGGTTTGTCGCGTCGGGAAACCATGTTGCTGTTCAGCATTCAACTGGCCGTACTCGGCCTGTTCGCTGCCCTCAGCGGCGCAGTGCTCGGCTGGCTGGCGCAACTGGGCCTGTTCGCTCTATTACATGATCTACTGCCTGCCGATGTGCCACCGGGCGGTCTGTTTCCGGCACTCGCCGGGATCGGCACCGGGCTGGTGGCGCTGGCCGGCTTCGCCCTGCCGCCACTTGCCGCGCTGGGTCGGGTGCCACCGCTGCGGGTACTGCGCCGCGACATGCTGCCGATTCCGTCGAGCACCTGGATGGTCTATGGCGCGGCGCTGGGTGCACTGGGCCTGATCATGTGGCGCCTGAGTCTGGATCTGCTGCTGACCTTCGCCCTGCTGGGCGGTGGCGTGGTCGCTGCGCTGGTGCTGGGTGGCTTGCTGCTGTTGTTGCTCAACAGCCTGCGCCGAATGCTCGCCCGCGCGCCGCTGCCGTGGCGTCTCGGCCTAGGGCAGCTGCTGCGTCATCCACTGGCCGCTGCCGGTCAGGCGCTGGCGTTCGGTTTGATCCTGCTGTCGATGGCGCTGATCGCCCTGCTGCGTGGCGAGCTGCTCGACACCTGGCAAAACCAGTTGCCGAAAAACGCCCCCAACTACTTCGCCCTGAACATTCTGCCGGCGGACAAACAGGCCTTCACCGATCATTTGATCAAGGTGTCCGCACAAGCAGCGCCACTGTACCCCGTAGTGCCAGGACGGCTGATCAGCATCAACGGCGAACCGGTGCAGCAGATCGTCAGCAAGGATTCGGCCGGCGACCGTGCCGTGCAACGTGACTTGAGCCTGACCTGGGCCGCCGACCTCCCGGCTGGCAACAAGCTCACCGCCGGTTCGTGGTGGACCGGGCAACCCTCGGATGACGTACCCGGCGTGTCGGTTGAAGGCAAAGTCGCCGAAAGCCTCAAGCTCAAACTCGGCGATCACATGGTGTTCAGCGTGGGCGGGGTCAATCGTGAAGCGAAAGTCACCAGCCTGCGCGAGATCAACTGGGACAACTTCCAGCCGAACTTCTTCATGATCTTCCAGCCCGGCACCCTCAAGGATCTGCCGGCGACTTACCTGACCAGTTTCTATCTGGCCCCCGGTCACGATCAGCAGATCGTCGAACTGTCACGGGCATTCCCGGCGGTGACCATCCTTCAGGTCGAAGCTCTGCTCGAACAGCTGCGCAGCATCCTCGCCCAGGTCACCCTGGCGGTGGAATACGTGTTGTTGTTCGTGTTGGCGGCGGGGATGGCGGTGCTGTTCTCCGGCCTGCAGGCGACCCTGGATGAACGCATTCGCCAAGGCGCGCTGTTACGTGCGCTGGGGGCGCAGCGGCAATTGCTGGTCAAGGCCCGCCGCATCGAGTTCGGCTTGCTCGGTGCGGTCAGCGGCTTGCTGGCAGCCATCGGTTCGGAAGTCGTGAGTCTGGTGTTGTATCGCTATGCATTCGATCTGCCATGGCATCCGCATCCATGGTTGCTGATGCTGCCGTTGATTGGCGCCTCGCTGATTGGCGGTGCCGGCGTGTTCGGTACGCGTCGGGCGTTGAATGCGAGCCCGCTGACAGTCTTGCGCGAGGGTTGATAGACTCCAGCCTTCGTCACCACAAGAAGTTGCCATGAGCCGTTATCGCCCTCCCCGCACCGCCGGCACCGCGCTGATCACCCCTGAAGGTGAAGCGCGGATGCGCGCCGAATTCCATGAGCTGTGGCATGTGCGCCGCCCGCAGGTAACGCAAGCGGTCAGCGAAGCAGCGGCGCAGGGTGATCGTTCGGAAAACGCCGAGTACACCTACGGCAAGAAAATGCTGCGCGAGATCGACAGCCGCGTGCGATTTCTCACCAAGCGTCTCGAAGCACTGAAGGTCGTCAGCGAAAAACCCAGCGATCCGAACAAGGTCTACTTCGGCGCCTGGGTCACCATCGAGGACGAAGACGGCAAGCAGTCGCGCTACCGCATCGTCGGTCCGGATGAACTGGATCTGAAACTGGGTCTGATCAGCATCGACTCACCACTGGCCCGCGCCTTGATCGGCAAGGCGCTGGACGCCGAAGTCCGGGTACAGACGCCAACCGGTGAGCAGTTTGTCTATATCGTGGCGATCGACTATCCCTGAGCGTTTCAGCGGCGGGTGATCAAACCCTGCCGTGCAACGCGGGTCAGTTGCTTGATCATTTCCGGAGCGTCTTCAGCGCTCGGTGCCTGAATCACTGCCAGATCAAAACTGTCACTGGCAAACCGCGCCAGCGACTCGCCATCTTCAACGAACTGGATCAGGAACGCGGCAGGACCGCCGCTGCGACGTGGCCAGCCATCGAGATAACGCAACAGCGTCGGCTGATGTTTGCCGCCAAGCAGGATTTTCGGGTTGCGCTGGGTGATATGTGCCGTGATCGGCGCGGGACGTGCTGGAGGGCGTAGTGCATTCATCGTGTCGTGTCTCTGCCTCAAAAGTCTGCATGGCAGGTGAGAGGCAACACCGAACCAGCGCTTTAGCGGTATTTCGAAGCCCTGTTCCGGCTTCTGACGGCAACTTTCTGAGTCACCTGGCGCCCCGCAAGTAGCTGTTTAAATCGGCGCATGAGCAACATCCTAGATAACGTGACCGATGAGTGTCAAGAATCGGCCGCAACAAAAAAGGCCCGCACAATGCGGGCCTTTTGCTTGAGCCAGAGCGCTCAACCGGCGATGGCGCGATCCACCGACAGCTTGCCGGCGCCTTCGATCATCACCGCGAGGCTGCCACCGAGCAGCGCCAGGGCGAACTCGTAACCGTTGTTGGCCATGAACAGACCGTTGCTGATGTGTACGGTGAAGATCGCCACCAGCGACAGGAAGGTCAGACCCAGCGCCGCCGGGCGCACCAGCAGGCCGATGATCAGCGCCAGACCGGCGAAGAACTCGGTACCGCCGGCCAGCGTGGCCATCAGGTAACCCGGGTGCAGACCGAGGCTGTCCATGTATTGCGCGGTGCCCGCCAGACCGTAACCACCGAACAGACCAAACAGTTTTTGCGAACCGTGGGCGGCGAAGATCACGCCGACCGCGATACGCAGAATGGTCAGGCCGTAACCGGCGCGAGTGAACAGAACCTTGTTGATCAGAGAGCTCATGGGGCATTCCTTGTTTTGCGAGAAGTGTGTTGGGATTGGCCGCTATATTAATCAGTTAAATTCATGTTAAAAGCGCAATTATTCCGCCATAACAATCAAATTATTAGATCATTTCCGTGAAGCGACTTTCTGTCCCCGGGGCTCCAGCGACTCCCGCTCCCGGTCGAACGCCAGGTAATACTTGTTCACGCTATTAACATAGCTGACGGGGCCCATGCCCACCTGCTCCATGGCGATGCGCTCGACCTGAAAGAACCACTGGTTCGGATTCAGCCCGCGCCGCCGTGCCTCGGCGCGCATGCCTTGCACCCGCTCCGGGCCGATGTTGTAGGCCGCCAGGGTGAACGCCATGCGCTCGCGCTCATTGAGTTTCGGACTGTTGAAAAACTTGCGGCGAATCATCGCCAGGTACTTGGCCCCGGCCTGCACATTCGCATCGAGATTCTGGATATTGTTCACACCGACCCGCTGCGCGGCGGACGGGGTAATCTGCATCAACCCGGTCGGGCCACTGCCGCTGCGGGCGCTGGGTTGCAGGGCTGACTCCTTGAAGGCCAGCGCCGCCAGATTCAGCCAGTCCATGCTTTGCGCGTCGGCGTGTTTTTGCAGGGTCGGGCGCAGTTTCTCCAGACGCTGGCGGTCAGCCTTGGCCAACGGATAATGCACTTGATAGAGCCGTCGATAAATCCGCAGAAACTCTGCATCCTCGTTCGCCGGCTTCCTGTAGCCGCCCAGGAAACGATCGATGCTCGCCCGCAGCATCGAGGCATCCCGGCGCACGAACCAGTATTCCTCACCCGGTTCGCTGATCATCAATTGCCGGTCGAAACGCAGCTTGGGCAGGATCTTGCCCCAACGCTCGGCGATCGGTTGCTCGACGACGGTCAGGTGGAAAATCCCGCCCTGCACCATCTCCAGCACGTCCTCGACCGCCAGCGTCGGATCGACCCATTCGATCTTGATCGGCGCCAGTTTGTGCAACGCCAGTTTCTGATTGAGCTGGCTGACCGCCTCCCCCGCCGCGCTGCCGGTGGGCAAGGCCAGGGTTTTGCCGGAAAGCTGCTCGACCTTGGTGTAACGGCGCTCGCCCTTGATGCCGACCAGCACCAGCGGCACGTTGCTGGCGATCGGCTCACTGCTGGCAACCGCGTGGCCGGGTTGCAGATCAAGCAGCTCGCCGGGCGCGACCAGATCTCCTTCACCACGCTGCAACGCGCCAAGCAGTTGATCCTTGGCTTTGGGAATGATCTTGAGGGTGACCTCCTGACCATCGCGGGCGTGGCCATTGAGGTATTGCTCGAAGGCGCGCAGGCGATGGTATTCGACGCCGATGGCCTGACCCTGGACTTCACCGGAACTGTTGCGACTCTGATTGACCAGCACGCGCAACACTCGACTGCTGCGGATCTCCGACAGGTCACGAACCTTGGCGGCCGGCACGGCTTGCTGTGGCCCGGGCAAGCGCGCAACCGCCGTTATCGGCAGCAGCAGCAGTGACGCGCACAACAGGAGCAAAACCGAGGGACGATGCATCCACTCTCCGGAAAGAATACGGGGTGATTTCACCGCTGAACGGTCGAAATCACCGACGAAAACAGAGCGCCTGGAGCGCTGGCAAAGTGCGAGAGACTGGCACAGTGATGGCTTTTCTGCCAACCCGGGCTACGTCACGGCATCAAAAGACAGCTATAACTCGTTGTAGTTCTTGGCTTTTCTTATAAATCTACAGCTCTGGTATGCTTTCCGGCCTTCGGCCCGAGGTAGAACCATGCAACTCATCGATATCGGCGTCAACCTGACCAACCCCAGTTTCGCCGAAAAACATCAGGCCGTGCTCGACCGCGCCTACGCTGCAGGGGTCTGCCAACTGGTGCTGACCGGCACCAGCGTCGAGAGTAGCGAACAGGCGCTGGAGCTCTGCCGGCAACTGGATCAAAGCGGCCAGCGGCTGTTTGCCACCGCTGGCATTCACCCGCATTCGGCCAGTGACTGGAACGCTGACAGCGCGCGTCGTTTGCGCAGTCTGCTGCAAGAGCAAAACGTGGTCGCCGTGGGCGAATGCGGGCTGGATTTCAACCGTGATTTCTCGCCGCGCCCGCAACAGGAAAAAGTCCTCGAAGAACATCTGGCGCTGGCGGTAGAACTGCAATTGCCGGTGTTCCTGCATGAGCGGGATGCCAGTCAGCGTCTGCTGGAAATCCTCAGGGACTTCCGCGACCAACTGCCCGCCGCCGTGGTGCACTGCTTTACCGGCGAGCAAAAAGCCCTGTTCAGTTACCTCGATCTGGACCTGCACATCGGCATCACCGGCTGGATCTGCGACGAGCGCCGTGGCACGCATCTGCACCCGCTGGTCAAGGAGATCAAGCGCGGACGACTGATGCTCGAAAGCGACGCGCCGTACCTGCTACCGCGCACCTTGCGCCCAAAGCCGAAGAACGGCCGCAATGAACCGGCGTATCTGACCGAGGTGCTGCGCGAAGTGGCGCTGCATCGGGGCGAGACCGAGGAAGATCTGGCTGCGCACACAACGGCTTGTGCCCGCGCGTTCTTCAACCTCCCCGCCCTGCCCTGACACGCCTCAAATCCCATTGTGGGAGCGGGCTTGCTCGCGAAGGCGGTGTGTCAGTCATTGTTAATTAACTGAACCACCGCATTCGCGAGCAAGCCCGCTCCCACAAAGGGGCTCAGCGTAGAACCTGTTGACCTGTATCAAGATCTTCAGATCTGCATAGCGGCACAATGCTGGCACCTTGCCAAAACTGTTTCCGCTATCAGAGAAGACCTCCATGGGTGCCTGGCTTAGCAATATCTCGCTGAAATACAAATTCTGGGCGGTCAATGCGGTCGCTTTCGTCACCACCCTGCTGCTGGTGCTGTATGCCGTGCAGCTTGAGCAGCAGGCACGCAGCCACGCGTCGAAAACCTCCGCGCAAGCCCAGGCACAATTGCTCAAGGCCTGGCCGACCGGGCAGGCCTTGCCCAAGACTGATCAGGTGCTGACCTTCAAACGCGGTGAAGCGCCGCGCATCAACGATCAACCCGTGCTGGAGATCGGCGACAACAACGGCTGGAACGAGATCAATCATCTGCCGCTGTTCGGCAGCAACCCGCTGCTGGGCGCTGAAGTGTTCAGTCGTGGCGACGGCGAGCAAGTCGCGGTCATCGCCTATGGCCCAAGTCTGGCGCAAGTGTTCAGTGATCGTTTCGCCAACTACGCCGTGGCGGTGTTCATCCTGATGCTGGCCATGCTCGGCGCTTCGCAACTGCTGATCCGCTTCCTGCTCAGTCAGCTCAACACCTTGAAAGACGTAATGCTGCATGTCGAGAAAAGCGGCGATCTCTCGGCCCGCGTGCCGCTGGCCTGCAAGGACGAAGTCGGGCAAATGGCCAATGCGTTCAACGCGATGCAGGCCGGTTATCAGCGCGTGGTCACCACCGTCGCCAACACCGCGCGGCAACTCGACGTCGGCGCTGCGCGTCTGGCGGCGAGCATGAACGAAGTGCGCCACGGCATGCTCGGTCAACAGAGCGAGACCGATCAGGCCGCCACCGCAATTAATGAAATGACCGCCACGGTTTATCACATCGCTCAACACGCCGGCGCCACCCGTGACCTGTCGCAGACCGCCGATGGTCTCGCGGGCAGCGGCCAGCAAGTGGTCAGCCGTGTGCAGCAGTCGATTGCCGGACTCTCCAGCGGCGTGCAGCAGACTGCCGAAATGATCCAGCGCCTGGCCGAAGACAGCCAGAAGATCAACGGCGTAGTCAGTGTGATCCACAGCATCGCCGAACAGACCAATCTGCTGGCGCTCAACGCCGCCATCGAAGCGGCGCGTGCCGGCGAGATGGGCCGCGGTTTTGCGGTGGTCGCTGATGAGGTGCGCAACCTGGCGAAACGTGTGCAGACCTCCACCGATGAAATCACCACCATGGTCTCAGCGCTGCAGGCCGGCACCCGCGATGCGGTGGACTTCATGCAGGAGAGTTCGTACAAGGCCGACGACTGCGTGCAGCAGGCGCAGGAGGCTGGCGAGGCGCTGGCGGAAATCACTGGCGCGGTGGCGCAGATGCGCGAGAGCAACACGCAGATTGCGGTGGCGGCGGAGCAGCAGAGTCAGGTCGCGGAAGAGATGAATCGGGCGGTGGTGAGCATTCGTGATGTGACCGAAAACACCGTGCAACAGACCGTGGATTCGGCGACTACCAGTAATGAGTTGGCGACGCTGGCCGGGGAGTTGAGCAAGGCCATCGGTCAACTCAAACTTTAAGGGACTCATCGCGAGCAGGCTCACTCCTACAGGGGATTTGTGTGCGCAGCAGATCCTTTGTAGGAGTGAGCCTGCTCGCGATGGCGTCAATTGCAACACCATCGAATCCAGCCATTGCGCCTATCACCGCCATAGCCAACCTTGATTCGCCGCCCCACCCGCCCCGGCCTATTCTTCAAGCATGTGTTCAACATGGATCGAGGAGTAGTCAACATGGGCAAACGTCACCCCAATCTTCCCGCGTGGCAATGGCGCGCGTACCCGAACAATCACCAGCACCCGACCAATCTGGTGCTGCACCTGATTGCCGTGCCGCTGTTTATCGTTGCATTTCTGTTGATCGTGTCCGGCGTGTTCAGCTTGAGTCTGGCCAGTATCGCCATCGGCGTAATCGGTATCGTCGCGGCGCTGGGTCTGCAGCGCCACGGCCACAGCCTGGAGGCGCAAGCCTCCGAGCCGTTCAGTGATCGCAAAGATGCCGTGTCACGCTTGCTGGTCGAGCAGTTTCTGACCTTTCCGCGGTTCTTCCTCAGTGGCGGCTGGTGGCGCGCCTGGCGTGAGCGCCACCGTCGGCATTGAGTGATTCAGGCAAAAATCGTCACGGTCTGCCGACTCATGGCGATCAACTCTCCCTCCGCGCTCCACAACTTGGCGGCGACATGGCCATAGCCGTCGGCGGCGTATTCGATGTCTGCCAAGTATTTGCACCAGTCCAGCGTGCTCAACTCGCGTAACGGCTGCACGAATTCAATAGTCCAGGTCAGCGTGCTGCCCGGTGCCGGTCTCTTCAGGTACGGCAACAAGGCCGGTGGCCACGCATCCACCAGCGCCAGCAGATGCGCCTCATTGACCGGCTCTTCCTTCACATCGCCACGCAAACGCACCCAGCCGCCCATCTGCCGCGAAGTGTTGCCGGTGAAAGGCATGCCGCCGACACTCCAGCGCATCGCCAGATGGCGCATGAACTCCGGGGTCACGCCCTTGATGTACGGCAACTCCTGGCATTCTTCCCAGTGTTTCATTTCAGCTGCCGGATAGGCCTCGACTGCGACTTCCGAAGGTCGCGAAGCACCAAAGCTGCCCTGCACGATCGTCACTACCTGACCGTTCTGCACAGCCCGGCCCAGCACTTGGCTGACCGCTTTGCCTTCGCGCAACACATCGACTTCGAAGCTCACCGGGACTTCCGGTTCGACCGGGCCGACAAAGGTGATCGCCAACGAACGCACCGGACGCTCCGCCGGCACTTTCGCGCGCATGGTTTCGTATTGCAGCGCCGCCACCAGGCCACCAAAACTGGCCCGACCCTGACCCCACTCGGCAGGAATGGTCACTTCTGGCTGGCGACGAACCGCATCGAGCAGATCGGAAAAACGCATGACAACCTCGGCAAGCGAAAAAAGGAATGCAGCGATCTTAACCAGCATGGCAGAGCGCCGCAGCGTCTATTCCGGTCAAATGGACTGACAGAAAGGCCTTAAGGTCAGGAAGATATTCGAATGTGGGAACGGGCTTGCTCGCGAAAGCGCTGTATCAGTAGACACATCTGTGACTGACACACCGCTTTCGCGAGCAAGCCCGCTCCCACAGGGGATCTGAGTGGATTCAGGATTTGAAGCAGCTTGAACTGAGTTTTTCCAGCACCCGATCGGCCTTGGCTTCAGCCTTGATCAGGCCCGCCTGCCAGGTCGCGACGCAGGCTTGCAGATCGCTTTCCAGTTCGGCCCGCGCCAGCCACTGCCAGCAATCGTGCCAGTCACCCAGCGCGCCCTGCGCCGACTTCAGCCGCTCCAGCGCCGGCTCAGGCAGGCGATCCAGTTCCGGATAGGCTTCGATGCCATACCGCACGCGCTTGATCAGCAAGCGCAGACGATGGCGGTCGTGGGCCGGATCGTGCAGCGCCTCGTCGAGTTTCTTCCATTGTTTGTGCAGGCGTTTTTCGATGCGTTTGCCCAGGCCCTTGAGCAGGCCCTGACGCTCGGAGGCACGCAGGAATCGTGGGAAGGCGTCGAGAATGATCAGCAGCGAAGCGACTTCGGCGCTCGCTGCCAATGCTGGATAGGCTTCGTCCATTTGCGCCATGCGTCGCTGTGCGGCTTGCGGTTGATCATGCTTGAGCAGGTACGCCGCCAGTACCTCGCGATCGCGCCACGGGGTGGTCAACTGACCGACCGCCGAGGCGGCACCTTCCAGTTGCTCGACTCCGGGCAAACCACGCAAGGGTCGCAACAGGCTGCGCAAGCGGCGCACCGTGGTGCGCAAATCATGTAGCGCCTCGGGGTCGGTACGCGCAGTCACGCGCGCCTGACAGGCCAGCAAACGCACTTCCAGACTCAGGACATGAGCCACCAACCGGTCAACCAACGCAGACATCACTTGCTCCTGATTCACATGGCTTGAAGGATGAGTCTGCCGTGGTCGGCCAGCCGCATCCTTGCGTCAAGTCAGCAGCTTAGCGCCCGGCGCGGGATTCGCGAATATAGAAACGGGCTTTCTCGGCCTTGTTGCTGCAGCCTTCAAAGCCTTCGAATTGCTGCTGAGTCTTGGCCGCCGTCAGCAGCGACAGCGCCTTGGAGTAGCTGACCGTGCCGGCGAAACCTTCGGCCTTGGCCAGGTCCAGCTCATGCCACGCCGCATCCAGCTGACTGCCACAGCTGTCACGATAAGCAGTCTTGCCAGCGCAACCGGCCAATGCCAGCGCAATCAACGGCACACAGATCCAGGCTTTCATCACTCACACCTCAAAATAGGTCAACAGTCGTGCAGGTAAGACGTTGCGGCGCGAAAAAAGTGCCTTGGCGCCCGGTGAATCTGCGGTAACGAAAAGATAACCCCGACGGGTCACACAGTATCGGAAAACGACTCTGCTGCCGCCCCGAACGACCCTGGCGATTGTCGCCCGCCCCCGGATGGGTGCATTGTGGAGCCTTGTCGGGAGGATGTTTGATGAAAAAGCGTGTCGCACTGGTGCTGGGTTCCGGTGGCGCCCGGGGCTATGCCCATATCGGGGTCATTGAGGAGATCGAAAGACGCGGTTACGACATTGCCTGCATTGCCGGTTGTTCGATGGGCGCGGTGGTCGGCGGGATCTATGCCGCAGGCAAACTCGACGAGTACCGCACCTGGATCGAAACCCTCGATTATCTGGATGTGCTGCGGCTGGTAGACGTGAGTTTTCGCCTCGGGGCGATACGTGGCGAAAAGGTCTTCGGGCAGATCCGCAAGATCGTCGGCGAGATCAACATCGAAGACTTGCGCATCCCCTACACCGCGGTCGCCGCCGACCTGACCAACCAGCAGGAAATCTGGTTTCAGGAAGGCTGTCTGCATCAGGCGATGCGCGCCTCGGCGGCGATTCCCAGCCTGTTCACCCCAGTGATGCAGGGCAACCGGATGCTGGTGGACGGCGGCATTCTCAACCCGTTGCCGATCGTGCCGGTGGTCTCCAGCCACTGTGATCTGATCATCGCGGTCAACCTCAACGCGACCAACCAGCGCCACTACAAATTGCCGGTGATCCAGCGCCCGCCCGCGTTTCGTTCGCGCTTTGACAGTTTGCTCAGTTCGCTGGGTTCGAAGATGCCGTTCCGCCGCAAACAGGCCGAGCAATTGCTGTTGCTTGAGCAGGAAGCCCTGCGCGCGGAGGCGTCGGACATCAACCCATGGCTGGAAGGCAGCGAACCGGAAAGTCAGCAACCGGCAGCGGCACCCGAGCGCGAAGGCGCGCCGAAGTCCGCCACCGGTTCTTTCATCATCGACAACGTCGGGCCGGCGTCACTGTTGGACCTGATCAACCAGAGTTTCGAGGTGATGCAGACCTCGTTGGCGCAATACAAGATCGCCGGCTATCCGCCGGACATCCTGATCAACGTGCCGAAGCGCGTGTGCCGGTTTTTCGAGTTCTACAAGGCGCCGGAACTGATCGCGCTGGGGCGGGAGATTGCGCGGGATACGCTGGATCGGTATGAGAGTGAGCAGAGTAGAGAGCCCTGAAGTTCTCGGCTGGCTGTCAGGGCCTCTTCGCGAGCAAGCCCGCTCCCACAGTGGCCGGGTGTGAAACACAAAATTTCAATCACACCGAAGAACCCTGTGGGAGCGGGCTTGCTCGCGAAGGCGTCAGCTCAGCCACCCCAAAACCTACAGGCTGTTCTCACTCAACAACCGATACCCAACCCCCGCCTCCGTCACAATAAACCGCGGCCGCGTCGGATCATCCGCCAGTTTCTGTCGCAAATGCCCAACGACAATCCGCAGGTAATGACTGTCCTCGGTATGCGTCGGCCCCCAGATATCCTTGAGCAATTGCTGCTGGGTGATCACCCGCCCCGGGTGCCGCGCCAGTTGCGCCAGCACCGCATATTCCTTGCGGGTCAGCGCCACTTCGGCACCGTCGAGCAGCACTCGTCGATAGGCCAGGTCCACGGTCAACGGGCCGAACGTCAGCGCCGCTTGCTGGGCCTCGCCGGCCGGTGCCTGACGCAACAACGCACGGACCCGGGCGAGAAATTCCTGAATGCCGAACGGCTTGGTCACGTAATCATTGGCGCCGCCATCCAGCGCCTGGACTTTCTGCCCTTCGCTGGCCCGCACCGAAAGCACCAGCACCGGCGCGGTGGCCCACTCGCGAAACTCGCGTAGCACCTGCTGGCCGTCCATGTCCGGCAGGCCGAGGTCGAGCACCAGCAAGTCGGGCTTGTTCAGCGCCGCCTGGGCCAGGCCTTCGGCACCGGTGCCGGCCTCGAGCACTTTGTAGCCTTGTGAGGCGAGGCTGATGCGCAGGAATTTACGGATCTGCGGTTCGTCATCGATGACCAAAATGGTCGCGGTCTGGCTCATGAATTCACATCAACACAAAAGATTGGCAAGAGAGTAGCGCAGTCGCGATCAGGCTTCATTGTCCATCCCCGGTTGCGTCTGCAACGGCAGGTGCAGGGTGATGCTGGTGCCGCGCCCGTCGATGCCGTCGGCGACGCTGATCCGGCCGCCATGCGCGCCGACCATGCCCTGACAGATCGCCAGCCCCAGACCGGTGCCCTGCCCGCCGCGATCGCCGCGCGCGGCGGTGTAGAACATGTCGAAAATTTTCGCTCGCTCGTCCTCGGGAATCCCCGGGCCTTCGTCGCTGACCGTGAAGAAGATCTCTTCGTTATTGGCACCAGCACTCAATTGCAAACGCCCGTGTGGCGGCGAGAAGCGTGCAGCGTTTTCCAGCACATTGACCAGCGCCTGCTCGATCAGCGCCGCATGCACGAACAGCAGCGGCAACTCGGACGGCACATCGGTGCTGACCTGCAACGGCGCGAGCACCGCACGCAGGCGATTGAGCGAACTGCCGACGATGTCCGCCGGCGCTACCCAGTCGCGCGCGAGCTTCAATGCACCATGGCCGAGGCGGGTCATGTCCAGCAGGTTCTGAATGTAGCGATCGAGGCGTTCGGCTTCGTCGCGGGTGCCTTCGAGCAACTCGCGGCGATCCTCCAGCGGAATGGCTTCGCCGAGGGCCAGCAGGCTGTCGATGCTGCCGCGCATGGCGGTCAGCGGTGTGCGCAGATCATGCGATACCGAGGCCAGCAGCGCACTGCGCAACTGCTCGGTTTCACCGTGCAGGCGCGCGGCTTCCAGATCGTCCGCCAGTTGCGCCCGCGCCAGCGCCTGCGCCAGTGGCTGACTCAACGCGGTGAGCAGGCGTCGACGCTGGCCGCTCAAGGTCTGGCCCTCTTTGGCGCAGACCCCGAGCAGCGCCAGCGGCCCGTCCTCCACCGACAGCGGCCACCACCACCAGCGACCGAAAGGCAGCGTGCCGGTGCCCATGCCGGCCGGTTGATCGTGTTGCCAGGCCCAGTCGGCGGCGGCGCGCTCCGATTCGCTGAATTCCAGAGGCCCGCCGGTCTCGACTTTCCAGCCGCCCTGCCCGTCGCGGTTGAGCAGGCACAATTGCAGATCGCTCCAGCCGTTGAGGTGCTGCGCCGCAGCGCTGACTACCGCCTGACGATCCGTTGCCGCAGTCAGTTTGCGCGACAGATCGAGCAGCTCCGTGGTCTCTTCCTGCGTATCGCGCAACGCCTGCAACTGCCGCCGCTGACGCGCCGCGAGATTGCCGGTGAGCGCCGCCATCAGCAGGAAGAACAGCAAGGTCAGAACATCTTCTTCGCGCTGGATGGCGAAGGAAAAATTCGGCGGAATAAACAGAAAATCGTAAGTCAGAAACGACAAAGCCGCGCAGGCCAGCGCCGGGCCCAGACTGCTGCGCACCGCCACCAGCAACACCGCCGCGAGGAACACCAGCGAGATGTTCGGCAGCGGCAAAATACTCGATACCGCCCAGGCCAGGGCACTGGCCAACAGCGTGGCAACCAGCGCCAACAGATAGTCGAACCAGACCAGCGTCGGCGTCGTTCGCAGGCGCTGTTGCGGGTGCTCATGGTCGTTGTCGAGGACGTTGATTTCCAGGCCGTGGGCCTGGCGCAGCAAACGCGCGGCGAGCCCGCCACCGAACAGGCGACGGCGCAGACTCGGCCGCGACTGGCCGACCAGCAGCAGACTCGCCCGGCGTTCGGCAGCATGCTGAATCAGGGTTTTCGCCACTTCGCCGGCGCGTAACAACACCACTTCGCCGCCGAGGCGTTCGGCCAGTTGCTGGGCATTTTGCAGGCGCAGGCGCGATTGCTCGTCGCGCACTGTGCCGTTGTCGACATGCACCAGACTCCACGGCAAATGCCGGCGCTGGGCCACGCGGCTGGCGTGACGCACCAGGCGTTCGGCATGCGCATCGCCATCGACGCCGACCAGCAAACGCCCGCGCACCGCCGGAGCTGCCTGACCAAGTTGGCGATAGCCTTGCGCAAGATCGTTATCAACCTGCGCGGCCGCCGTTTGCATCGCCAGCTCGCGCAACGCGGTGAGGTTGGTCTGGGTGAAAAACGCATCGATCGCCGCCCGCGCCTGCTCCGGCACGTAGACCTTGCCTTCGCGCAGACGCTCCAGCAATTCACGCGGCGGCAGGTCGATCAGCAGCAGTTCGTAGGCTTCCTGCAGCACCCAGTCCGGCAGGGTTTCGCGCACCTGCACGCCGGTGATGCCGCGCACCTGATCGTTGAGACTTTCCAGGTGCTGGACGTTGACCGTGGTGTAGACGTCAATGCCGGCGGCGAGCAGTTCCTGAATGTCCTGCCAGCGCTTGGCATGTCGGCTGCCGGGGGCGTTGGTGTGCGCCAGTTCGTCCACCAGCACCAGCTTGGGTTTGGCCGCGAGCAGGCCGTCGAGGTCCATTTCTTCGAGCATCACGCCACGGTATTCCGAGCGCACCAGCGGCTGCTGCGGCAAACCGCCGAGCAGCGCTTCGGTCTCCGCGCGGCCGTGAGTTTCGACGACACCGGCGATGATTTTCACGCCCTGGCGCAATTGCGTGTGCGCGGCCTGGAGCATCGCGTAGGTCTTGCCGACCCCGGGGGCGGCGCCGAGGAAAATCTTCAGCCGGCCACGGCCGTCGCGGGGCAGGTCTGCTAACAGCGCGTCGGCGCGGCCGGAGTCGCTCATGCTTGATCTCTTCAGTCAGATGTTTATGCGTTGCCAGTTATGGCCTCTTCGCGAGCAAGCTCGCTCCCACAGGTTCAGTGTTGCTCTTGTGGGAGCGAGCTTGCTCGCGAATGGCCGCGCCGCAGAATTACAGTTTTTCCAGCGCCATGTTCAGCTCCAGCACGTTCACCACCGGCGGCCCCACCAGCGGCTGTTCGATGTGCGCATCGAGCAGTTGCTGCAAAGTCGACATAGGCAGGTTGCGCGCTTGCGCGACACGCGCCAGTTGATAGGCAATTGCCGCCGGTGGCAAGTGCGGATCGAGGCCGCTGCCGGAGGTGGTCAGCAGCGCCAAGGGCACCGGCCCCTGGCCGGGCACCTGCAACTTGTTGGCGTCGTCGATCACCCGCGTGGCCAGCGCCGGATTGCTCGGCGCCAGGTTGCTGGCGCTGCTGGAAACGGTCGCGAAGGCGCCCGCCGAAGGGCGCGGATGGAACCACGCATCACCGACGAAATCCTGGGCGATCAACGACGAGCCGCGCACCTTGCCATCGGCGTCGTGCACCAGGCTGCCGTTGGCCTGTTCAGGGAAAGCGACCTGCGCAACGCCGGTCACCACCAGTGGATAGGCCACGCCGGTGATCAGGGTCATCAGCACCAGCAGGCTCAGGGCCGGACGTATCATTGTGGACATTGCAAAATCCTCGAATTCGTTGGGCAAACTTTTGCGGGGTACCAGGGAGATCTTTTCCCCCTCACCCCAGCCCTCTCCCCCAAGGGGGCGAGGGGAAAGGGAGCCGATCTCTGCGCTTTTCCAGACCTGAGTTCGGCTCGCTATCCCAGGTCGGTACGCCTCTTACAAACACCTCGATCAGTCCCCTCTCCCTCCGGGAGAGGGTTAGGGTGAGGGGCTCTTCCAACCTCAAACCAAATGCAAAGCCGTGAGCAGCATGTCGATCGCCTTGATCCCCACGAACGGCACCAGAATCCCGCCCAGTCCGTAGATCAGCAGGTTGCGCCGCAGCAGTGCCGCGGCACTCGCTGCCTGCACGCGCACGCCACGCAGTGCCAGTGGAATCAGCACGACGATGATCAAGGCGTTGAAGACGATCGCCGAGAGGATCGCGCTCTGCGGACTGGTCAAGTGCATGATGTTCAGCACGCCCAGTTGCGGATAGATCGCGGCGAACAGCGCCGGCAGAATCGCGAAATATTTGGCGACGTCGTTGGCGATGGAGAAAGTCGTCAGCGCGCCACGGGTCACCAGCAATTCCTTGCCGATCTGCACCACGTCCAGCAGCTTGGTCGGGTCGCTGTCGAGGTCGACCATGTTGGCTGCTTCGCGTGCGGCTTGCGTGCCGTCGTTCATCGCCATGCCGACGTCAGCCTGGGCCAGCGCCGGGGCATCGTTGGCACCGTCGCCGCACATGGCGACCAGACGACCGTCGTTCTGCTCAAGGCGGATACGCGCCAGTTTTTTCTCCGGAGTCGCTTCGGCGAGCACGTCATCGACGCCCGCTTCAGCCGCGATGGCCGCAGCGGTCAACGGGTTGTCGCCGGTGACCATCACCGTGCGAATCCCCAGTTTGCGCAGCTCGGCGAAACGCTCACGAATGCCTGGCTTGACCACGTCCTTGAGATGGATCGCACCCAGTAGCTTGCCGTCGGCGCAGACCAGCAACGGCGTGCCGCCGCTCTGCGCGATCTTGTCGATTTCCCGCGACAGCGCCGGGGCCAGATCGGAGCGTTGTTGACCGAGGAAGGCCAGCAGCGAATCGACTGCGCCCTTGCGGTACACGCGGCCCTGATAGTCGACACCGGACAAACGGGTTTCCGCACTGAACGGCACGGCAGTCAAGGTATCCAGCGCCGGTTCGGTTTGCGGGTGCAGACCGCGCAGGTACTCGACGATCGATTTGCCTTCGGCCGTTTCGTCGGCCAGCGAGGCAAACAACGCACCTTCAGCCAACTCGCGACCATTCACGCCCGGCGCGGCATACACCGCGCTGCAACGGCGGTTACCGAAGGTGATGGTGCCGGTCTTGTCCAGCAGCAACACATGCACGTCACCGGCCGCTTCCACAGCACGCCCGGATTTGGCGATCACGTTCAGCCGCACCAGACGATCCATCCCGGCAATACCGATGGCGGACAACAGGCCACCGATGGTGGTCGGAATCAGCGTGACCAGCAGCGCCACCAGGAACACCAGCGGCAGGTTGCCGTTGGCGAAATGGGCGAACGGCTGCAGGGTCACCACCACCAGCAGGAAGATCAGGGTCAGGCCGATCAGCAGGATATCCAGCGCGACTTCGTTCGGGGTCTTCTGGCGCTTGGCGCCTTCGACCAGGGCGATCATGCGATCGAGGGTCGACTCACCCGGGTTGGCGGTGATCTTCACCAACAACCAGTCGGACACCAGGCGCGTGTTGCCGGTGACCGCCGAGCGATCGCCGCCGGACTCGCGAATCACCGGCGCCGATTCACCGGTGATCGCCGCTTCGTTGACCGCCGCGATCCCTTCGATGACTTCGCCGTCACCGGGGATCATCTCCCCCGCTTCGACGCGCACCACGTCACCTTTGCGCAGACTGGCGGCAGGCACCACCTGAAAGCTGCCGTTGGCCAGTTTGCGCCGCGCGCTGAGGCCTTCGCTGCCAGCCTTGAGGCTGTCGGCGCGGGCCTTGCCGCGACCTTCGGCCAAGGCTTCGGCGAAGTTGGCGAACAGCACGGTGAACCACAACCACAGAGCAATCTGCGCGGCGACGAAAGTCGGCACGACGTTGTCCGGGATGAAGCACAGCACGGTGGTGAAAATCGCCGTCAGTTCGACCACCAGCATCACGGGCGAACGCACCAGCTGGCGCGGGTCGAGCTTGACGAAGGCTTGCACCAGCGCCGGACGCCACAGGGCCGAGATCGCGGTTTTCGGTGCTTCTGCCGACTTCGTCGGCACCGCAGGTTTTGCAGGAACATGCATATTCATGATCGATTCCTTAGAAGCCCATGCTCAAGTGTTCAGCAATCGGACCGAGCGCCAGAGTCGGCAGGAAGGTCAGGCCGCCCACCAGCAAAATGGTCACGGTCAACAGGGTCACGAACAGCGGGCCGTGGGTCGGGAAGCTGTTCTGGCCGATCGGTGCGGTTTTCTTCATCGCCAGGCTGCCGGCCAGGGCCAGTACCGGCAGGATGTAGCCGAAGCGACCGATCAACATGCCCAGACCGAGCATCAGGTTGTGGAACGGCGTGTTGGCACTCAGGCCACCGAAAGCCGAACCGTTGTTCGCGCTGGCCGAGGTGTAGGCGTACAGCAGTTGGCTGAAACCGTGCGGGCCGGGGTTGCTGATGGTCGCCGCCGGGCCAGGCAAAGCCGCCGCGATGGCGCCGAGTACCAGCACGCCCACCGGCATCACCAGCAAGGTCACCACCAGCAATTGCACTTCCCGCGCCTGCAGTTTCTTGCCGAGGTATTCCGGGGTGCGGCCAATCATCAGGCCGGCGAGGAACACCGCAATCAGCACGTTGAGCAACATGCCGTAGAGCCCGGCACCGACGCCGCCGAAGATCACTTCGCCGACCATCATGTTGACCAGCGCGACCATGCCGCTGAGCGGGTTGAGGCTGTCGTGCATGCCGTTGACCGAACCATTCGATGCTGCGGTGGTGGTCACCGACCACAGCACAGTGGCGGTGGTACCGAAGCGTGCTTCCTTGCCTTCCAGTGGCGCGGTCTGTTCGACCGCGACATTGTTCAGCGCCGGGTTGGGCTGATATTCGGCCCACAGCGAAGTCGCGCCGCCGATCAGGAACAGTGCGAGCATGCAGGCGATGATCGCGCGGCTCTGACGCTGGTCTTTCACGTAATGACCGAAGGTGAACACCAGCGCTACCGGAATCAGAATGATCGACGCGAGTTCGAACAGGTTGCTCCACGCGGTCGGGTTCTCGAACGGATGCGCCGAGTTCACACCGAAGAAGCCACCGCCGTTGGTACCCAGTTGCTTGATCGCAATCTGGCTGGCCGCCGGGCCAAGCGGGATCACTTGATCAACGCCCTGCATCGTCACCGCGTTCACATATTGCGCGAAGGTCTGCGGCACGCCCTGCCAGACGAGGTACAGCGCCAGCAGCAGGCACAGCGGAAGCAGGCCGTAGAGGGTGGCGCGGGTCATGTCGACCCAGAAGTTGCCCAGGGTCTTGGTCGACTTGCGACCGATGCCACGGCACAGCGCAACCAGCACCGCCAGGCCGGTGGCGGCACTAACGAAGTTCTGCACGGTGAGGCCGACCATCTGGCTCAGATAGCTGAGGGTCGCTTCACCACTGTAGGACTGCCAGTTGGTGTTGGTCATGAAACTGACCGCGGTGTTGAACGCCTGGGTCCATTCCTGGCCCGGCAGGTTTTGCGGGTTCAGCGGCAGGTGATCCTGAAACAACAGGATCGCGAACAGCAGCAGGAAACCGGCGAGGTTAAACGCGAGCAAGGCCAGCGTGTACTTCTGCCAGCTCTGCTCAGCCTGCGGATCAACCCCGGCAATCCGATAGCAACCGCGCTCGACCGGGCCGAGAATCGGCGTCAGCCAGGTGCGCTGACCTTCCATCACCTTGTAGTAAAAGCGCCCGAGGAACGGCGCCGGCAGCAAGACCACCGCAAAAAACGCGAGGATCAGCCAATAGTCATAACTGTGCATAGCCGCTCCTAGTTCCGGTCCGCGCGCAACAGCGCAACCAACAGATAAATGAACAGCCCGGCTGCCAACAGCAGGGACACCCCGTCCAGAACGCTCATGGAAGATCTCCGTTTTACGGCGTATTGCCGCGTGTGGAGGCATTGTCGGAAAGGAGGCTGTAAAGGAACGAGACCGAGGGGGTTAGCTGGGCATAAAGAAAGCGTAAAGAGTGGGTTTATGCGTTCGTTACAGGTGGGTTTTGCGTCGTGTTGGCGGGCCTCTTCGCGAGCAAGCTCGCTGCCACAGGGGATTTGTGAACGCCACAGATCCAATGTGGGAGCGGGCTTGCTCGCGAAGACGGCATAACTGCCAGCATCGCACCCAACTGGCGCACAAAAAACACTCATTCAGCCGCGAACATCCCCGATACGACAGCTTTCAGCGCATTACGACCTGACTCCCAGCAATGGCACGCCCGCTGCACACGCCCTCCCCCGAGCTTTCCAAACCGTTCCGGGAGCAAGCGCATGAACACACAACTCAAACCCACGCTGGGCACCTTGCACCTGTGGGGCATCGCCGTCGGGCTGGTGATTTCCGGCGAGTATTTCGGCTGGAGTTACGGCTGGGGCGTGGCAGGCACGCTGGGTTTTCTGGTGACCTCGTTCATGGTCGCCACGATGTACACCTGTTTCATCTTCAGCTTCACTGAACTGACCACGGCGATTCCGCATGCCGGCGGGCCGTTCGCTTACAGCCGTCGTGCGTTCGGTGAGAAAGGCGGGCTGATCGCCGGGCTGGCCACGCTGATCGAATTCGTTTTCGCACCACCGGCGATTGCGCTGGCGATCGGCGCCTACCTGAATGTGCAATTTCCAGCGCTCGACCCGAAACACGCGGCAGTCGGCGCCTATATCGTGTTCATGACTTTGAACATCCTCGGGGTGAAACTGGCCGCGACGTTCGAACTGATCGTCTGCGTGCTGGCGGTGATCGAATTGCTGGTGTTCATGGGTGTGGTCGCACCGGCGTTCAGCTTCAGTAGCTTTGCCCTGAATGGCTGGGCCGGTTCCGATGTGTTCGGGCCGCCAGCGATTGCCGGGATGTTCGCCGCGATTCCATTTGCGATCTGGTTTTTCCTCGCCATCGAAGGCGCGGCGATGGCTGCCGAAGAAGCCAAGGATCCGAAGCGCACGATCCCCAAGGCCTACATCAGCGGGATCCTGACCCTGGTGTTGCTGGCGATGGGCGTGATGTTCTTCGCGGGCGGCGTCGGTGACTGGCGCACCCTGGCGAACATCAACGATCCGTTGCCGCAGGCGATGAAGACCGTGGTCGGCGACAACTCCGGCTGGTTGCACATGCTGGTGTGGATCGGCCTGTTCGGCCTGGTGGCGAGTTTCCACGGGATCATCCTCGGCTACTCGCGGCAGTTCTTCGCCCTCGCCCGCGCCGGTTACCTGCCGGCGTCGCTGGCGAAACTCTCGCGCTTCCAGACCCCGCACCGGGCGATCATCGCCGGCGGCATCATCGGCATCGCCGCGATCTACAGCGATGGTTTGATCAACCTCGGCGGCATGACCCTCACTGCGGCGATGATCACCATGGCCGTGTTCGGCGCGATCGTGATGTACATCATGAGCATGCTCAGCCTGTTCAAACTGCGCAAATCCGAACCGAATCTAGAGCGTACTTTCCGTGCGCCGTGCTACCCGCTGATTCCGCTGATCGCACTGGTGCTGGCAGTGGTATGCCTGATCGCCATGGCTTGGTTCAATGCACTGATCGGGCTGATTTTCCTTGGCTTCATGGCGGTCGGCTTCGGCTACTTCCTGCTCACCGGGCAACTGCGCGCTGACGCTCCGGCCGATGCGATGCTGACCGGCCGCTGAGGGATTTCGGGTACACCGGGCTTAACCGGCCTAGAATGGAACCACTGCGAACTCACTTCGCTCAAAGTGGTATGCAGCGTCGCTGGCGAAACCCTCGCCCGCCGAGCTGCCATTAAGGAGAGCCGTTATGCCCTGGTATGCCTGGTTGATTCTGGTCGTTGCAATCGGCTCGATCGTTGGCGGATTGATGATGCTGCGCGACACCGCCAACAAGGTTGAACTGACCGATGAAGAACGCAAACGCGTTGCGCAGCGCAACGCCGAAGCGGACATCAAAGACGCGCAGGATCGCTGAACGAAGAACCCCGCCTGAATCGGCGGGGTTTGTTTTTTGTGGGAGTATTAACTCCAAGGATCGTGTTGGACTCAGCGGCGCGCTTTTAAGAAGTAGAAGTACAGTCACCATGTCATTTACCTTGGTTAAGATGGTGGTCTTGTTGCGGAGAGTTCCACATGCGTTACTCGCAAGATCATAAAGCTCAAACCCATCAGCGGATCATCAAGGAAGCCTCGGCGCGATTTCGCAAAGACGGCATTGGTGCTACCGGTCTGCAACCCCTGATGAAAGCACTGGGGCTGACCCACGGCGGCTTTTACTCACACTTCAAATCCAAGGACGAACTGGTCGAAAAAGCCTTGCAGGAGGCGAGCGATCAAGTCGATGGTCTGTGCGCCGAGATCTTTGCCAAGGAACAGCCGCTGCAGGCGTTTATCGACACCTACCTGTCCGAATGGCATCAGACCTCCCCGCACGAAGGCTGTCCGCTGCTGACCATTTCCTCAGAGCTGGGTCTGCGCGGCCAGCCGAGCCCGACCAGTGATGCGGTACTCAATGCCCGACTGAGTCAAATCGAAGGCACCCTCGAGGGCGACAACAACGCCGACCGGGCCATTGTCATCATGTCGACGCTGGTCGGCGCGCTCTTGCTGTCACGCAGTGTCGCTGACGCCGAGTTTGCCCAACGCATCCTCGACGTCACGCGCGATCACCTCAAGCAATCGCAGGACTAAGCCTGCCAGCGCTTGAACAGCACACTGGCATTCACTCCGCCAAAACCGAAACCGTTGGACAGGGCATACTCGATTGGCATCGACCGCGCCTGACCGTGAACGATATCTACACCCGCACTCGCCGGATCGGGATTGTCGAAGTTGAGCGTCGGCGGGACGACCTGATCGCGGATGGCCAACAAGGTGAAGATCGCTTCCAACCCGCCGGCAGCGCCGAGCAAATGCCCGGTGGCGGATTTGGTCGAAGTCACGGCGATTTTATTCTCCGTACCGAACAGCGCCTTGATCGCTGCCAACTCACCAAGATCGCCCACCGGCGTCGAGGTCGCATGCGCATTGAGATGCTGCACCTGATCTGGCGCAACACCCGCCTGAGCCAGCGCCAACTGCATCGCGCGTCGTGCACCGCTGCCGTCCTCCGGCCCGGCGGTGAGGTGATAGGCATCGGCAGTGGTGCCGTAACCGACCAGCTCAGCCAAAGGCTGCGCGCCACGTGCCAGCGCATGCTCCAGCGATTCGATCACCAGCAGACCGGCGCCCTCGCCCATCACGAAACCATCGCGACCACTATCAAAGGGTCGTGAGGCACGTTCGGGGGTGTCGTTGTAACCGCTGGACAACGCTCGCGCCGCGGCAAAACCGGCCAGGCTGACCCGATCGATGCAGGCTTCCGCGCCACCGCAAACCGCGATATCCGCTTCACCGGCACGAATCATCCGTGCAGCATCGCCAATCGCCTGGACCCCGGCAGCACAAGCAGTCACCGGTGCGCCGAGCGGGCCTTTCAAAGCGTGCTGGATCGACACATGACCGGCCGCCAGATTGACCAGAAACGATGGAATGGTGAACGGCGACAGCCGACGCGGGCCACGACTGTCGGTGGTGCGTACGGCGTCGGCGATTGCACCGAACCCGCCAACACCGGAGCCGATGATGGTCGCGGTGCGCTCCTGATCCTTGGCCTCGGACGGCTGCCATCCGGCTTGCGCCAACGCTTGGCGCGCCGCTTCCATGGCGAACAGGATGAAGCGATCCATCTTCTTCTGCTCTTTGGGCGGCGTGGCAAGATCCGGATCGAAACCGGCCTCGACGTCCTCCGCCGCCGTTTGCACCATCCCGGCGACCCGGGTCGGCAGATCCGCGCTCACCGCCTCCGGCAAATTGCGCAAGCCCGAGCGCCCGGCGAGCAAACGCTGCCAGACAATCTCGAGATCACTCCCCAAAGGCGAAACCAGGCCCATTCCGGTGACAACAATTCGACGCTGACTCATACCGCAGTTACCTCTGATCAATTTTTGTAGCGTTCAGCCGCGGAGCTGCGCGACAGATTCGGTGCCATGACATGTCGTGCACGCACAAAGGCCTGCCATTCACCTGCGTCAGGCAGCGACGGGATGGTAATCAACTCGCCCTGATCCAGACCGGCGAGCGCCGCATCGACCATCTCGCCGGCCTCCATCACCATCTCCGCCGGAATGCCGCTGGCATCGATGCCGGAACGCTCCCAGATTTCAGTGCGGGTAACGCCAGGCAACACCGCTTGCACCTTCACGCCAGTGCCTTCGAGCTCGGCGTTGAGCGACTGGGTCAGGCTCAATACGTAGGCTTTACTCGCGCTGTAGGTTGCATTGAAGCGTTCCGGAAACAGCGCCACCACCGAGGCGATATTGATGATCGTGCCGCGTCCAGCCTTGGCGAAACTGGCGGCGGCTGCCGAGGCCAGCAACGTCACGGCGGTGACGTTCAATTGGATCAGACGCTCCAGTTGCTCGGCGTCGGAATTGGCCAGCAGGCCATCGGCCGCCACCCCGGCGTTGTTCACCAACAGCGTGATGCCTGAATCAGTGCGCAGGCGTTGCTGGAGTTTGAGGACATCGTCCTTTTGCGTCAGGTCGGCTTTGAGCACTTCGACCTTTACACCGTGCGCTTCGCGCAACTCGCCCGCAGCGCTTTCAAGACGCTGTTGATCGCGTGCCACCAACAGCAAATCAAAACCACGCGCTGCCAGCCGCTGCGCGTAGACGGCACCGATACCGGACGATGCGCCAGTGACGACAGCGGTACCTTGAGACTGGACTGAACTCATGAGAGCGCTCCTGAAACATATTGGGAGATAGGCCTCCAACGCTCACAGGCCTGGAGGTGACGGAAATTATTATAGGCATAATCCAAAAACAATATGATACCCATAATTTTCAGCTCACCGACAAACGCGACGCCGCTCCCTCTGTTGCATCGCTGCCACCAGAAAGCAGAAAGGCCGGTCAATGACCGGCCCCTTGGCGTTGAATAATCAGCTTAGTTCACTTCCAGCTTGTCGCGGTTGCGATCCAGGATCGCCTTGCCGATACCCTTCACTTCAAGCAGTTCATCGACGGACGTAAACGGCCCGTTTGTTTCACGGTAAGCAACAATCGCTTTCGCCTTGGCCTCACCCACTCCTGCCAGTTCCATCTGCAGAGTGGCCGCGTCGGCACCGTTCAGATCGACTTTATGATTTTCAGAAGTAGCTGATACGCCCATCACCAAGGGCGCCTTGCTCGCATCAGAAGAAGCCGAAGGCGCAGCCATGGCGGCAATCGAGGCGCTGGTCAGCAGGGCGAAAATCAGGGAGTAGAAATAGCCGGTACGCATAAGTGACGCTCCATCATCAATTGAGAAAGCAGCTTTTCCGAAGCTGCTCTACAAACTTAGGCGATGATCGGGACAAGTCAAAAATGCGTCCGTTACAGAATGTGAAACAATCAGGGTTCGAGACGGCGCTGCTGGTAGATCCAGTCAACGATCTCGCCATCGGGGGTATAACCGCTGACGGTTTCACGCAGCAATTGGCGTACTCGCGAATAATCATCCCGCTCAACCGCGGCGAGTAATTCGCTCAACCGGGCCTTCAAGACATCCCAAGACAAATGATCTTCATTGGCGGTCATGATCATCGGATGTGGTGTTGCGGCGACGTTGTCACCGATCAGCAGCTCCTCATAAAGTTTCTCGCCAGGACGCAATCCGGTGAACTGGATGGAAATATCTCCCTGAAGATTACGTTCAGATCGAATACTCAAACCGGACAGATGGATCATTTTCTCTGCCAGCTCAACGATTTTGACCGGCTCGCCCATATCCAGAACGAATACGTCACCTCCCAGCCCCATGGACCCCGCCTGAATGACTAACTGCGCCGCTTCAGGAATCGTCATGAAATAACGGGTAATCTTGGGGTGAGTGACTGTCAGAGGTCCGCCTGATTTGATTTGACTGTGAAATAGCGGAATCACCGAACCAGAGGATCCCAGCACGTTGCCAAACCGAACCATCGTGAACCGAGTTTTGTTAACTCTGGAAACATTGGCCTTATCACCAAACATGACAGGGGCCACTTCGCGGCTAAGCGCCTGTAAAACCATCTCGGCCAAGCGCTTGGTTCCCCCCATGACATTAGTTGGACGGACCGCCTTATCAGTGGAAATCAGGACAAAATTCGAAACGCCAGACTGAAGCGCTGCCTGAGCAGTATTGAGTGTTCCAATTACATTATTGAGAACACCCTCCGCAATATTGTGCTCCACCATAGGCACGTGCTTGTAAGCCGCCGCGTGATAAACGGTGTCAACTTTCCAGGTTTTCATTACATCGAGCACCTTGTCCTCATGTCGAATCGACCCGAGAATTGGTAACAGTCGCACCGAAACGGACTCTCTGCAACTACGTTGCTCGAGTTCCGACAAAATCATATAAAGATTGAACTCACTGTGGTCAAACAGTATCAGCGTAGTCGGCTCCAAGGAAAAAATCTGTCGGCATAACTCGGATCCGATTGAACCGCCGGCACCTGTCACCATAACAGCCTTGCCTTTTATGCAGTGCTGCAACAAGTCAGGTTCAGCAGGAACAGCATCGCGCCCCAGCAAATCGGCAATGTCTACTTCCTGAATATCTTCGACTTTGACACGTCCACTGGCTAGATCCGTAAAATTTGGAACACTGCGGACGTGGAGCGGAAAACTTTCAAGCAAATTCAGAATTTCTCTGCGCCGCGCACGAGTTGAAGATGGCAGTGCAAGAAGAATCTCCTGCGCTCCCGTGACATCGATCATCTGCTGGATGTGTTTGGGTTTGTAAACCTGAAGTCCCGAAATGGATCGGTCTGCAATGCTCGCATCATCATCGATGAAGGCAACAGGCCGCATCACACGGCCCATGCGCAGCGCCGCGACCAACTGATTTCCCGCAACGCCGGCACCGTAAATCGCAACCTTGGTAAGACCATCATCACGATTGGTAAACGGAACATGCTGAGCAGCGGTGAACCAATCCCCCATGAAATACTGGCGCATGCACAATCTCAGCCCACCAATAATGACCAGGCTTAACCACCAATAGTTAAAAATTATCGAACGCGGGACGATAGCATCATGATTGCTGTACCAATAGACAATCACAGCTAGAATCAGAGATGAAAGACTCACAGCCTTGATGATCGCAATAAGTGCGTCATTACCGAAATAACGCATGACTGCCCGGTACATTCCAAACCGGATAAACAGCGGAATGGCGACGACTGGCGCGCAAGAGAAGAGCCAGACGTGAACTCGCAGGGGGTTGTACATATCATCGATGCCCAAGCGCACGATGAACGCCAGCCAGAGCGCAACCCAGACAAGGACTACATCGGTTGCCACCTGAATCAGGCGCTTCTGTCGCCGCGGAAGGCTCAAAAGAAATGTGCGTACTGTGTCCATATATCCTTCATGCGAACGATTGGTTGACCTGCATGCTCCAAGCACCCGGATTGTACTCAACTACATGCGTGATGAGCCAGTCGACGCCCCATCGAAATTGAAAACCCGAGCACTGGAGACTCGCAGCCTGCGCGATCGACGGCGAAAATCCTCGAGCCTTTACCGCCTGAACCCGCTAAGATAGGCCCCCAAGGGCTACATCAAACCATAGCAGCATTCACGAAATGCTCGTTGCATTTTCACGCCCCAGACGCCTCCCTGAGTTGACACGAAAACAATGCGAACGTTTCATCTGCGCAACCGGATAAAATCATGACTTTCTCTTCGGAAACTCAAGAGGTTTCTCCGGTTGACGCCCACCAGCAGGGCTCCACCACTACCCCGTTGATAGCCATAATGTTGTGCACTTATAACGGGGCAAGGTTTCTCGAAGAGCAGCTTGTCTCCATACTCAAGCAAACGCACACCCAGTGGGTTATTCATGCTTCCGACGACGGATCGTCCGATGCTACCTGCAAACTGCTGGCCAATTTCCAGAAATCCATTGGAATAGATCGACTCAGGATTTACGAAGGGCCGAAGCAAGGTTTCGCCAAAAATTTTCTTTCATTAATAAAAAATAAATCAATCGAAGGTGATTATTTCGCTTTTTGCGACCAAGATGATATTTGGCATCCGACAAAGCTCGAAAAAAGCCTATCGCAATTGCAGAAAACTGACCCTGATCAGCCGAGCCTATACTGCTCAAGAGTAAGACTGATTGATGCCAAACAACGCTGCGTAGGGTTATCTCCACTACGTAAGTATCCACCAACGTTCAAAAATGCCCTTGTTCAAAGTCTGGCTGGCGCCAACACCATGATGATAAATCGCTCGACACGCTCGTTGATGGCGGTCATTCCGGATGATGTTCAAGTCGTCGCACATGATTGGCTTGCGTACTTATTGGTAACAGCATCTGACGGCCGCGTAATATATGAAAACGCTCCATCGCTCGATTATCGCCAACATGAAAACAACGCGATCGGCAACAAAACCGGACTGCACAGTAAATTTCTCAGAATCAAAAGATTTACCGATGGAAAATTCACTACATGGGGCGACATGAACTGCCAACTATTGGACAGAATGCTCGACCACATGTCCCCGGAAAATCAGGCTACCTTCAGAGCTTATAAGACTTTGCGGTCGGCCGGCCTGGTCAAACGCATTACGTTATTTTTCAGAACAGGGTTATATCGACAAGGCTCCGTGGAAAACTGCCTGCTCTTTTTTGCACTTATTCTGAAAAAAATCTGAGTCGATTAATTCTCCAATATTGCATTTGCTTCACCCTCTTCGTCGCCCAATCACCAAAGCGGATGCCTCCATTTTTAAGCTGTGATAAAGTGTTTCCGCCACGGGCGGTATTAAGCTCGCCAACAAATGGCGAGGCACGCCGCACAGAGGCAATAAGCGTGAAGCGCCTCCTCATTCAAGCTACTCACTGGAGACTGTGAGCCCCTGACAAAGCACCGATGCCGTTAGGGTATCTGCTTGAAAAAGACGCCCCGCGCGCCCTGAGCACCACCGCCTCACCCGATCAACCCATTTTTTGAGTAGCAGATGGATATCAGAATTTTGTGTTTTTATGCGTTGACCGACACGAACAAACAAACAACGGAGTGTTTGTTACCATGAAAACTTTTTCCATTAGCCCTCGAGAAATACTAGCCTCAAATTGGCGCAACAGGGGTTTGATTGCAGCCTTGATCAAACGTGAAGTGATTGGCCGATACAGAGGCTCCATCATGGGAATGCTATGGTCACTATTCAACCCTATTTTTATGTTGGTTATTTACACATTTGTTTTCAGCGTAGTATTTAAAGCACGCTGGAGTGTTGATAGCGAATCCAAAACCGAATTTGCATTAATGCTTTTCGCCGGACTCATGACCTTTAACCTATTCGCTGAATGCCTAAACCGCGCACCTAGCCTGATCATCAGCAACGTTAACTACGTGAAAAAAGTTGTATTCCCACTGGAGATACTTTCTGTAGTCACGTTCGGATCTGCCTTATTTCATTATGTAGTGAGTCTCCTAGTTTGGTTAGCCGCGTCGATCATTTTGTTCGGAAAGATCGAACTTACCACACTGTGGCTTCCCGTCGTTCTAGGCCCACTGGCAATGATCACCCTAGGCCTGGTCTGGTTCTTATCATCACTGGGCGTTTACCTCCGTGACGTGAGTCAAATCATCGGTGTTTTGACATCCGTCTTGATGTTCATGTCTCCGATTTTTTATCCAATAACCGCCCTACCACTCGAATATCGCTACTTACTGTCAGCCAACCCACTAACACCGGCTATTGAAAATACTCGAGCCATCCTGTTTCGTGGACAAATGCCGGATTTCACCGCACTGGGTACCAGCTACCTAATAGGAAGCATCGTATTGTACCTAGGATTCGTATGGTTCCAGAAAACACGTAAGGGATTTGCTGATGTCCTCTGAAAGCGCGATTGTTGTAAGCCAACTTAACAAAAAGTTCCAGATCTACGACAAGCCTCGCGATCGACTACTGCAAATGCTATCACTGGGCAGAAAACATTATTACCGTGAATTCCCGGCGGTAAAAGATGTTTCCTTTACCATTGCGAAAGGCCAGACTGTTGGCATTGTCGGGCGAAATGGCAGCGGTAAATCCACGCTTCTGCAACTGATTTGCGGAACACTTAATCCGTCCTCAGGAAATATTACTACTCACGGCCGAGTGGCGGCGTTGCTTGAACTAGGTTCGGGCTTTAATCCTGAATTCAGCGGCCGTGAAAACGTATACATGAACGCAGCGGTTCTAGGCTTGACCAGAGAGGAAACAAACGCGCGATTTGAAGATATCGAGCGTTTTGCCGAGATCGGCGACTTCATCAACCAACCTGTAAAAACATACTCAAGCGGCATGATGGTTCGCTTGGCATTTGCCGTCGCGATCAACGTTGACCCACAGATACTAATTGTCGACGAAGCGCTGTCAGTTGGGGATGAAAGATTTCAGCGCAAATGCTTCGCAAGAATCGAAGCTATCAAATCTACTGGTGCAACGATTCTGTTCGTATCTCATTCCGGGAATACTGTCATCGAGTTGTGTGATCGAGCAATACTGCTCGACGGCGGAGAAAAACTCGCTGAAGGGCCACCCAAATTTATCGTTGGTCAATACCAGAAACTGCTCTACGCCCCGAATGAAAAAGTCAGCACATTGCGGGAGGAGATAAGGAACTCAACACCGGAAGGTCCACAGACTGATACGGAATGGACGTTCGCGGAAGACCAGTCGCAGAATACTGAAGCGAGCGAAGACTACGACCTCGACGAGTTCTTTGATCCAAATCTTGTTTCCAAAAGCATCCTGTCATACGAGTCTCATGGCGCTTTGATCTCTCAAGCGCAGATATTCAGTGAAGCCGGCGAACAAGTGAACTGCCTGAAGCGCGGCCGTATCTACTGCTATCGCTACAAAGTTAACTTTGAACTTGCTGCGACTGCAGTGCGTTTTGGGATGATGATCAAGTCACTAGGCGGCGTCGAACTTGGAGGCAGCACCAGCGCCTCTAGACTTCAGGACTCGGTAGCTGCCGTATCTAACAACACTCAGATGCAGGTTGAGTTCAAATTCCACTGCAACTTGAATCCGGGAACATACTTTATGAACGCGGGCGTCGTTGGATTGATTGAGGAAGGTGAGACTTACCTTCATCGCTTGATTGATGCCTGCATGTTCCGCGTATTGCCCGTGATGGACAATATAGCGACGGGGCCGGTTAGCTTTAAGTGCGAAGCAAATTACAAAGAATTGGCATAAAAATGACAGACAAACAGCTATCCTCAAAAAGAATCATTGTAGTCCTGGGCATGCATCGCTGTGGCACCAGCGTAATAACCCGAGCACTCAGTACGCTAGGAGTCGATCTTGGCGATCACTTGATGCCTCCTTCCGACGGAAATAATGACAAGGGCTTCTGGGAAGATATCGACTTCAATCAACTGAATATCGAACTGCTCCAGGCACTTGGCCACGATTGGCACTCCCTCACTCCCGTCAACCCCAACGAGTGGCTGCATCCGGAGCTTGATAAATTCAAGGCGCGAGCGAAAGAGATAGTAAGAAGCAAGTTCCAAAACACCGACTGCTTCGGAGTTAAAGACCCGCGCATGGCGCGTACAATGCCTTTCTGGATTGAGATCTTTGAAGATCTTGCACTGGATACCGCCTACATCATCGCTTATCGGAACCCAGGAAGTGCAGCCCGCTCCCTTGCAGCTCGAGACGGTTTTGAACTTGAGAAAGGTTACTTCCTGTGGCAGGAGCATATGCTTCTTAGCTTGAAATATAGCGAGAACTCTTTACGGGTGATTGTCGACTACGACTTGATACTCAAGAAACCTAATGACCAAATCAAACGCATTGCCGATGCATTAAATCTTAATTTCGATACAGACAATGCTGCACTGAATGAATTCAACGAACACTTCCTGGAAAAAAGTCTGCGTCATCACTCTGTCGAGCTTGAAGAGCTGAAAGTCGATGACGCAGCTCCCGCAAGTATAACCAGACTTAGCAAACTAATTTCCTCAATGGCGAGCGACCAGATCGCTGACGACGCTGAAGCCAAAAACCACGTTGACGCGTTATTTATTGATATATTCGATGATTTTCCGGCCTATAAATTGATGCGAATACTGGATCAGCGCGCGACAGAACTCCTAACAGCGGGATGGGAGAAGGACTTGCAAATCGAGCAGCAGAAGAAAGACTACTCAGACGCCCACAAGACGATTAGCAACCTGGAATTCCAAGTTGAAAATTTAAAGAATAGCAGCGCAGAACAGAAATCAAAGATTACGGAACTAGAAGAGCAGGTTGCTGCTGAGTTGAAGCACAAAAAAGTTCTGAGCGAGCTTCTCGACAATCATGCCATTCAAATTAACGAGTTGCTGAAAACGACAAGCCGTTACTCTTCTGGCAGGTTTCTGCTGAAAGCGCTTGCCCGCTTGGTAGCGAAGCGTATTCTTGCGTTCAAGACGGTCAACGAAAAAAAAATAAAATCCAAAATTCTTGCAATGGGGTTGCTGGATGAGCAGTTTTACCTAAATACATATAAAGATGTAAAGAACGCCAAACTAAATGCTCTAGATCACTATCTCGACCATGGTTGGCAGGAAGGAAGAGCCCCTTCCGAGCACTTCTCCACCACGTATTACCTCGAAGCCTATGAGGATGTTCAACGGACAGGTATAAACCCTCTCGTACACTATGTTCGCCATGGGCATAAAGAAGGTCGGTCGATTTTCGACGTAACGGGGCACAGATATCAGTTCAAGCAAGCCAAATCCGCTTCGAACAAATATATAACCTTGGTGAAGTTACTGATCAATGATCCAGTATTGATCAGACGTTTTCTCGCCGAAGCTAAACGCTCAGGAGTGCATCAGGCGATCGCGCTCGCAAAGAGCCGAGTACAGCGAGAGCTTCGCCACCCCCAAGCCGCCGTACAAGCGCTTAACAGTGCTTCGATGCTGGAGTACGGCTTATATAAAGTTGTACCGTTCAACCTTAATCCCTATCTCCACGACATGCCCTCAATGGCAGCAAAAAAAATTGCGGTACATCTGCACTTTTTTTACGAAGACATGGGCGAGCGTTGCGTTGAATACCTGAACAATATCCCGCTAGAGTTCGATCTATTTGTATCCGTTCAGCCCAAAGCAGACATCGAACGCATAACAAAATTTTTTAGCGAACATCTGACCCACTCAGGACAGATATTTGTCGAGCACAGCCAAAATCGTGGTAGAGACATCGCGCCGCTGATTTGCCTATTCGGAAGGAAACTTTCCGAATACGACTATATTGGTCATTTTCATACAAAGAAAAGTCCTCATCGCGAGGATCTGAACGAGTGGTTCGACGCTCTGATGATGACCCTGTGCGGAGAATCGAAACAGGTCGCACAGATCTTTAAACTGCTTGAGGATGACGCAAAAGTTGTCTATGCCGCTGGCAACCAAGTGGTACCTGGTGACGACGGATGGAGCGACAATAAAGAAATTGCCAAGGAAGTCCTCGAGCGTTATACGGACTTCGACATTGCGAACTTCCCGTCTGTCGAGTTTCCACAGGGCACTATGTTCTGGGCGACGACCGAGAGCATTCGAGACTACCTCCTTCTTCCACTGAAGTATGAGGATTTTCCAGCTGAGCCAATTTTGCCAGATGCAACACTGGCCCACGCTCTTGAGCGGCTGTTGTTGATTTTCTCCACCAAAACACCCGGTCGGAATTATCGAATTGAGGCTCGTTCTCTGTCGTCCGTGCCTCTGGCGTATTACGAGGAGCAAAAAGATTACGCAAGTTCGATTGCACACGACACCATAAAAGTGCTCGCGTATTACCTGCCTCAATTCAGCCCTAACCCGGAAAACGATGAATGGCATGGTAAGGGCTTCACAGAATGGCACAAGGTTCGTGCAGCCAACCCGCTGTTCCACGGCCATTATCAACAGCATGTCCCGCATCCCGATATTGGTTACTACAGCCTGGAAACCCATCATCACATGGCCATTCAGGCTGCGCAGATGGAAAAAGCCGGCGTCCACGGGATGATCTTCTATCACTATTGGTTTTCGGGAAAACTTATTCTCGAAAAGCCGGCACAAATGCTTCTCGAGCATCCTGAAATCAATATGCCATTCAGCTTCTGCTGGGCGAACGAAAACTGGACTCGTCGCTGGGATGGTAATGAGCAGGAAATATTGCTCGGACAGGTTTACTCCAAGGAAGACGCACTGGGTTTCATTAGATATCTGATCCCTTTCTTCAAGGATCATCGATACATCAAAGTTGATGGTCGCCCACTTCTCTTTGTTTATCGCCCCTCCTCCATGGAGTTTGTACAAGAGTACATCGACATCTGGGCCGCAGAATGCGAAGACAATGGCATCAAGGCACCTTATGTCGTCGCAACGCTGACACGTGGCGCTACAGCCCCTCAGGATTATGGGATGGATGCAGCTGTCGAGCGAGTCCTTCAAGATTGGACCGGCGGAGCCGTACCCGATATAAATAACCAGAAGCAGCCATATTGGCCAATCAACGGAAGCATCCTGGATTACAGCGCAGTCGCAGATCATTACATCGAAAAAGAGCTATCCAACGACTACACGCTCTTCCGCTCCTTGGTACCAACTTGGGACAACACCGCGCGTTACGGAACAGAAGCCTACGCGCTCGATGGCTTTACGACGTCAAAATTCCAGAATTGGCTGGAACATTTAATCGATTATTCGGAACAAAATCTTCCCGAAGATCGCCGATTTGTAGTAATCAACGCGTGGAATGAGTGGGCAGAAGGTGCTCACCTCGAGCCTGACACTCGCTTCGGCTATGGCTACCTAAACTCCGTAGGGCGTGCTCTGAGTGGTTATAAATTTGACGACATTGAATATCTGCCGATGGACAAAACAACGGTCGTTAATATTTCCGTCAGTGAATATACGCAGAAACGCCTTTCCGAAAACCGGGAACTACGCAGCGCTTTTTATCAATGCATCAAAAACTCGAGCGTATTCTCCAGCTGTACGGTGACGGTCTCAGACGAACACCTGCTCGACTACCTTGAGGAAAACGGTGTCATCGTTGAAAAGACTAGCCATGTCGACAGCGGCCTTAATCTGGAATTCAACAACGTATACCTGTTTCCCTCCTTCACCATTGAAAATCTGCTCAAGATGTCTACCCGACATGTTGGATACAATATTTGCGCCAGTATCAGAAACCAGGAAAGCTTTGCTTCCAGCGCAAAACAGAATAATGGCGAAGTAAGTTTCAGCCAGCGCTCTGGCATTATCTTGAAGTCCGGATTACGTAATGCCGGCTACAAAGAGTGTGGTAACGCCCCTTGCTTCACGCTGCTTGCATCAGACCAACTCATATCAGATGCTCCTGCACGGGTTTCAACCATCATTCGCTTTCATAAGCAGGGGAGCAGAAAGTTGCTCAAGAACTGCTTGCTTTCGCTTATAGCCCAGCATAATTGTCAGGTACATCCTATCTTGGCCATCCAGGATATGACACCTGAAGAAGTCGAGACCCTTAAGCAGGAAATATCTCAGCTTCCTTGGCCCGTCAGAGCCTTTCCAGAGTTTCAGTGCTACTACTCGACTGCGGAAGCTCCAGACCTGCGCTCTCTTATGCTGAACGAGGCACTAAAATCCGTTAAAAACGGATATGTCACATTCCTTGACTATGATGACGTCGTTTTCCCCGATGCCTACAGTAAAATGGCCGCTCGCTTGGCTGCAACGGGGAAAAATGCAACATTCGGTCGCGTCTACTCGACACTTGTTCATTCGGACAGTGGCTTGATCACTGCTCGAGATAGAACTTATACATATGGTCATACATTCGAAGACTTCTTGAATGTGAATCACGCACCAATACACAGTTTTATGCTTGACATCAGCAAGTGCAACACGGAAGCGATCGAGTATTTCGCCGACATGAAATACATGGAAGATTACTACATGACATTACAACTATTCACCAAAAATGAAACAGATTGGAAGTCACTTGAAACAGATTTTTTCGTAGGCGATTACATACATCGTATAGACAGCGAGGACAGTAACACCCTTGCCATCAACGACAAAGACCAACGAGCTTCACTGTTGAGCAGTGAGCCTTACCTGCTCTCGGAAAAACGTATCAAAGAGTTACGCACACGCGTCAGCCAGGCTATATAACGGTAAAGAAATCCCCCTATACTGGACAATCGAAAGAATCCAAACCTAACGATTGTCCGGCATAGAGATTTTTCTTTAACATAGCGGCTTTATAGACTTTCTGCATACTGATATGCTCTTGTCTATATTTTCGTTTTTGCAATGAGGAAAAGATGAAACCTGACCTCGTATTTCATCCCACTGTCGTCACTCCAACAGCTAGAGCGGCATCCAAGGCGCAAACCCCTCTTGTCATTTGGTTCACAGGCCTAAGCGGTGCTGGAAAGTCGACGATCGCAAATGGGCTTGAACAGGCTCTTCTCACAAAGGGTCGACACACATTCCTGCTCGATGGCGATAATGTACGCCTCGGTCTGTGTCGCGACCTGGGCTTCAGTGACAAAGATCGCGAGGAGAATATACGTCGTATCGCGGAGGTGTCGAAACTGTTCCTCGACTCAGGCTTGATTACCATTGCCTCCTTCATATCGCCCTTTCGTCAGGACAGGAAGATAGCCAGGGATATCATTGGCGCTGAATCTTTCATTGAAGTCTTTATCGACGCGCCTTTGCTTGAGTGCGAAAAGCGGGACCCCAAAGGACTGTATAAAAAAGCCCGCGCTGGTTTTATAAAAAACTTCACAGGTATTGACTCAATCTATGAACAACCGCTTTCACCCGAGGTTCATATTGACACCTTCAAAAATGATGTAGAACAGTCAGTGCGGATCATTCTGGATTACCTGGAGCAGCGAGCAAGCCAATGAAGACCGTTATCATTATTGGCGCAGGCTTCAGCGGTACGGTCCTCGCTGCCCAGCTTCTCAATCAAGATATCGATGACGTACGCATAGTTTTGATAAATCGATCGGGCCTAATGGGACGCGGCTTGGCCTATGGCACTAATAGCGCTTCGCATCTGCTGAATGTCCCTGCTGGGAACATGAGCGCATATCCAGAGCAGCCAGACCATTTCCTCAGCTTCTGCAAGGATCGAAACCTTGACGTTACAGGCGCTTCATTTGTTCCGCGCCAACTGTACGGACAGTATCTCAGCGCCCTTCTGGAGCAGGCAGATAATAAAAATCGCGGCAAAATAACATTCGAACAACTGAACACTGAAGTCCGTAGTATTCAGCATGGTACTGACCATTTAGAAGTTTCGCTTGAGGATGGTATTTCTCTACATGCAGATCACGTTGTTCTGGCGCTCGGCAACTTTTCCCCTGCCGCCCCCCATCAATTACGAAAATTTCTAGGTTCTGCTTGGTATATGCACGATCCCTGGAAAGCTCAGGAAGATCAATATGCACTCGAAGCGGATGAAGCGGTTCTGCTGGTGGGCTCTGGATTGACAGCGCTCGACACTGTTACCAAACTGACCCAACAAGGGCATCGTGGTCCGATCTACATGATATCCAGAAGAGGGTTGCTGCCTTTACCGCACCGTAGAAAAAACATTCAAACGCCCGTAGACAGTCTGCTGCTTGAAGAATTACTTCAATGCCATCCGTCAGTATTAAACTACTCACGCATACTCCGAAAAGCTATCAAACTGACCAATGGTGATTGGAGAGACATAATTGCGGCAATACGCCCGATCACCAATAAGCTTTGGTTACGCTTGAACACTTGCGAGCGCAGACGTTTTTTAAGACATTTACAACCTTACTGGGATGTTCATCGCCATCGGGTTGCTCCTGACTCCCATGACATCTTCAATGCTTACTGTGCCACTCAGCAAGTGAAGAGCTTTGCAGGACGAATTCGAGACGTTTCAATTATTGAAGATCGACTTTTAGTCAATATCAAACGGCGTAACTCAGAATCTATTTTTTCGATTGAGGTCAGCAAGATCATCAATTGTACTGGGCCGAATACGAATCTTGAGTTGGTCAAAGAACCATTAATCACTCAATTGATAGATTCTAAAACGGCATTACTGGACGATCTAAAACTTGGCTTGCTCGTTAATGACGATCTCACACTCACAAACGCCTTGCAAAAAGGCAGTGCTACATTGAGCTATATTGGCCCAATGTTGAAGGCAAAATACTGGGAGGCAACTGCCGTTCCGGAGCTAAGAAAATATGCCTCCGATCTTGCGGCTCGCCTCGCAGCAAAATTAAATAGCTAGCATTCATGCTGCGGTATTAAGTCCCGCCCTTAGCCTAAATGCCAGAAAACATAGAGGCGTATAGGCCAAGAGCAGGCCTAAAAGCGGCTCCAGACCTCTTGCAACCGCAATTGCCAACGGCGCTAACCAAAGAACATTAATGGCCATTACAAGGCCTGTCGTGCGCTTATGGCTGCGAAGCTTCATTGCGGTATGCTGATAGGCATGAGAACGATGCGCTTGATGGATTTTTTCACCGCGCAGCAAGCGTCGCATGAGCGTCCAGGTTGAGTCTGTAATAAATACAGCCAGGAGAATAATCCAACTCCAGAAATATTCAGGAGAGACATTGGCCGCGTGCACGCTCATGCCAGCGAGAATTAATCCCAGAAACCCGCTACCCGCATCCCCCATAAAGATTCGTGCAGGTGGAAAGTTCCACCAAAAAAATCCCGCGGTTGATCCAGCGAGAAGCAGCGGCCCCCATATGAGCTCTGACTTTCCTGTAAGCCAGTAGATCAGGCACATTCCCAAGCAAGCACTAATTGCTTCCATGCTCGCCAGCCCGTCGATGCCGTCCATAAAATTGAACAGATTGAGCATCCAGACCAAATAACACAGCGCAATCAAAGTGCTTAAAATACCTGGATAAACAGTTATGCCAAATAACTGTAGAGTGGGAAGCCCACTTAACCAGAACAATGCCCATGAAGAGGCAATAAAATGCCCTGCTAATCGCCATTTAGCAGCAATATGAGCATGATCATCGGCAAAGCCAAGCGTCGCAACAATCAGCCCGGAACCCAAGAACGCATAGAGCACCTCCTGGCTCAACAGCCCCAGTACGTGCAAAACAGGAAGCCCCAGCAGAAAGGTAGCTACGATTGCTACTCCACCACCTCGAGGAGTGGGTATGGAATGCGAGCTTCGCTCATTCGGAACGTCTATCAAACTTTTAGCTAATGCATACCGGCGAAGCAGGCACGTCAGAGCCCAAGAAATAACAAAGCAAATCGGTATTAACCACAAAACAATCATTTAATTTCATTTTCCTGATAATACTCAACTGTTCGGCGAAGCGCTTCATCAACATCGGCTGGGGGTACCCAATCCAGCAATTCCTTATTCTTTTTGATATCAATCTGAAGCGATCCAAGCAATCTGTCCGCGATCCCTTTCTTGCCTGCAATCCTTGCGGCGCACTGGAGGATACGTTGAGGTACCGGTATCAATCGAGACGGTTTATCAATCGATTGAGAAAGGCGCCTCAACAACTCTGAGGTGGATAGATCTACACCGTCGCCAGCAAGAAAAATTTGATTACGAGCTCCAGGATGATCGATACAAGTAATAATCAAACTGACGAGATTATCAACTGCAACTAGGCTGCGCTTATTGTTAACAGCACCCAATGGTAATGGAACGCCTTTAGCGAGCCACTTCAGCATATTTTTGAAGTTTGCCTTTACGCCAGGGCCATAAACCAGTGGAGGACGGATAATCACCACATCCATCCCGGTTTCATGGCTTAGCTCTTTCAACGCTTTTTCTGCCTCACATTTTGAAATCCCATAAGGATCCAAAGGGTTCGGAAGGTCATCAGCGGAAAAGGGTTTCCCGGGAGCAGTCCACTCACCGTTAACTTTGATCGAGCTAATAAATATGAAACGCCTCACTCCGGAAGCAGCCGCATTTCGGGCCAGGCGAAGCGTACCCTCGACATTGACTTTACGAAACTGCTCTACTGTCTGTGCAGCATCGTCATTCATAATATGAACTCGCGCGGCAGCGTGTATAACAACATCTATATCGCCAAGATTTGGCTGTAGGTCAGGTTTAGCCAGGTCAAACTTTACAACAGGGCATAAACCTTGAAGGCGTGACACTCCACGTACCGCTGCGATCGGCTGAAAGTCCCGCGATACCAATAATTTAAATACCGCCGCCTCTCCGACAAAACCATTCGCACCGGTTACCAGCACTTTCGGCGCAGCCATTTTCACTTCACTCCCATTACCGCCGCAACCCAACAAAGACAAAAGAACAGAACTTTATCTCGCATCCTTCTACGGCACTTCCAGGAACTTAAAGACAACCTCATTAATTGATTAGGCCGTAGATCAAGCCAACTACTAACAAACGCTGTGCGCTCCAACTTTAGCAACCTGCAGATCAGTTGGACTTGCTGAAACCACCAGCCATCATGAATGGTTTTATATCGAGCGATCAGTGGCATTAATCCCTTATTAGCCCCCACCTGATTACTCGCGTGCTGTCTGTAGTTCATTGAGGGTTCGGGATCAATATACCAACGATATCCATTACGTCGAGCAAAAGCATAGCAATACCAATCATGCAAACTGACGTCCTGAAGAGATTGCCAATTATGAAGCATCGATTCTTTGAGAGCTCTGGCGAGTCCATTACTGAGCACATAGGTGCACCCAGGGCCTGCCGCCTCAAAAAGATAGTCCCAGGTGACCTGATTCTGGGCCTTATTCAATATGGAATGCTTACCATCGGGCCAAAAGGCAGTGACATTGCTGGAGTAAGCGTCAACCTGACGGCCTTGAATAGAGGCCGCAGCGCGGCTTAGCTTATCTAAAAACCAGATATCATCCTGATCGGCGAATGCGATGAAGTCATATGAATCAAGATCGACATCTCGGATAAGCCTGAAGAAGTTACGCGAAGCACCACCAAAGGTGCCTGCCTCAGGAAGCAAGACGACTTGCGGATGCCCGGCTGCATAAGTTTCGCACCAAGCTCGCGTACCATCACTTGAGGGATCGACACTGATGAATAAGCTGATGTCTACGCCTGTTTGGGCCAGGATCGATGAAATCTGCTCTTCGATCCACTGCATGCCGTTGTAGGCAGCCAGTAAAACTGCGATCTTGGGATGTTTTACTGGCATGCCGTTCCTGCTACCACCGGTTAAAACGCTATCGCCCGAGCGAGTTGATCACTGAAATCAGTGAGAGGGAGAGTCCAAAAGCTTTTGCAGATATTGACCATAACCAGTTTTCTTCAGCGCCTCAGCCTGCGCAGCTACCTGTTCGGCCGTGATCCAGCCATTGTGATAAGCGATTTCTTCTAGACAAGCCACCTTCAATCCCTGACGCTGCTCAATTGTATGGACAAAGTGACTGGCCTCCAGTAGCGAATCGTGAGTCCCCGTGTCCAGCCAAGCAAATCCTCGACCGAGCATTTCTACATTCAAAGACTTTTGTTCGAGATAGGCGCGGTTGATATCAGTGATTTCAAGCTCACCTCGCTCAGATGGCTTGATGTTCTTGGCAATTTCAACTACTTGATTATCATAGAAGTAGAGACCGGTCACAGCGTAGTTGGATTTCGGCTTGAGCGGTTTTTCTTCAATACTTAAGGCCCGCCCAGTTTCGTCGAACTCGACAACCCCGAATCGTTCTGGATCGGAGACGTGATAACCAAAAACGGTTGCACCAACCTCCTGCGAGTTTGCAGAGCGCAGATTTTCCGAAAAATGATGACCATAAAAAATGTTGTCACCCAAGATGAGGCAGCAAGGATCATTACCAATGAACTCTTCACCGATAATGAAAGCCTGCGCCAATCCATCAGGGCTTGGCTGCTCTGCGTAGCTCAGCTTCACGCCGTAAAGGCTGCCATCCCCCAGAAGCTTGCGGAAACACGGCAAATCTTCTGGTGTCGAAATGATGAGAACTTCTCGCATCCCTGCAAGCATCAATACTGACAATGGATAGAAAATCATCGGCTTGTCGTAGATTGGCAACATTTGCTTGGAGACACCAAGAGTAAGCGGGTGCAAGCGCGTGCCCGAACCACCAGCGAGGATAATGCCTTTACGATTTGTCGTGGTCATTTGTTCAGAACTTCCCTAAGCATTCGGGTTACACCACTGTGCCAATCCGGCAAGTGTAGAGAAAAATTGTCGCGCAGTTTCTGAGTATTCAAGCGTGAGTTCAGAGGGCGACGTGCAGGTGTCGGGTAGGCAGTCGTTTCGATTGGGTCGACCGTTGTCACAGCCAACTCCTCGCCTTGGGCTTTAGCGAAGTCGATTACGAGACTGGCATAGCCATGCCAGGACACTTCGCCAGCAGCGGCCAAATGATAGAGGCCAGCCAACTCTGGACGCTTGTTAACTTGCTGAATAGCCAACGCCGTTACATCAGCGATCAGATCCGCCCCGGTAGGTGCTCCGATCTGATCCGCAATCACGCTCAACGTTTCGCGATCTTTGGCCAAACGCAGCATGGTCTTGGCGAAGTTATTGCCGCGAGCGCCGTACACCCAACTGGTGCGGAAGATCAGATGGTTGCAACCCGACGCGATAATCGCCTGCTCACCGGCGAGCTTGCTGGCGCCATAATGGTTTACCGGCGCGACAGGGTCTGTCTCCTGCCATGGCGTGACGCCTTGCCCACTGAAAACATAATCCGTTGAGTAGTGAACCAGCCATGCGCCCATCGATGCGGCTTCTTCCGCCATCACGCCACTCGCAAGGCCGTTTACAAGATCCGCCAACTCGGTTTCCGACTCAGCTTTGTCGACCGCCGTATAAGCGGCAGCATTAACAATAACGTCGGGCTTTATCTGACGAATCGTTGCACGCAAGCATTCAAGATTCGACAGATCACCGCTGAGGCCATCAACAACGTGACGATCAAGAGCGACGAGTTCGCCAAGCGGAGCCAGGGAACGTTGCAGCTCCCAGCCCACCTGACCGTTCTTTCCTAAAAGCAGGATCTTCATGCTTTGCTCGAACGATCCGCATAGTTCTGATCGATCCACTGCTGGTAGCTACCGCTCTTCACGTGCTCAACCCACTCAGTGTTGTTCAGATACCACTCAACAGTCTTGCGAATGCCGGTTTCGAATGTCTCTTCCGGAGTCCAGCCCAATTCGCGCTGAATTTTGCTCGCATCGATTGCATAACGCACATCATGACCAGGACGATCCTGAACATAGGTAATCAGGCTGGCATGAGGACGATGGGACGAATCAGGACGCAACTCATCAAGCAGCGCACAGAGGGTGTGCACCACTTCGATGTTTTGTTTTTCGTTATGACCGCCAATGTTGTAAGTCTCACCAATTACACCTTCAGTGACGACTTTGTACAACGCACGAGCGTGATCTTCGACATACAGCCAGTCACGTACCTGATTACCTTTGCCATAAACCGGCAACGGCTTGCCTTCCAGTGCATTGAGAATGATCAGAGGGATCAACTTCTCAGGGAAGTGGCAAGGGCCGTAGTTGTTCGAGCAGTTGGTAACCAGTGTCGGCAGACCATAGGTGCGTGCCCAAGCGCGAACAAGGTGATCAGAGCTAGCCTTGCTGGCCGAATATGGCGAGCTTGGCTGGTAAGGCGTGGTTTCGGTGAAGAGATCTTCCGGACCTTCGAGGTCTCCGTAAACTTCGTCAGTCGAAATATGGTGAAAGCGGAAACTGGCTTTACGCGCATCATCCAGCGCTGCCCAGTAGTGGCGGGCAGCTTCGAGCAGCGTGTAAGTACCGATGATGTTGGTCTGGATGAATTCGGACGGGCCGGAGATCGAACGATCGACGTGGGACTCTGCGGCCAGGTGCATGATTGCATCCGGTTGGTGCTCACGCAGGACACGGTCAACCTGATCACGATCGCAGATATCGACGCGCTCGAAAGCGTAACGGGAGTTCTGGCTGACTTCTGCCAATGACTCCAGATTGCCAGCGTAAGTCAGCTTATCGACATTGACGACAGAATCAGAAGTATTGGAGATGATGTGACGGATGACTGCCGAGCCAATGAAGCCGGCGCCGCCGGTAACTAGAATTTTCACGCGAAACGATACCCTTGAGCTGCGGACAGCGCTGCCTGCGAGCGCGGTCTAATCCATGAATGCAGAAGCCACCATCAGTTGGCATCCGTCAGAGTCAGTCTGAAATCGACATGCATTTAGGCACGATCGAACAAGGGTGCATTTTACAGCTTAATGATGGTTTTACTAATGGATAAAGACAGACCAAGGCGCAAATTCGACAGATGCCGTGCGCCTGTCGCTTTCAGACCAGTCGTTTGCGCGCTGCCCTAGACGAACGCCCCAGAAACCAGCCCAATACAGGACCAATCATCATGCCGATCAGCAATGCCAACACAGCAACAACCGACACGGGCAACTGCGGGCCCGAAAAGCCCATAAACAAAAGCGAAACCGACTGCTGGTTCTCAAGCACAAACGCCAGAATCACCAACACCAGCAGCAGAATAAAAACACCAAGAAGTATGCGCTTGAGGTTACGCATGAGTAACTCCTTGAAAAGTAGCGACTGTCAAACTCCCTCCTCCTCTTCCTCATTCACCCGGTCACGCAACTCCTTGCCCGGCTTGAAATGCGGAACGAACTTGCCGTCTAGACTAACCGACTGACCAGTCTTTGGATTGCGACCGACGCGCGGCGCACGATAGTGCAGAGAAAAGCTGCCAAACCCACGGATCTCGATGCGATCACCAGTGGCCAGGCATTGGGACATTTGTTCAAGCATGGTCTTGATGGCCAGCTCCACATCTTTGGATGAGAGTAGCCCTTGATGGGTGACAATTCGTTCGATCAACTCCGACTTCGTCATATTTTTCCCTTCTTTTTCAAGCAGCTAGATCAGCGCTTGAAAGGTTTTAGCACGCCCGGAAGATTTTGAACAGCCCAGGGATTGACATATCTTCCTTGGCGCTGAAACGCCTGTTTTCAGTGCACACAAGCACAAGCCGAAGCAGTACACACTCAACGGCACATGACCAGCATGGTTCGAGTGACGTAGCCTGCGGGATTGAAGCCAAACGGATATTCATCTTCATCCTTGGCCTGATCAGATCGGGTGATTACCCTGTAACCCGCGCCCTTGCACTCCTTCGCTGCGCGCTTTTGGCATTTCTCCCACCCCGAACCCAGACCAGAGCAGTCGATCTCGATACCGCTGACGCCACGCACGGCATGCGTTTTGGCACTTGTGGTGCAGCCCGCCAATACCAACACCGCGATCAAGACAATAAATCTGTTCATCCACTTCCTTATGCCAGGCAACGCCCGACTACTGCACGACTAATACCCAGCTTAGTCGCGAATAGGCGATTGATCCGATTAAAGAAACAGACAACCCGTTGAAGTGATTGGTTTCACCGTAGCCTCGATCCACGCAAACCGCGGCGCGCACCGCCACCAAATCGCAGGCACAAAAAAGGGCGACCGAAGTCGCCCTTTTTCATGATCAAGCAGAACTTAGTTCTGTTTGGCCATTGCTTGACGCAGCAGTGCCGCCATAGTGGTGTCAGCTGCTTCACCTTCCGGAGCTGCTTTCAGGCTCTGGATGGCTTCTTTCTCTTCAGCATCGTCTTTCGACTTGATCGAGAGCTGGATTACGCGGCTCTTGCGGTCAACGCTGATGATCTTGGCTTCAACTTCCTGGCCTTCTTTCAGAACGTTGCGCGCGTCTTCAACGCGGTCACGGCTGATTTCAGAGGCTTTCAGGGTTGCTTCGATGTCGTCGGCCAGAACGATGATGGCGCCTTTGGCGTCAACTTCTTTCACGGTACCGGTCACGATAGCGCCCTTGTCGTTAACCGAGACGTACTCGGAGAACGGATCGCTTTCCAGTTGCTTGATGCCCAGGGAGATGCGCTCGCGCTCTGGGTCAACCGACAGGATGACGGTGTCCAGCTCGTCGCCCTTCTTGAAACGACGTACGGCTTCTTCGCCCACTTCGTTCCAGGAGATGTCGGACAGGTGAACCAGACCGTCGATGCCGCCGTCCAGACCAATGAAGATACCGAAATCGGTGATCGACTTGATGGTGCCGGAGATCTTGTCGCCCTTGTTGAACTGGCCAGAGAAGTCTTCCCATGGGTTCGACTTGCACTGCTTGATGCCCAGGGAGATACGACGACGCTCTTCGTCGATGTCCAGAACCATGACTTCCACTTCGTCGCCGACTTGCACGACTTTCGAAGGGTGGATGTTCTTGTTGGTCCAGTCCATTTCCGAAACGTGTACCAGACCTTCAACGCCTTCTTCCAGCTCAGCGAAGCAGCCGTAGTCGGTCAGGTTGGTTACACGAGCGGTAACGCGAGTGCCTTCTGGGTAACGGGCTTTGATAGCAACCCATGGATCTTCGCCCAGTTGCTTCAGGCCCAGGGAAACACGGTTGCGTTCGCGATCGTATTTCAGAACCTTGACGTCGATTTCGTCACCAACGTTGACGATTTCGGAAGGATGCTTGATACGCTTCCACGCCATGTCGGTGATGTGCAGCAGGCCGTCCACGCCACCCAGATCGACGAATGCGCCGTAATCGGTGAGGTTTTTGACGATACCTTTGACTTGCTGGCCTTCCTGCAGGGATTCCAGCAGAGCTTCACGCTCGGCGGAGTTCTCGGCTTCCAGGACGCTGCGACGGGAAACGACAACGTTGTTGCGCTTCTGGTCCAGCTTGATGACCTTGAATTCCAGCTCTTTGCCTTCCAGGTGCGTGGTGTCGCGCACTGGACGGACGTCAACCAGGGAACCTGGCAGGAACGCACGGATGCCGTTAACGTCGACAGTGAAGCCGCCTTTAACCTTACCGTTGATAACGCCCTTGACCACTTCCTCAGCTGCGAAGGCTGCTTCCAGAACGATCCAGCATTCAGCGCGCTTGGCTTTTTCACGGGACAGCTTGGTTTCACCGAAACCGTCTTCAACCGAATCCAGAGCAACGTGAACTTCGTCACCGACATTGATAGTCAGGTCACCAGCATCGTTGTAGAACTGTTCCAGCGGGATGAGTGCTTCAGACTTCAGGCCAGCGTGAACGGTTACCCAGCGAGCCTGGTAATCGATATCAACGATAACACCGGTGATGATGGAGCCTGCCTGAAGGTTCAGGGTCTTTAGGCTTTCTTCAAAGAGTTCCGCAAAGCTTTCGCTCATTTTAATTCCTGTAGATGAGGGCGAAGAATACGCCCATCTCCACACCCCAGACGGTGTGGGTTAGTTTCATTTAAAAGAAGCGCCGCAGGACTATGACTGGTCCCCTGCGACCTTCTTGGTCACCCGGCGATATCGCGAATGGCGATCTCGCTCATGATGCGTTCAAGCACCTGATCGATGGACAACTCCGTGGAATCCAGCTGTATCGCATCAGCCGCCGGCTTGAGCGGGGCTACTGCGCGCTGGGTATCACGCTCGTCGCGTGCACGGATCTCATCTAGCAGACTCGACAGACTAACACCCTCGACTTTGCCCTTCAACTGCAAATATCGGCGGCGCGCCCGTTCCTCGGCACTGGCGGTGAGGAAAATCTTCAGCGGCGCATCCGGAAAAACCACTGTGCCCATGTCGCGACCGTCGGCCACCAGGCCCGGCGCTTCCTGGAAAGCACGCTGGCGCTGCAGCAGCGCCTCGCGTACCGCCGGCAATGCGGCCACCTGAGATGCGCCGGAGCCGACGCTTTCAGTACGGATGACGTCGCTGACTTCATCGCCTTCCAGAATGATGCGCTGCAACTGACCATCGGTCGCCGCGATGAACTGCACATCCAGATGAGCGGCCAGTTTCTTCAGCAGCTCTTCATTGGTCAGGTCGACACCATGGTTGTGCGCAGCGAACGCCAGCAGGCGATACAGCGCACCGGAATCCAGCAGATTCCAGCCCAGACGCTTGGCCAGGATCCCGGCGACCGTGCCCTTGCCCGAACCGCTTGGCCCATCGATGGTGATGACCGGTGCAATGTTTTTCACGACTGAGCCTCTTGAGCCACGCGAATGCCGACCTGCGCGCACAGCGCGAGGAAGTTCGGGAACGACGTCGCGACGTTGGCGCAATCATGGATGCGGATCGGTGCAGTGGCGCGCAGCGAAGCGACGCTGAAAGCCATGGCGATACGGTGATCACCGTGACCATGCACTTCCCCGCCACCGATCTGGCCGCCATCAATGATGATGCCGTCGGGAGTCGGCTGGCATTTGACGCCCAGCGCCAGCAAGCCGTCCGCCATGACTTGAATGCGATCCGATTCCTTGACCCGCAGCTCTTCGGCACCGGTCAACACGGTACGACCTTCGGCACACGCCGCCGCCACGAACAGCACCGGGAATTCGTCGATGGCCAGTGGTACCAGCGCTTCCGGAATCTCGATACCTTTCAGTTTAGCCGCTCGCACGCGCAGGTCAGCTACAGGTTCGCCGCCGACTTCACGCTGGTTTTCCAGGGTGATATCAGCGCCCATCAGGCGCAGGATGTCGATCACACCGGTACGGGTCGGGTTGATGCCAACGTGCTCCAGCACCAGCTCGGAACCTTCGGCGATCGAGGCCGCCACCAGGAAGAACGCCGACGACGAGATGTCGCCCGGCACTTCGATATGGGTCGCAGTCAGCTTGCCGCCGGACTCGACCGACGCGGTGGCGCCATCGACGCTTACCGGGTAGCCAAAACCGCGCAGCATGCGCTCGGTATGGTCACGGGTTGGCGCCGGCTCGGTCACGGTGGTCTTGCCTTCGGCATACAGACCCGCCAGCAGCAGGCAGGACTTCACCTGCGCACTGGCCATCGGCATGGTGTAGGTCAGACCCTTGAGTTTGTGCCCGCCACGAATGGTCATCGGCGGACGACCTTCGGCAGCGGTTTCGATCACAGCGCCCATTTCACGCAGCGGATTGGCCACACGATTCATCGGACGCTTGGACAGCGACGCATCGCCGGTCAGGGTGCTGTCGAAGCTCTGCGCGGCCAGCAGGCCGGACAACAGACGCATCGAGGTGCCGGAGTTACCCAGATAGATCGGACCCGGCGCAGGCTTCAGACCGTGCAGGCCGACGCCGTGAATGGTCACACGACCGTGGTGCGGGCCTTCGATGACCACGCCCATGTCGCGAAATGCCTGCAAGGTCGCCAGGGCATCTTCGCCCTCGAGGAAACCTTCAACCTCGGTCACGCCTTCGGCCAGCGAGCCGAGCATGATCGAGCGGTGGGAAATCGATTTGTCACCTGGTACGCGAATCCGACCGGACAGGCGGCCACCAGGTTGAGCCAGGAAAATCAGATCGTTGGAATTCATAGCGTCCACATAGGCCCTGCGGGCCAGGATTTTACTGAAATGCTCGCGGGCAACCCGGGCGCGCGTGAAGACGCCCAACAATTGGTGCCCATCCCCTGCATCGACCGCGTCGCGCAAGGCGTCGAGGTCGCTGCGAAATGTATCGAGTGTGCGCAGGACAGCCTCGCGGTTGGCGAGGAAGATGTCGTGCCACATCACCGGGTCGCTTCCGGCGATTCTTGTGAAATCGCGGAAACCGCCCGCAGCGTAACGGAAGATCTCAAGGTTTTCATTGCGTTTGGCCAACGAGTCGACCAGACCGAAGGCCAGCAGGTGCGGCAGATGACTGGTCGCGGCCAACACTTCGTCGTGACGCTCGACCTGCATGTGCTCGACGTCGGCACCCAGTTCGCGCCACAAGCGATCAACCACCGCCAGTGCGGCCGGGTCGGTCTGCTCGAGCGGCGTCAGAATCACCTTGTGCCGACGGAACAGCTCAGAGTTGGAGGCTTCCACCCCGCTCTGCTCGGAGCCGGCAATCGGATGGCCCGGCACGAAGCGCGCTGGCATACCACCAAACGCCTCGGTCGCCGCGCGCACCACATTGCCCTTGGCGCTGCCGACATCGGTCAGAATCGCCTGCCCCAGATCAACACTCGCCAGACGAGCCAGGACTTTCTCCATGGCCAGAATCGGCACCGCCAGCTGAATCACGTCGGCGCCCTGACACGCAGCGATCAGGTCATCTTCACAACGATCCACCACACCCAACTCGACCGCCAGCTTGCGCGATTGCGGGTCGAGATCGACCCCGACCACTTCGCGGCAGAGACCGCTTTCACGCAAGCCTTTGGCAAACGAACCACCGATCAAGCCCAGACCGACCACTACAAGGCGACCGATCATAGGTGCAGCAGATTGCAGAGCAGTGACATCACCCACGAGCCAGAACCTTACGCAGCGCTTCGAGGAAGCGGCTGTTTTCCGCCGGCAGACCGATGGTTACCCGCAGGTGGTTCGGCATGCCGTAATTGGCCACCGGACGCACGATCACGCCTTCGCGCAGCAAGCCCTGGAAAATCGGCGCAGCTACCTGACCGAGATCGACGCAGATAAAATTACCCTTGGACTCGATCCAGCTCAGACCCAACTCACGGAACCCCGCCTGCAACTGTTGCATGCCGGATTCGTTGAGCTGACGGCTTTGCGCCAGATACTCTTCGTCTTTCAGCGCCGCACAGGCCGCGGCCAGGGCCAGGCTGTTGACGTTGAACGGCTGGCGCACGCGGTTCAGCACGTCCGCCACCACCGCAGTGGACAGGCCATAACCGACGCGCAGCGCCGCCAGACCGTAGGCCTTGGAGAACGTGCGCGATACCAGCAGATTCGGGTACGCCGCGAGGAAATCCAGACCGTCCGGCAGATCGCTGCCTTCGGCGTATTCGATGTACGCCTCGTCCAGCACCACCAGGACGTGCTCCGGCACGTCCTGCAGGAACTCGCCCAGCGCTTCGGCGCCGAACCAGGTACCGGTCGGGTTGTTCGGATTGGCGATGAATACCACGCGGGTATTGGCGTCGATGGCCGCAAGCATCGCAGGCAAGTCGTGCCCCCAATCCTTGGCCGGAACCACTTTGGCCTGCGCACCGACAGCCTGGGTGGCGATCGGGTAGACAGCGAACGCGTGCTCACTGAACACGGCGTTCAGGCCCGGCGCCAGATAGGCGCGCGCCACCAGCTCGAGAATGTCGTTGGAGCCGTTGCCCAGGGTCACCTGGTTCAGCTCGACGCGGCACTGCTCGGCCAACAGCGATTTCAGCGCGAAGCCGTTGCCGTCCGGATAGCGGGTCAGCTCAGCCAGCTCTTCGCGGATCGCCGCCAAGGCTTTCGGACTAGCGCCCAGCGGGTTTTCATTGCTTGCCAGTTTGACGATCTTTGCCGGATCCAGATCCAGCTCGCGCGCCAGTTCGTCCACAGGCTTGCCCGGAACGTACGGCGAAAGTTGTTGCACGCCCGGCTGTGCCAGAGCGAGGAAGTTGCCACTCATTTGCTACCGCCCCTTAGAGAACTGCTTTCGGGTAGGAACCCAGCACTTTGAGTGCTACTGCTTCCTGACTGATCTTTTCCAGTACACCTTTGATCAGCGGATCACGGTGATGGCCAACGAAGTCGATGAAGAACACGTAGGTCCATTTGCCGCTGCGCGACGGACGGGTTTCGATCCGGGTCAGGTCGATCCCGTTGTCATGGAACGGCACCAGCAGCTCGTGAAGCGCGCCGGGCTTGTTGCTCATCGAGACGATGATCGAAGTCTTGTCGTCGCCGGTCGGCGGCACTTCCTGGTTACCGATCATCAGGAAGCGCGTCGAGTTGTCCGGACGGTCTTCGATCTTCTCGGCCAGACGCGTCAGGCCGTACAAGCCTGCGGCCATGTCACCGGCAATCGCCGCCGAATTCCACTCACCCTTGACCCGCTTCGCCGCTTCAGCGTTGCTCGACACCGCCACGCGCTCGACATTCGGGTAATGCGCGTCCAGCCACTTACGGCACTGGGCCAGCGACTGGGCGTGGGAGTAGATGCGGCTGATGCTGTCGGTCTTGGTGTTTTCGCCGACCAACAAGTGATGGTGAATGCGCAGCTCGACTTCACCGCAGATCACCATGTCGTGTTCGAGGAAACTGTCGAGGGTGTGGTTGACCGCGCCTTCGGTGGAGTTCTCCACCGGCACCACGCCGAAGTTCACCGCACCCGCAGCCACTTCACGGAACACTTCGTCGATCGCCGCCATCGGCTTGCTGATCACCGCGTGGCCGAAGTGCTTCATGGCCGCCGCCTGGGTGAAGGTGCCCTCAGGGCCGAGGTAAGCCACTTTTAGCGGCTGCTCGAGCGCCAGGCACGAGGACATGATTTCGCGGAACAACCGCGCCATCTCTTCGTTGCCCAACGGCCCCTGATTGCGCTCCATCACCCGCTTGAGCACCTGAGCTTCACGCTCGGGACGATAGAACACCGGCACTTCGCCTTCGGCCAGCGAGGCCATCTTTACTCGCGCAACTTCCTGGGCGCAGCGGGCGCGTTCGCTGATCAGCTCGAGGACCTTGCTGTCCAGAGCGTCGATGCGAACGCGCAGTGCCTTGAGTTCTTGCTCGGACATCAGCCGTGTTCCTTCTCGAATTCAGCCATGTACGCCACCAGCGCGTTGACGGCGTTGATGTCGACGGCGTTGTAGATGGAGGCGCGCATGCCGCCCACGGAGCGGTGGCCCTTGAGGTTGAGCAAGCCGCGCGCGTCGGCACCGGCCAGGAACGGCTTGTCCAGACGATCGTCCGCCAGACGGAACGGCACGTTCATCCACGAGCGGTCCGACTTGTTGATCGGGTTGCTGTAGAGGCCGCTGGCATCGATGAAGTCGTACAGCGTGCGCTGCTTGACGTCATTGAGCTTGGCAATCGCTTCAACGCCGCCCTGCTCCTTCAGCCACTGGAACACCAGGCCGGAGAGGTACCAGGCCAGGGTCGGCGGGGTGTTGTACATCGAGCCGTTATCGGCCGCGACCTTGTAGTCGAGCATGGTCGGGCACAGCGAACGCGCCTTGCCCAGCAGGTCTTCGCGGATGATGTTGACGACGATGCCGCTCGGGCCGATGTTCTTCTGCGCGCCGGCGTAGATCATGCCGAACCGCGAGATATCGACCGGACGCGAGAGAATGTCCGACGACATGTCGGCCACCAGCGGTACGTCGCCGGTTTCCGGGATCCACTGGAATTCCAGACCACCGATGGTTTCGTTCGGCGCGTAGTGAACGTAAGCGGCGTCTTTCGACAGATTCCACTCGTTCTGGCCCGGAATGGCGAAATAGTCGTATGGCTTGGCGGTGGCGGCAACGTTGACGTGGCCGTAGCGCGAGGCTTCTTCGATGGCTTTCTGCGACCAGATACCGGTGTCGATATAGTCGGCGCTGCCGCCTTCAGGCAGCAGGTTCAGCGGAATCTGCGCAAACTGCTGGCTGGCGCCGCCTTGCAGAAACAGCACTTTATAGTTCGACGGGATATTCAGCAGGTCACGCAGGTCCTGCTCGGCCTGGGTGGCAATAGACACGAACTCATCACTGCGATGACTCATTTCCATGACCGACAGACCCTTGCCATGCCAATCAAGGAGTTCACCCTGGGCACGTTGCAGGACAGCTTCAGGAAGCGCCGCAGGACCGGCACAGAAGTTATAGGCTCGCTTGCTCACATCCAATCTCGCTCTGATTTGGTGGTATCACATATCAGTCGGCGCCGATCCTGTGGGAGCGAGCTTGCTCGCGAAGGCGGACTGACATTCAACAACGATGTCGCCTGTTGCTCCGCTTTCGCGAGCAAGCTCGCTCCCACAGGGTTCGTCATGGGCGCCGATATTTCATACCGGACAAATAACAAGGGGGCGAATTTTCATCCGCCCCCTCGCTTGTCCGCTTATTCCTGCGGCTCTTCGTCAGCTGCGGCGTCGAGTTGCTGGTCCTCGGCAACGTCGTCGATCACGACATCCCCCTCGAACCCGGCACCCTCTTCACCTTCAAGCTCATCGCCTTCGACTTCCGACGGCTCCTGAACCCGCTCCAGACCAACCAGGGTTTCATCCTTGGCCAGTTTGATCAGGGTCACGCCCTGGGTGTTACGACCCAGGCTCGACACTTCGTCGACACGGGTGCGCACCAGAGTGCCCTGATCGGAGATCAGCATGATTTCTTCACCGTCGAGCACCTGAACCGCACCGACCAGACGGCCGTTACGCTCGTTGCTGACCATGGCGATCACGCCCTGGCCGCCACGCTTGTACTCAGGGAACTCGGTGATCGCGGTGCGCTTGCCATAACCACGCTCGGAAGCGGTGAGAATCTGGCTGCCTTCTTCCGGGATCAGCATCGAAATCAGCTTCTGCCCTTCCGGCAGACGCATGCCGCGTACACCACGGGCGGTACGGCCCATGGCACGCACGTCGGACTCTTTGAAGCGCGTTACCTTGCCGCCATCGGAGAACAGCATCACTTCGCGCTCGCCATCGGTGATGGCCGCAGAGATCAGCACGTCGCCTTCGTCCAGCTCCAGCGCGATCAGACCGACGCTGCGCTGACGGCTGAAGGATTCCAGCGGGGTCTTCTTCACGGTGCCGTTGGCGGTCGCCATGAAGATGTAGTGACCTTCGGTGTATTCCTCGACCGGCAGCATGGTGGTGATGTATTCACCGTCATCCAGCGGCAGCAGGTTGACCAGTGGACGACCACGGGCGGCACGGGACGCTTCCGGAATTTCGTAAGTCTTCAGCCAGTAGACCTTGCCCTTGCTGGAGAACAGCAGGAGGGTGGTGTGACTGTTGGCCACCAGCAGGTGAGCGATGTAGTCCTCATCCTTGACGCCGGTCGCCGATTTGCCTTTGCCGCCACGGCGCTGAGCCTGGTAAGCAGCCAGTGGCTGAGTCTTGGCGTAGCCACCGTGGGAGATGGTCACGACACGCTCTTCTTCCGGGATCATGTCACCCAGGGTCAGATCGAGACGCGCATCGAGAATTTCGGTGCGACGCACGTCGCCGTATTCGGCGCGGATCACTTCCAGCTCTTCGCGGATCACTTCCATCAGGCGCACGGCACTGTTGAGGATGCGGATCAGCTCGCCGATCTGGTTGAGGATCTCTTGATACTCGGCCAGCAGCTTCTCGTGCTCCAGACCGGTCAGACGGTGCAGACGCAGTTCGAGAATGGCTTGCGCCTGTTCAGGCGACAGGAAGTATTTGCCTTCGCGCAGACCGTATTGCGGATCGAGGTTCTCCGGACGGCACGAATCGGCGCCGGCACGTTCCACCATCGCCACCACTGCCGAGGATTCCCAAGGGGTGCTGACCAGCGCTTCCTTGGCTTCCGACGGGGTCGGCGAGGCCTTGATCAGGGCGATCACCGGGTCGATGTTCGACAGGGCAACGGCCTGACCTTCAAGGATGTGACCACGCTCGCGGGCCTTGCGCAGTTCGAATACGGTACGACGGGTGACCACTTCGCGACGGTGACGGACGAAGGCTTCCAGCAGATCCTTGAGGTTCAGGATGCGCGGACGGCCGTCGATCAGCGCGACGATGTTGATGCCGAATACCGATTGCAGCTGGGTCTGGGCGTAGAGGTTGTTGAGGATCACCTCAGGCACTTCGCCGCGACGCAGTTCGATCACGACGCGCATACCGTCCTTGTCGGACTCGTCGCGCAGCTCGGTGATGCCTTCGAGTTTCTTCTCTTTTACCAGCTCGGCGATCTTCTCGATCAGACGCGCCTTGTTCAGCTGGTAAGGGAGTTCGGTGATGACGATCTGCTGACGACCACCGACCTTGTCGATGTCTTCGATGATCGAACGGGCACGCATGTAAATGCGGCCGCGACCGGTACGGTAGGCTTCGATGATGCCGGCACGACCGTTGATGATCGCGGCCGTCGGGAAGTCCGGACCGGGGATGTATTGCATCAGCTCATCGACGGTCAGCTCTGGGTTGTCGATGAGGGCCAGGCAACCGTCGATGACTTCACCGAGGTTGTGCGGCGGAATGTTGGTCGCCATGCCCACGGCGATACCGCTGGAACCGTTGACCAGCAGGTTCGGGATGCGCGTCGGCATCACCGCCGGGATCATTTCGGTGCCGTCGTAGTTCGGCACCCAGTCCACGGTTTCTTTATGCAGGTCGGCCAGCAGCTCGTGCGCCAGCTTGGTCATGCGCACTTCGGTGTATCGCATGGCCGCGGCGTTGTCGCCGTCGACCGAACCGAAGTTGCCCTGACCGTCAACCAGCAGGTAGCGCAGGGAGAAAGGCTGAGCCATGCGGACGATGGTGTCGTACACCGCGGTATCACCGTGCGGGTGATACTTACCGATCACGTCACCGACAACACGGGCAGATTTCTTGTACGGCTTGTTGAAGTCGTTGCCCAGCTCGCTCATCGCGAACAGTACGCGACGGTGCACGGGCTTGAGGCCATCGCGCGCATCCGGCAGTGCACGGCCGACGATTACGCTCATCGCGTAGTCGAGGTAGGACTGTTTCAGCTCGTCTTCGATATTGACCGGGAGGATTTCTTTGGCCAGTTCGCCCATGAGAAGCCTGATTCCTTTTTCTGGTGAAACTTCGTCATATCCATATGGGATGTACGAAGCTCGTCGGGGCAGGCTGAGTGCCATGCGCCGACTTACGACAAATCAACAAATCGAACCGTGGATTTGCGCAGTAAAGACAGCTCCGTGAAGCTGCCTCGGAAAACGCCGGATGTTATCACAAGAGCCGCCACGCACCTATCCCCCAGATGCGCATGGAGCATAGTTAGTTGACCGATGACAGGCGTAAAGGGGACGAGAGAGGCTCAGAGCTTCTTTGAATGCAGATTTGGGGCTTGGTTTGGAGATGTTTATTGACTTTGACGGCCCCATCGCGAGCAGGCTCACTCCTACAGGGTTTGCGTTCGACACCAATCAATGTAGGAGCCAGCCTGCTGGCGATGGCGTCCTTTCAGACGCCACAGCCCATCAATGCAGGCGCTTGCGGCACATCAGCTGAGCCATTTTCGCCGTATCCGGCCGCTCGACGATGCCCTTTTCAGTGACGATCGCATCGATCAGATCCGCCGGCGTCACGTCAAACACCGGGTTGAACGCCTCGACGTCCGCCCCCACCCGCTTGCCACCGACCTCCAGCAGCTCGGCGCCGTCACGCTCCTCGATCGGAATGTCGTCGCCACTGGCCAGGTGCATGTCGATGGTCGAACTCGGCGCCACCACCATGAAACGCACGCCGTGGTGCATGGCATTGACCGCCAGTTGATAGGTGCCGATCTTGTTCGCCACGTCGCCATTGGCAGTGATGCGGTCAGCGCCGACGATCACCCAGGTCACGCCTTTGGTCTTCATGATGTGTGCAGCCGCCGAGTCGGCATTCAGCGTCACCGGAATGCCTTCGTTCGCCAGTTCCCACGCGGTCAGGCGCGAACCCTGCAGCCATGGCCGGGTTTCATCGGCATACACCCGCTCGACCATGCCTTCCAGATACGCCGCACGAATCACCCCCAGCGCGGTACCGAAACCGCCGGTGGCCAGAGCACCAGTGTTGCAGTGGGTCAGGACCGCCTGGGCATTGCCCTGATGTTTGCGGATCAGATCGACGCCGAGCTGGGCCATGGTCAGGTTGGCTTCGCGGTCGCTCTCGTGAATGGCAATGGCTTCGGCTTCCAGCGCCACCAGCGGATCGGCATTGTCCTTCAGGCGATCGAGCCGATCGTGCATGCGATTCAACGCCCAGAACAGGTTGACCGCCGTCGGGCGGGAATCCGCCAGCAGGGCGAAATCCTCTTCCAGCGCCGCGTACCAGTCGCCGCCTTCAGCCACGCGAGCGCGGGCCGCCAGCACAATGCCATAGGCCGCGCTGATGCCGATGGCCGGTGCGCCACGCACCACCATCGAACGAATCGCCTCAGCCACACCGGCAGCGCTGGTGTAGGCAATCCACGTTTCCTCGAACGGCAAAATACGCTGATCCAGCAGGTGGAGCGCGCCATCTCGCCAATCGATGGCCTTTACTTTCTCCGCAGCCAACAGTCGATCGCGCATCCCTCACCCCGCACTCATGAACAAAAGCCGCCGATTATAGCGATCCCCCCGCGAAGACGCTCGGGTATACTTCGCCATCCTTTACAAAAGCACTGGAACCGACCCTCGATGCCGAAACCTGCCATTGCGCTCGACTTATTATTGCTGCCGACCTGGCTGGTACCCGTCGAACCCGCAGGCGTTGTGCTCAAGGAGCATGGCCTGGGCATTCGCGACGGTCGCATCGTGTTTATCGGCCCGCGCGCCGAAGCATTGAAGTGTAACGCCACTGAAGTCCGCGAATTGCCGGACGTGCTGCTCGCCCCAGGCCTGATCAACGCTCACGGGCACGCGGCGATGACCCTGTTCCGTGGCCTGGCCGACGATCTGCCGCTGATGACCTGGCTGGAAAACCACATCTGGCCGGCCGAAGCCAAATGGGTCGATGAAGAGTTCGTCCGTGATGGCACTGACCTGGCGATTGCCGAGCAGATCAAGGGCGGCATCAGCTGTTTCTCGGACATGTATTTCTTCCCGAAGGTCGCCAGTGAGCGCGTGCACAACAGCGGCATTCGCGCGCAGATCGCGATTCCGATCCTCGATTTCCCGATCCCCGGCGCCAGCAGCGCCGATGAGGCGATTCGTCAGGGCGTCGAGCTGTTCGGCGATCTGAAGCATCACGAACGGATCAAGATCACTTTCGGCCCGCATGCACCCTACACCGTGGGCGACGAGAACCTGGAGAAAATCCGCGTGATCGCCGAAGAGCTGGACGCGTCGATCCATATGCACGTCCACGAGACCGCCTTCGAGGTCCAGCAATCGCTGGAGCATCGCGGCGAGCGGCCACTGGCCCGCCTCGGTCGCCTCGGCCTGCTCGGCCCGCGCTTCCAGGCGGTGCACATGACCCAGATCAGCGATGACGATCTGGCATTGCTGGTAGAAAGCAACACCAGCGTGATCCACTGCCCGGAATCGAATCTGAAGCTGGCCAGCGGGTTCTGCCCGGTGGAGCGCCTGTGGCAGGCTGGCGTGAACGTCGCCGTCGGCACCGATGGCGCCGCCAGCAACAACGACCTCGACCTGCTCGGCGAAACCCGCACTGCCGCGCTGCTGGCCAAAGCCGTCGCCGGCTCGGCCACCGCGCTGGACGCCCATCGTGCGCTGCGCATGGCCACGCTCAACGGCGCACGGGCCTTGGGCATCGAGGCGCAGGTCGGTTCGCTGGAGATCGGCAAGGCTGCGGACATTGTCGCTTTCGACCTGTCCGGCCTGGCCCAGCAGCCGGTCTATGACCCGGTGTCGCAGCTTATTTATGCCACCGGCCGCGACTGCGTGAAACACCTGTGGGTCGCCGGCAAACAGTTACTCGACGACCGGCGCCTGACCCGTCTGGACGAACAACAGCTGGGCGCCACCGCCCGGGCCTGGGGCCAGCGCATCAGCGGCCATACCGAATCGTAAACACCGCGGAGCAGACTCCGCGGCTACAGCCCTTTTCAAGTTTCTCGAGGAATAGATATGAGCAACGTCGACCACGCCGAAATCGCCAAATTTGAAGCCCTGGCCCATCGCTGGTGGGACCGTGAAAGCGAGTTCAAACCGCTGCACGACATCAACCCGCTGCGCGTCAACTGGATTGACGAGCGAGTCAATCTGGCCGGCAAGAAAGTCCTCGACGTCGGTTGCGGCGGCGGCATCCTCAGCGAAGCCATGGCCCAGCGCGGCGCCACTGTCATGGGCATCGACATGGGCGAAGCGCCACTGGCGGTTGCGCAACTGCATCAGCTGGAGTCCGGGGTCAGCGTCGAATACCGGCAGATCACCGCCGAAGCCCTGGCTGAAGAAATGCCCGAGCAGTTCGACGTCGTAACCTGCCTGGAAATGCTGGAGCACGTACCGGACCCGTCCTCGGTGATCCGCGCCTGCTACCGCATGGTCAAGCCCGGCGGCCAGGTGTTCTTTTCGACCATCAACCGCAACCCGAAGGCGTACCTGTTCGCCATCATCGGCGCCGAATACATCATGAAGCTGCTGCCGCGCGGCACCCACGACTTCAAGAAATTCATCCGCCCGTCCGAGCTGGGCGCCTGGAGCCGCATCGCCGGCCTGACCGTCAAGGACATCATCGGCCTGACCTACAACCCGCTGACCAAGCACTACAAGCTGGCCAGCGACGTTGACGTCAACTACATGATCCAGACCCTGCGCGAGGAGTAAGCCGATGGCCATCAGAGCAGTCCTTTTCGATATGGACGGCACCCTGCTCGACACCGCGCCGGACTTCATCGCCATCTGTCAGGCGATGCGCGCGGATCGCGGCTTGCCGCCGATGAACGACAAGCACATCCGCGACGAAATCTCCGGCGGCGCCAAAGCCATGGTCGCGGTGACGTTCTCGATGGACCCGGAATCGCCGGGCTTCGAGGAACTGCGCCAAGAATTCCTCGAGCGTTATCTGGCCGGTTGCGCCGTCCACAGCAAGCTGTTCGACGGCATGGGCGAGCTGCTGGCCGACATCGAGCGGGCCAACCTGATCTGGGGCGTGGTCACCAACAAACCGGTACGGTTCGCCGAGCCGATCATGCAACAGCTGGGGTTGGCCGAGCGCTCGGCGCTGCTGATCTGCCCGGATCATGTGAAAAACAGCAAGCCGGATCCGGAGCCGCTGATCCTCGCGTGCAAAATGCTTGATCTGGATCCGTCGACGGTTTTGTTTGTGGGCGATGATCTGCGCGATATCGAGTCGGGCCGCGATGCCGGCACCAAGACCTGCGCCGTCACCTACGGCTATATCCACCCGGACGACAACCCGCGGCACTGGGGCGCGGACGTGGTGGTGGATCATCCGCTGGAGTTGCGCAAGGTGCTCGACAGCGCGCTGTGCAGCTGCTGAAAACGGCCTTTGTGGCGAGGGGATTTATCCCCGATGGGTTGCGAAGCAGCCCCCGCAATCTTTCAGGTCGATTCGATATGCAGGTTTACGACTGCTTCGCAGCCGGTCGGGGATAAATTCCCTCACCACAAGGAAGCAGGTCTTCATGAATGGATTGTGAGGTTTTTATGTTCGATTACACCGCCCGTCCCGAATTGCTCAAGGATCGGGTCATTCTGGTCACCGGTGCCGGTCGTGGCATCGGTGCGGCTGCCGCGAAAACCTACGCCGCCCATGGCGCCACGGTACTGCTGCTGGGCAAGACCGAAGCCAATCTGACTCAGGTCTACGACGAGATTGAAGCGGCGGGCCATCCGCAGCCAGCGGTGATCCCGTTCAACCTCGAGACCGCCCTGCCCCATCAATACGATGAGCTGGCGGCGATGATCGAGAGCGAGTTCGGCCACCTCGACGGCTTGCTGCACAACGCCTCGATCATCGGCCCGCGCACGCCGATCGAGCAGCTGTCGGGCGAAAACTTCATGCGTGTCATGCAAGTCAACGTCAACGCCATGTTCATGCTGACCAGCACCCTGCTGCCGCTGCTCAAGCTGTCGCAGGATGCCTCGGTGGTGTTCACCTCCAGCAGCGTCGGACGCAAGGGCCGGGCCTACTGGGGCGCTTACGGAGTATCGAAGTTCGCTACCGAAGGCTTGATGCAAACCCTGGCCGATGAAGTCGATGGCGTGGCACCCGTGCGCTCCAACAGCATCAACCCGGGCGGCACGCGTACCAGCATGCGTGCACAGGCCTATCCGGGAGAAAACCCGCTGAACAATCCGACCCCGGAAGAGATCATGCCGGTGTACCTGTACCTGATGGGCCCTGACAGCGCCGGCATCAATGGCCAGGCATTCAACGCGCAATAACTGCCATACGTCGCTTTTGTTGCCGTGGCGGATTACCGTCGCGGCACACAATTGCCGCTTCCCACCGTCACACTTCAGTCAAATATCCGCCACCCTCCCTCAAAGCAAAAAGCCATCCTGTTGATTCATAAAGGTTTTAATAAACCTGAACCGAATGGCACGACTTTCGCTCTAATTTTCCTCAAAGCATGCCGTGTGAAGGCACTGGGGCAAGGCCGATTTCGATAGCTGACTAATCGTCATCAGGCAGACTAAACTTACGCCAAATGTCCTACGGGACTGATGGATCAGTATGACGCGCAGCCCATAGCCGCTCTCACCCAGCCTGTAAGACAGACTTACTGCTTAGGGGCTCACGCCATATGAAATCACCTTCCCAGACCAATGCAATTGACTTTGACAGTGCCAAATTGCAACGCCTGGGCTTTGGTCAGCTGCCTCCGCTTCTGGAACGCCCGGCCAGCCTGGCGCAATTGCGCCAGCAAATGAGCCTGCAACTGCAAACCAGTCTTGAGCCGCAACGAATCCTCGGTCTGTTTTTCCGCGAAGTTCAGCGTCTTGTGCCGCTGGATGCCTTGAGCTACGTGCATTCGGGCAGCGACTTGCGCCTGGAGTTCGGTGCCCGCGGTCACCATTCGGTCAGCTACAGCCTCAGCCACGAAGGCGAGCATTTGGGCGAACTGGTGTTTCGTCGTAACCAGCGCTTCAGCGAGCAGGATCAGGGCAACCTCGAATCGCTGTTGTCGTCGCTGTTGTTCCCGATGCGCAACGCCCTGCTCTACCGCGCCGCGACGCAAAGTGCATTGCGCGACCCGTTGACCGGAACCGGCAACCGGATCGCCATGGAGCAGACCCTGCAACGCGAGATCGACATGTCCCGCCGGCACCTGCAACCGTTGTCGGTGCTGATGCTCGACATCGACCACTTCAAACGGGTCAACGACAGTCATGGCCACAGCGCCGGGGATGACGTACTCAAAGGGGTGGCGGCGTCGATCAAGGGCCAGCTACGCAACGTCGACATGGTGTTTCGCTATGGCGGGGAAGAGTTTCTGATCTTGTTGTGCAACACCGGCCGAGAAGCGGCAGCGATGGTCGGCGAGCGTCTGCGCCATGCTGCGCAGACTGCGGAATATTTCGCGGACGGCAAACTGATCGACCTGACCGTGAGCCTTGGCTGCTCGACCCTGTTGCCGGGAGAGTCAGCTGACAGCCTGCTGCGCCGGGCCGACAGTGCGCTGTACGTGGCCAAGCGCGAGGGGCGTAATCGGTTGGCGATGGCGGGTTGAGTCCTTGCAGATACCCACAAACCACTGTGGGAGCGGGCTTGCTCGCGAAAGCGGTGTGCCAGTCAAACAATTGCTGACTGACACACCGCTTTCGCGAGCAAGCCCGCTCCCACATTTGCTTTGGCGTTTTGCCGAAAATCAGCTCTCTACAAGTGCCCGGCGTTCACGCCCGTGCAACGCCCGATCGGCGGTCTCCAGTTGCATGCAACGCTCCAGAAACAGGTACATGTAGTCGTAGCTCTTGCACACCGCCTGACGCAGTTCGGTCTGCAGAGCCTTGCTCGGGTTCATGCCCGCCAGCGTGCAGATGATTTCCAGCGCCTCCCAGGGGTGCGCGTCGTCGTACTGGGCATGCATCTTCAGCCACTTCATTGCACGCTTGCGCTCTTCTTCCGGGAACGCCGCCGCGTACACGCCAGTTGAGCAGACCAGCGCCGACCACTCCCCGGTCGCGCCCTCGATGGCGTAGTTGGTCGCAGCGATGGCGACGATCAGCGAATCCGCCGAACTTGTATGCCAGCACCAGTGACTCAGCGCATGCAGTTCCGGCGGTACTTGCTGGGCCTGCAGATCCTCCAGGCTGACGCCATGCGCGCGACTCCAGTTCAGCCAGTAGTCGGCATGATTGAGTTCGACGCGGATGTTGCGCATCAGCCAGCGGCGCGCCATGTCCTCCCCAGGATGGCGGGCAAACTTGGTTTTGGTCAGGTTCTGCGCCATATACAACGCAAACTGTTCAACTACTGGCCAGCCCCCGATCAAATACTGGCGCATGGTTTTGGCGCTGAGCTTGTTATCGCGCATGCGCAGGTACAGTTCATGTTCGACAACCCGGCGCTTGCTCTCGCTGCAATCTGCAATGAGCTGTTGTGCCCAGGCAGGATAACTTGCAGCTTCCATGAGTGGTCCGGTTCGGTTGAATGTGTCGATCACTGTTCGGCTCCTTTTGATTTGTGATTGTAAGGATCGGCAAGAGATTTCAACGGAACGTGCCAGGCGCCTTGAACAACAGCGGCTGCGGTCTGGCGGGCCGACTTTGCAAACTGTCGCAGGTAAACAACTGCGGGCGTTCGATGACATAACCCTGAGCGTAATCCACCCCAATTTCAAGCAATGCCTGCTCGATCTGGGTTGTTTCAACAAACTCGGCAATTGTCTGCTTACCCATGACATGCCCGATGTGATTGATCACCTCGACCATTGCACGGTTAATCGGGTCGTCCAGCATATCCTTTACGAAACTCCCGTCGATCTTCAGGAAGTCTACAGGCAAATGTTTCAGATAAGCGAATGAAGACATTCCGGCACAAAAATCATCAAGTGAGAAGTAACAACCTAAGCCTTTGAGTTCATTAATAAATCTAATTGCGCTGCCGAGATTGGCAATGGCGCTGGTTTCAGTAATTTCAAAACAAATCATTTCAGGGGGTATAGCGTAATTAACAAACTGTTCACGCAGAAAGTGCAAGAACGCGTCATCTCCGATAGTAATGCCTGAAAGATTAATCGCACACATTGCCAACGGACCTTCATGTTGTTCGGTAATACATTGGGCAATCACTTTAAAAACATTCTCGACGACCCAACGATCCAGTTGACTCATCAGACCATAACGTTCGGCCGCCGGAATGAAACTGTCCGGCAGGATCATCCGTCCGGCTTCGTCATGCAGACGCAAGAGTATTTCGATGTGCCCCCCGCCATGGGCTGTAGCGCCCAGCGGAGCAATTTCCTGGGCATAAAGGCAGAAGCGGTTTTCCTCTAGCGCCATGTGCAGGCGCTGCACCCAGGCCATTTCGCCGAAGCGCAGCGACAGTTCGGAGTCGTCGGCATGATAGACCTGCACCCGGTTGCGGCCCTTTTCCTTGGCCATGTAGCAAGCCATGTCGGCGGCGCGCAATGACGCTTCGAGGGTGGTCGGGGTCTGGGCGATGTGCACCAGGCCAATGCTCACAGTGGTCAAAAACGGCCGCCCCTTCCACACGAAGTGCAGGTTCTGCACGGTCTGGCGCAGGCTCTCGGCGATTTTCTCGGCGGCATCCGGGGCGCAGTTCTCCAGCAGAATTCCGAACTCGTCGCCGCCCAGCCGCGCGAGGGTGTCGCTCTCGCGCAAGCCCGATTGCAGCAGCGTGCAAATGTGCCGCAGCAACTCATCGCCGGCGGCGTGACCGCAGGTGTCGTTGACCAGTTTGAACTGGTCCAGATCGAGAAACATCAGCGCATGCCGACCGGGCTGGCGCGTCAGGTTGTGCAGGGCCTGTTCCAGGCGAGATTCGAACTCGCGGCGGTTGGCCAGACCGGTCAGGGCATCGTGGGTCGCCTGCCACGACAGGTTGGCGATGTATTGCCGTTCCTGAGTCATGTCATGCAGCACCAGCACCGTACCGATAACCTTCTCGGCGTTGCGGATCGGCGCGCCCACCAGCGTCACCGAGACCGTACTGCCATCCAGGCGCTGAATCAGTTTGGAGTGCTCGCTGCCACCGATCAGTTGCCCGCTGAGAATGTGCTCGATCAGCGTCAGCCCTTCGGTCTGCGCATTGTCATCGAGCAGATTGAACAGCGCTGCCAATGGCAACCCCGCCGCGTGCTCGGACTTCCAGTGCGTCATCGCCTCCGCCGCCGGGTTCATGTAATCGATCGCGCCGTTGACGTCGGTGGTGATCACCCCGTCGCCAATCGATTGCAGGGTGATGTGTGCCCGATCCTTCTCCAGTTGCAGCGCCTGGGCGAAGGCATGCCGCTGCTTGAGCAGTTTGTGGGTGCGCAACAATGCCAGCACGATCAACCCCAGCGCTGTGGCCAGGTTGGTGAACAACAGCAGGCGCAGGATCATCCGCGAGCCTTCACCCAAGGCATCGCTGAATGCCTTGGCCGCCGGCGTCACACCGTCGTTGATGGCAAAGATCTGCGCTTTCCAGTGCTGGATATCAGCTGGCGTCGCGATGTTTCCACTGATGCCCTGATGCATCTCGCGCGCGACATTGTCCAGTTGCACCAGATAGGCGTCGCCGATGGTCCAGCGGTCGATCGCGGTTTCCAGATAACTGAAATGACGGAAATTGAGGTACAGCCAGATCAGGCTCGAGACGTCGTCGGGATGGTTGCCGCCCTTGAGAATCCCCTCCCGTGCCGCCTGCAGATCCGGCGGCTGACGATCCAGCGCCAGACGCAACTGGTGACCGCCCTGAGGCACGGCAATCGCTTCCTTGTATTTGAGGAAGATCGCCTCGTCGCGGCTGTCGGCATACAGGTTCAGGTAATAGATGGCGTCTTTCTGGCCCTTGGACCAGAGACTCTCGCCGGCAACATAGCCGCGAACGGCCGACAGGACGTAAAGACTCACGCCCCCCAATAACGCCTGAAATAACACGACGGCGATAAATGGCCAGACGATGCCCAACAACCGTGGCGTTCCGAGAGTCCTTTTATGCTTCATGAGGTCCTTTGCGCACGCACTGTCATCTTCAAGGGGAGATCGCCAGAGCCAGACAAGGGAGCGACCCCTTCCAGCAAACCAGGACATTTTCAACCGGCGATACGTATGTACCGCACCCGCTGTTCGCCATGCTTCGACACTGACGGCTTTCAATCATTCCAGAGCCGTTTTCCATGCAGTCACCTTCCGCCACGCTGCAACGCCATACTGCCCAACAGAGCGAATACCGCGCAATGATCTCTGCCCTGCGCGCCGTGCTCGACGCATCGACCTCACTGCAGACCTACTACCTCACACCCCAGACACATTCACGCCTGGGTGCAGCCCACGACCAGGCGCAAAACCTTCTGCAAGCACTGTTCGATGACAGCGGCGAGCCACAATTGGCGGCCTACCTGCAAACGTCCAGAGGATCATTGCTGCAAGTCGACGCCGCAGCCGGTCACTGCAGCTTTTCCTTCAATCGTCCCGATGGCAGCTGCGCCCGCTTCACCATCGAGGATGTCACCCGGGCCTCCAGCACAATTCAAGAATTTCAGCGAGCGTTGCTGAGTATAGGCGCACACCTGCGTTCCGACAGGCTGCTGCCGTTGTCACAACTGCTGCGTGAGTCCGGGTTCACATTTACGGATGCACAGGACGCCACCGCACTGGCCCGGTTGATCCGCAAGGTCGAAGAACAACGCGCCTGCCACCGACTTAATCTGCGACACCAGCCGGCGCTGACGGTACTGATGAGCGACGATGACAAAGCCGCGATTCACGACCTGATTGGCGACTGGCTTACCGGCAAAACCCTGTCGGCCATAGACAGCCTGGCCAGCGAAGTAACGCCTGCCTTCACCCGCCAGCAACTGGAACAGCAGCCTGCCGCCTGCCTGGATCGCCTGCTCGACACCCCCAAGGCGCGTGACCTGGGCCAGCGCTTGCTGCAGAAATTGCAATGGTATGGCGCGCGGCCCGATGAGCCGACCGTCCCCGATATCGGCCTGCGTTTACTGCTCGAAGCGTTGTGCCTGTGGTATGAACTGCCCGGCGAAGGCAGCTCGACCGAAGTGGCCGGTTTTGCGCTGGAACAACGCGCTCACTACGGCGCCAGCTACGCCAGCATTCGCCGGGACTTTTTACAGCACCTGGAGGATTCTCACCGAACCTCGACCCCGACCGAAAAACATCTGCTGGGATGGGTATGCCTGACGCAGTTCGGACCGGAATTTCAAGTGCGCGACATTCCTGACGACCTGCCGTACGCCAGCTCGGTGGTCTGGGTCAATTTCGTGCATGGCGTGCACCTCGCACATGCCCTTGATCCACAGTTGCTGGAACATCTGAGCTTTCAGCAACTGGTCGATCTGCCGCTGCACAAAAGCGAAAACGCCAGCACCGACCTGCAAACCCTGATCGCCATGACCCGAGTGGCTGCCGCGCAGACCTGGACACTGGCCACCGGAGCCCAGGTCGCTGCGAACGAGACATCCGGCGATGACGCTGCCCTGCAAGCGCTGGAAGACCACAAGAAGCAAATGAACGCAGCGATCCTGCAACTGGACATCGAGCCGCCACGGCGACTCGCATTGGCAAAACAGCAACTGGACAAGGCGCTGGCCAACGAGCTGTACGATCACACGACGATTCGCCTCAAACGCCACCATCCTTCAACGCCCAACCGTAGCCGACGCAGCATTATCGACACCCCGGATGTGGCATTGCCGACCTGGCCGTTGCTGGAGGTCTATGCCGCTGGCGGGTTGAGCCCCGACACGCGCTGGTACGTCAGCAACGATGGCCGCAGTGCCAGCGAATGGATCAGCCTCAACGCAGCAGGCAAACTGCAAAGCGGTATTGTCGATACCGGACATCCAGGCCGACGCCTTTCACGGTTTCCGAGCAACTGCACCTTGCCCGAGATCAGGCCCTTGTTCGAGCAGCAGTACGACGACTATCTGAGCGAGGCCCGCAAAGCCTATGAATACCTGATCAAGTCGCTGCTGGTCACACTGCCGTGGCCCGACCGCCGGGCACTGGAGCACGGCGAAGTGCGGATTCACAGCCTCAGGGATCCGACACGGCATATCGAAGCTCACCTGGAGACAGCGGAAAACATCCTGCCGCACCGGGCCCGCATGGGCTTCGTGTTGCAGGCGACGTATCAGGGCCCGCCACAATTCTACGAATGCCTGCCTCGTGCCGGCATCATTCGTAAACGCCCGGATCTGGATGGCACACATGTTGGCGGTCTGTTATTGCCACCCCTGCCGCCCAAACGTGGACGGACCAAGGGCCAGAGCATCAGCCGCATCGTCGCCCGCCGCCTGCCGTTCGATCGAAAAGCACACTGGGACGGTTCGACACCCGCCCCCGACGCCAAATGCGTCGCGATCCTCGAACCGCTGGGCGACTCCCTCCCGGTTTCGATGATCCCGGCGGCCCATCACGACAGTTCGCCGAACCTGACCTTCACCTCGCCGCGCACGGCGCACATCGCCTCGTTCATCGCGACCCGGTTGTTCTATGCCGATGAGCAGGCGCTGCGCAGTGAGGCCTGGGGTGATACCCGCTTCGAGCGCGACAGCCGCAAACAGCACTGGACTCATGCCCTCAAGGGCTTTATCCCGTTCTGGGGCAGTCTCGAAGACCTGCAGTCGGACAGTCCGGGCAAACGCGCAATGGGCGTACTCGGCCTGCTCCTCGATATCGTCTCGTTCGCGATTCCCTTGGGCAAATTCGTCGCCGGCAGCATTCGCCTCGCGGCCGTGGCCGGGAAAATGGCGATTCGCGTCGCCCTGCCACGCATGGCGCAATTGTCGAAAAACCTGCTGGTTTCGAGCTTGAGAAACCTCAATCCGCTGGACGCTGCGCCTGCTTTGCTCAAGCTCGGCGGCCGAGGTGCGATCGGCGCAGTGCGGGCCGTGGCGCATCTGGAACACCGCGCGGTTGCACGTCTGAAAAGGCTGGCCGGCAGAAGCGCTGACTATGACCTGCTGCACAGTCTGCCCCAGGCACTGGATGCCGGGCGCTGGAAAGCGCTGAACCCTGCCGATCATCTGGCCGTGGTCAGAGGCATTGACGATGTGCCGGTGCGCAACGTCGGCGGCTCGCGGCATCACTTGCTCGATCCGCTGTCCGACCGCCCTTATGGGCCGCAGTTGCTCGCACACGAGCATGATTTTTCGCTGGGGCGTTCGCACTACCGCACCGTGAAAAAAACCGACGATCAGATCGATATCGAAGTAGCGCCGAACACCCGCGTCGAGCTTGTCCCCGAGGCTGGCGGACGCACCACGGTCTTGATCGATGATGTGCCCTATCGACTCGACGGCGATGAACTGCGCCGGGTCGAGCTGCTCGATGACAGTCAGCACTGGACGCTGCTGCCGTGCAGGATCCGTCGCGCACCGGGCGCGGGCGACTGCCGCGTCAGCTACATCACCGCAGAACCCGCCCCGACGCCCGCCGTCGGCACCATCGACAAGGAAAAGGGTTACGCGCCATGGTTCGGCGAGCGGGTTTCGGAGCCGGCCACCCTGCCCCGGCGTGACGGAACGTTTCTGGCGGTCGATGCCAGGCTTTATCAGATCATCGATAACCGCCCGAGGCTGTTCACCGGCGACCTGCGACGCCTTGGGTTCCATCAAGGCAGGCTGGTGCCAAGACAGCAGATTCAAGCCACGCTGCAGTTTCGCAAAGGCATTTATGCGCGGATAAAAACCGGCGGCACCTACGACGGCATTGACGATTCACATCAGGTCGGCGCCGTGCTGATGCCGGCCATCGACGACTCGGCCACCCATGTGTTTTTCCGGGTCAACCACCACGAGTACTACCTGGCAACCTTCGCCAAAGGCGAAATCCCCGGCAAGCAGCTGACGTTCAAGCGCCTGGCACCCGCCGAACTGGCCGACGGCACCCTCGGCGCTGAACTGCTGACCGTCTACACCGGCTCGCTGCATGCCAACAACATGGTGCGCATCCATGGTCTGGAATCGGTGCAGCGCGCGATGCAGACCATGGAACAGATCGCGATCCCCATCGGCACCACGGCCATGCCTGCAAACAATATGAAATGGCTGAAGGTCGACACCAGCCCGGGCGAAGCACTGATGTTCGATCACTCGACACGGATGATCGTCACCCGCCTGCCCGAAGGCGCCGTCACTTGGGCGCGCAGCAAGGAAGCGCCGGAAGCCTTTCGGCAGAAAACCGCAGAGATTTTCGACACGTTGTTTCTGTCACCAACAATCAACCCGTCCAACACTAACGCGGCCCTGCGCATCGACAGTGCCATGCAGAAACTGCACAACCTGTTGCCCGTGCGTGAGCGGCCGGTCAACGCACGTAACATCGCCTATGCCGAAGTCACCACGACCAGCGGCAAACGGGAGATCTACGTCAGCGTGTCCGGCGCGCAAGGGAGCACCCAGCGCCTGCCGCTGTTTCGCCACATGGGTGCCAATCACGTGCGGATCGGCGACACCACTTACGTCAACATCGACTACAACCCAAGCTTCCCGCGCACCTCGCTGGAGGTCACCGAGCAAGGGCAACTGCTGGCCGTGCCGCTGACCATCAAGGAGCTGAAAACCTATCAGCCGACGCAAACCAGCCGGCCGACCTCGCTGGACAGCGAAAGCAAACTGATCAGCGTGCTGCGCGAGAAATATCCCGACCCGACAGAGATCCGCGCGGTCGACATCGCAACAACCATGCGCCCGTGCGAATCCTGTTCGGTGGTGATGAAGCAGTTCGGCCATGACGGCGGCGAGGCGGCGTTGCAGGTGCTGTGGGGCTGATTACAGGCGCTGCAGGTGGCCGTAGAGCTTGGCGTAGAGGCCGCCATCGGCGATCAGTTGCTGGTGGTCGCCATCCTCGGCCACTTGCCCGCCATCGAACACCAGCACCCGATCCGCCTGCTTCACCGCCGACAGGCGATGGGCAATGATCAGCGTGGTGCGGCCGCTGAGAAAGCGCGCCATGGCCTGATGCAGGTTGTATTCGGTGGCAGCGTCGAGGGCCGAAGTGGCTTCGTCGAGAATCACCACTTTCGGCTCGGCGAGGATCATCCGCGCAATCGCCAGACGCTGGCGCTGACCGCCGGACAGACGCACGCCGGAGCGTCCAACGATGCTGTCGAGACCGTCCGGCAGCGCCCGGATGGTCGCCTCCAGCTGGGCGATTTCCAGCGCCTGCCAGCAGGCTTCGTCACTGCGGGTGCGGCCCATGGTCAGGTTGGCGCGCACGCTGTCGTTGAACAGCGCCGGGTGCTGCAGCACCACCGCGACGTTTTCACGAATCAGCTCCAGGCCGATTTCCTGTTGGGTCGAACCGCCGAAACGGATAGTCCCGGACAACGGCGTGTACAGCCCTAACAACAGTTGCACCAGAGTACTTTTGCCGCCGCCACTGGCACCGACAATCGCGACTTTCTCACCGGGGGCAATGGACAGGTTCATCTGATCCACCACCAATTCATCGCCGTAACCGAAGCTCAACCCCTGCACCTCAATGCCCACGGTTTCCCGGCCCTTGAACGGATCGACGCCGCCCGGGTATTGCGGCTCGTCGGCCCGCGCCAGCAGTTCGTTGATCCGCGCCAGTGCGCCACCCGCCGCGTAGTAGGCGTATTGCAGATTGAGCAGCTGCTCGACCGGGCCGATCATGAACCACAGGTAGCTGAACACCGCGAGCATCTGGCCGATCGACAGGTCGGAGAACAGCACCGTGAGCATCGCCGCCGCGCGGAAGATGTCGATGCCGAACTGGAACAGCAGACCACTGGCGCGGTTCGACGCATCGGTCTTCCACTGCGAGTTGACCGCATAGTTACGCACTTCCTGCGCGCGCAAGCCGAGTCGCCCGAGGAAGAAACCCTGACGGTTGCCGGCGCGCACTTCCTGGATCGCATCGAGGGTTTCGCTCAAGGCTTGAGTGAAACGCGAGGTGCTGTCGTTCTCGAGTTTCTTCAGGTGCTTGACCCGCTTGCCCAGTTGCACCGTGGCGTAGATCACCAATGGATTGAACAGCAGGATCAGCAGCGCCAGCTTCCAGTGCATCCACATCAGGATGCTCGCGGTGCCGACCAGCGTCAGCATCGCCACCAGAAACCGGCTGAGGGTTTCGCCGACAAACTTGTCGAGGGTGTCCAGATCGGTGACCAGATGGGTGGTCACGGTGCCGCTGCCGAGGCTTTCGTATTCGCCGAGGGAAATCCTTTTCAGGCGCTCGATCAGCCGCACGCGAATGCGGTAGACGATGTCCTTGGCCAGCCGCGCAAACAGCCGCGCCTGCAACACGCCAAAACACAGGGCGCTGCAACGCAGAGTCAGGGTGACCACCAGCATCAGGCCGATGTAACCCGCCGCTTGTTGCCACATCGACGGCAGCACGTGGTTCATGACTTTCAGCGCGGCATCGCCATGCCCGAGCAGGACTTCGTCCACCAGCAAGGGCAACAGCAACGGAATCGGCACACTGCACAGCGTCGCCAGCACGGCCACGCCGTTGGCGATCCACAGGGATTTTTTGTGATGCAGTGCCAGGCGCCGGACTTCTGCCCAGCTCAGCCGGTCGACACGCTTTACGGCTGGCGTGTCATCGGCCAGGTCAGGCACAGGCGGCGCGCTCCAGCCAGCGACCAAGCAGCGGCGAGAGTTCGCTGAGCGGTTGATAGCCGTTGGTCAACAGCGCCAGTTGGCCGTTGCGCTCGGCGAGCAGGGTCGGGAACCCGGCGATGCCCAGATCCTGCACCCAGCTGAAATCAGCCTGAGTCGCTTTGTGTTGGTCGGCATGATCGAACAAGGCAGCAAATTCGATGCGCGGCACGCCAGCCTTTTCAGCCAGCCCCACCAACACACTGGCCTGAGTGACATCGCGGCCTTCAGCGTAAAACGCCTGCTGGATCAGGCCGACCAGCGTCCACGCGCAATCCGGCGCCAGGCTGCGCGCGGTGACGATTGCCCGACAGGCCGGCTCGGTGTCGTAGACAAAACCGTCGGGCAACGCCCCGTCGAACTTGAACGGCTGACCGGTAGCCTCGTTGACCGCTTGCCAGTGCTCGAGGATGTAGCGCCGCGTAGTCGGTTCCAGCGCCGCACCGCTACCGGTGCGCAACCCGCCGACCACCAGGTGCAACTCCACCCCGGCTGCCTGCGCCTGCTCGACCAATGCCTTGGCAACCGGAGCGAACCCCCAGCACCAGGAACACATCGGATCCATCACATAGAGCAGGCGCGCAGTCATGATCAGGCCTCGGTGGATGCTTGTTTATAGTTGTAGCCGATCGGGTGCGGCATGTTGCGCGCCTTGGCCAGTTCGATCTGCTTCTGCCGATCGATGGCGCTGCGGCGGGTTTTCTCGCTCAGCTTGTCCCAGCAATGCGGGCAGCTGATGCCGGCCACGTAGTGCTCGGAGGCGCGATCTTCAACACTGACCGGTGTGCGGCAGGCATGACATTGATCGTAGTCGCCTTCGCTGAGGTCGTGACGCACGGTCACCCGGTTGTCGAACACGAAGCAGTCACCCTGCCACTTGGTTTCTTCCTGCGGCACCTCTTCGAGGTACTTCAGGATGCCGCCCTTGAGGTGGTAAACCTCTTCGAACCCCTCGCCCAGCATGTAACTGGAGGCTTTCTCGCAGCGAATGCCGCCGGTGCAGAACATCGCGACCTTCTTGTGCACGGCCGGGTCGAAGTGTTCTTTGATGTAGTCGGGGAATTCGCGAAAACTGGTGGTTTTCGGATCGATGGCGCCTTCGAAGGTGCCGATCGCCACTTCGTAGTCGTTGCGGGTGTCGATCAGCAGCACTTCCGGGTCGCTGATCAGCGCGTTCCAGTCCTGCGGCTCAACGTAGGTGCCGACCTTTTTGTTCGGGTCCACGCCTTCGACGCCAAGGGTGACGATCTCTTTCTTCAACTTGACCTTGGTGCGGTAGAACGGCTGCTCGTCGCAGTACGACTCTTTGTGGTCGATGTCGATCATGCGCGGGTCGTTCTTCAGCCAGGCGAGCAGGCCGTCGATGCCTTCGCGGCTGCCGGACACGGTGCCGTTGATGCCTTCTTCGGCGATCAGCAGAGTGCCTTTGATGCCATTGTCGACCATCGCTTGCAGCAGGGGCTCGCGCAGGTCAACGTAATCTTCGAGGGTGACGAACTTATACAGTGCCGCCACGACAATCGGTTGTGTCATGGGTATTTCTCCAGGTGGCTACCCTCGCAAAGGGTGAACCGGATTCAAAAAAAACGCGCCGGGTGAGCGGCGCGTTGCGGATTCTAGCAAAAACAGGATCGTTATAGGATGTGCCGAGAACTCTGTGGCGAGGGGATTTATCCCCGATGGGCTGCGAAGCGGCCCCAAAACCCGCAAATGCAGTCTCTCAGGGATACCGCATTCTGTGGGTTTACGACTGCTGCGCAGCCGATCGAGGCGGTGCGACGTTTCGCTAAATCACCTCGCCACAAAAGCTCCCACACCACAAAAAGCCCGTTACATCCAAAGTCAGTGTTTGCTACCGCCGGCACAGGTCGGCGACGCCGGGGCGGCGCCGACTTCTGCCCATTCCTGCGGGGTGTAGGTGTGCAGCGCCAACGCATGGAACTCGCCCATCAGCTCGCCGAGCGTGCCGTAGACTTTCTGGTGGCGCTTGACCCGGTTCAGGCCTTCGAACTGCGCGCTGACCACCACTGCCTTGAAGTGCGTCTGTAACCCGCGACTGTGCATGTGGCTTTCGTCCAGCACTTGCAGATGCTCAGGCTGCAGCAGGCCCAGCGTCGATTCGATGCGTTGTTGCATGGTCATCACGAACTCCGCTTACTTCTTCTTGGCCGGCGCAGCGCCTTTCGGTGCCAGCTCGTTGGTCATGTCGTCGAGCAACTTGTTGACGACAGGCACGGCGCTTTCCAGCTTGGCCTGGGTCATCTGGGCCGATTGCTGGGTCAGCTGCGGCATTTTTTCCAGGACTTTCTTGCCCAGTGGCGACTGGTAGAACGCGACCAGGTCTTTGAGCTCCGATTCGCTGAAGTTGCTGGTGTAGAGCTTGACCATGTCAGGCTTGAGCTTGTTCCAGCCGATGGCCTGGTCCAGGGCGGCGTTGGCCTTGGCCTGGTAGGTTTCCAGTACGGCTTTCTTGGATTCCGGGGCTTTGGTCTGTTCAAAACGCTGAGCGAACATTTGCTGCACTTGCATGTACACCGGAGTGCCCAGCTTGTCAGCGTGCGCCAGGGTCAGGAAAGCTTCAGCACTGGCGTTGTGGCTGGCGGTATCGGCAAGCACCTGGCCGCTGGCGCAAACCAGTGCAACCGCGGTGCAGATGGCACGAAGACGAGTCATCGAGTTTCCTTTTCAGCTAAGCGAGGTCAAACCCCAAGGGCGACCATTCTGCGCCTAAAAAACCTCGTGGCTCAACCCCCGAGCCTTGCCGCGCTTGATTGGCCGGGTTTTACCGGTCAACAATCGGTTCGAGGGAACCACCTGGGCCTGACCGGGCCTAAACTGCGCAAACAGACCAACAGGAGTGTGCACGATGAGCCGTATCGAAACCGACAGCCTGGGCCAGATCGAAGTCCCGGACGACGCCTACTGGGGTGCTCAGACGCAACGCTCGCTGATCAACTTCGCCATTGGTCAGGAACGCATGCCGCTGCCGGTACTGCACGCCCTGGCCCTGATCAAGAAAGCCGCCGCCCGGGTCAACGACCGTAACGGCGATTTGCCCGCCGACATCGCCCGCCTGATCGAACAAGCCGCCGACGAAGTGCTCGACGGTCAGCATGACGACCAGTTTCCGCTGGTGGTCTGGCAGACCGGCAGCGGCACCCAGAGCAACATGAACGTCAACGAAGTGATCGCCGGCCGTGCCAACGAGCTGGCCGGCAACCCGCGCGGCGGCAAGTCGCCGGTGCACCCGAACGATCACGTCAACCGCTCGCAAAGCTCCAACGACTGCTTCCCCACCGCCATGAGCATCGCCACCGCCAAAGCCGTGCAGGAGCAATTGCTGCCGGCGATCGCCGAGCTGTCCGGGGGTCTGGCCGAACTGGCCGCACGCCATATGAAACTGGTGAAGACCGGTCGCACGCACATGATGGACGCGACGCCTATCACCTTCGGTCAGGAGCTGTCGGGCTTTATAGCGCAGCTGGATTACGCCGAACGGGCGATCCGCGCCGCACTGCCGGCGGTGTGTGAACTGGCGCAGGGCGGCACTGCCGTCGGCACCGGCCTGAATTCGCCGCACGGCTTTGGCGAAGCGATTGCCGCGGAACTCGCCGCGCTGTCCGGTCTGCCGTTCGTCACTGCGCCGAACAAGTTTGCCGCGCTGGCCGGGCATGAGCCGCTGACCAGTCTGTCCGGCGCCTTGAAGACCCTCGCCGTGGCGCTGATGAAAATCGCCAACGACCTGCGCCTGCTCGGCTCCGGCCCTCGCGCAGGCTTGGCCGAAGTCAAGCTGCCGGCGAACGAGCCGGGCAGTTCGATCATGCCCGGCAAGGTCAACCCGACCCAGTGCGAAGCGCTGTCGATGCTCGCCTGCCAGGTGTTGGGCAACGACGTCACCATCGGCATCGCGGCGAGTCAGGGTCACCTGCAACTGAACGTGTACAAACCGGTGATCATCCACAACATGTTGCAATCGATCCGCCTGCTCGCCGACGGCTGCAGCAACTTCCAGCAGCACTGCATTGCAGGCCTTGAGCCGGACGCGCAGGTCATGGCCCAGCATCTGGAACGCGGCCTGATGCTGGTAACAGCGCTGAACCCGCACATCGGTTACGACAAGTCGGCGGAAATCGCCAAGAAGGCGTACGGCGAAGGCCTGACCTTGCGCGAGGCGGCGCTGCAGCTGGGGTATCTGACCGATGAAGAGTTCGATGCCTGGGTGCGGCCGGAGAACATGATCGAGGCCGGCGCCAAGGGCTGAGATTTGTAGCGCCTGACAGGCCGCCTTCGCGAGCAAGCTCGCTCCCACATTGGTACGGCATACACCGATCAAAATGTGGGAGCGGGCTTGCTCGCGAAGAACGATAAAGCGGTCTAACTGGCTGCAATCCGCATCCGCCGCGCCTTCAACCCGGCAATCAGCGACGGCCCCAACGCCACCAGCGCCGACCCCAGCACCACCAGCACCGCCCCGCCATAACCCAGCCCATTGATCTGCTCGGCATGCACATATTCCGGCCACACCCCGGCGGCAATCGCCACCGCGCCAAACGTCACCAACGGCGTGATCGCCAGCGTCGCACTGACCCGCGAGGCCTCCCAGTGCGCCAGTGCTTCAGCAAAGGCACCGTAGGCAATCAGCGTGTTCATGCAGCACGCCAGCAACAGCCAGCCTTGCACCGGGCTCAGTTCCAGTGCTTCGAGCGGATGCACCCACGGTGTCAGCAACAGCGCGCAGAACAGGTAGATCACCATCATCACCTGCAGCGAATTCCACACCGTGAGCAATTGCTTCTGCCCCAGTGCGTAGAAGGTCCAGACCGTCGAGGCCAGCAGCACCAGCAACACCCCTGCGGTGTAGTCCGACAATGAGGTGAGCAGTTCAGCCAGACGCTGATTGAAGAACAGCACAAAGCCGATCAGCAGCACCGCCAGGCCAATGCCCTGACCGATGCTGAAGCGCTCCTTGAACACAAACAGGCTGGCGATCAGCAACATGATCGGCCCCATCTGCACAACCAACTGCGCGGTGCCGGGGCTGAGCAGGTTAAGGCCCATCAGGTACAGCACGTAGTTGCCCACCAGCCCGAGCACCGCCATCAGCACCAGCCAGCCACCCCGGGGGCCGAGCACCTTGCGGCTCGGCAGGCGGCGCGTGGCCGCCAGGTAGATGAACAGGCAGCCGCCGGAGACCAACAGGCGAAACCAGGTCACCGTGATCGGGTCCATCACCAGCAGCACCTGCTTGAGTTTGATCGGCAGGATGCCCCACAAAAACGCCGTCAGCAGCGCCAGGAACAGACCGTAGACCCAGCGACCGGATGAAATGTGCATGCGAACCCCAATGCCTGCTGACGAGAGCGGTCATTCTAGGCCCGCCGACAGACGCAACACAGGGACAGTTCGGGCCAGGCCGCGAATGAAACTGTGCAGGTCGCAGCATTAAATTGACGCTTTGCCGTTGATCGGCTGACGAAGCGCGCCAAGTGCTTCAGGCATAAGCTGATTGGATCCCTGCAACGGATCAATCAAGGAGCCGGATCATGTACGGAATGCGCGCCGAAGACAGCGCCCCCGCCACGCACTTTCGCAGCGACCGGTTGTGTCGGGTCAATGGCGAACTGTTTTTCAGCACGCGGGAGAACACCCTTGAGGGGCCGTTCGATTCCCCGGATAAGGCTGAGCAGGAAATTCAGGCGTATATCGCGCGGATGCAGCTTCTGGATTCCAACCGATGAACCGAGTTGATGCCTTCGCGAGCAAGCTCGCTCCCACATTCTGATCGGTGTACGCCGTACCAATGTGGGAGCGAGCTTGCTCGCGAAGGCGTCCTGACAGTCAATACAAATCTGCAGGTTTAACGAACAGCCTCAAACAACCCCGTCGCCCCCATCCCGCCCCCCACGCACATGGTCACGATGCCGTAACGCAAATTACGCCGCTGCAACTCACGCACCAGATGCCCGACCTGCCGCGAACCGGTCATGCCGAACGGGTGGCCGATGGAAATCGAGCCGCCGTTGACGTTGTATTTGTCGTTGTCGATCTCCAGCCGATCGCGGGCATACAGGCATTGCGAGGCAAAAGCCTCGTTGAGCTCCCACAGATCAATATCCGCCACTTGCAAGCCCTTGGCCTTGAGCAGTTTCGGCACCGAGAACACCGGGCCGATGCCCATTTCGTCCGGCTCGCAACCGGCGACGGTGAAACCACGGAAAAACGCCTTCGGCTTGAGCCCCAGTTGCAGGGCTTTTTCCAGGCTCATCACCAGGGTCATGGACGCGCCGTCGGACAGCTGCGACGAGTTGCCGGCGGTGACCGAACCGTCCTCGGCAAACACCGGTTTCAGTCCGGCGAGACTTTCGTAAGTGGTGTCCGGACGGTTGCAGTCGTCGCGATCAACGATGCCGTCGAGGATCTGCACCTCACCACTGTTCTTGTCTTCGACCCGGTACTTGACCGCCATCGGCACGATTTCATCATTGAACAGCCCGGCCGCTTGCGCCTGGGCAGTGCGCAGCTGGCTTTGCAGCGCGTAACGATCCTGGGCCTCGCGGCTGACGTCGTAACGGCGCGCAACCACTTCGGCGGTCTGGCCCATGGTGTAGTAGATGCCCGGCACCTGCTGCTTGAGCAACGGGTTGATCAGGTGATCGGTGTTGACGCTTTTCAGAGTCAGACTGATCGATTCGACGCCGCCGGCAACAATGATGTCGCTGCATCCGGAGGCGATCTGGTTGGCGGCAATCGCGATCGCCTGCAACCCCGAAGAACAGAAACGGTTAAGGGTCATGCCGGCCACGCCGGTGCCCAGACGCGACAGCACCGCCACGTTGCGGCCGATGTTGTAGCCCTGCGCGCCCTCGTTGGAGCCGGCGCCGACAATGCAGTCCTCGACGCTGGCCGGGTCGATGTCATTGCGCGACAGCAGCGCGTTGACGCAATGGGCCGCCATGTCGTCGGGGCGGGTCTGGTTGAACTTGCCGCGAAAGGACTTGGCCAGGCCGGTCCGCACGCTGTCGACGATCACCACTTCACGCATGGCATACCTCAATTGTTGTTGTCGGAGGAGAGTGAAACGAGCATAAGTCCACCCTGCCGCCGACCGCGACAATCATTCACCCCGCGTATGCGTGTCCATCGGCTCAGTCCTTTTGTTTTCTCGCGCGTTTGTCGGACTTCGCGAATGCTTCCTCAAGCGCTCGGTTGATCGTGCGCAGGACCTTGACCCGGGCCCAGCGTTTGTCATTGGCCTCGACCAGCGTCCACGGCGAAATCTCGGTGCTGGTACGGTCGACCATGTCGCCCACGGCGGCGCGGTAGGCGTCCCACTTGTCGCGGTTGCGCCAGTCGTCCTCGGTGATCTTGAAGCGCTTGAATGGAATCTGCTCGCGGGCCTGGAAGCGCTCCATCTGCGTGTCCTTGTCGATCGCCAGCCAGAACTTGACGACGATGACCCCGGCGTCGGCGATCTGCTCTTCGAAATCGTTGATCTCGCTGTAAGCCCGCAGCCAGTCGGCCGGGCTGCAGAAGCCCTCGACCCGCTCCACCAGCACCCGGCCATACCAGGAGCGGTCGAACACGGTGAACTTGCCCCGCGCCGGCAAATGCCGCCAGAAGCGCCACAGATACGGCTGCGCGCGCTCCTCTTCGGTCGGCGCGGCAATCGGCACGATGCTGTACTGACGCGGATCGAGCGCCGCCGCGACCCGGCGGATCGCCCCGCCCTTGCCCGCCGCATCGTTGCCTTCGAACACCGCCACCAGTGCGTGACGGCGCATGCGTTTATCGCGCATCAGCCCGGACAGCCGCGCCTGCTCGGTGATCAGTTGTTCTTCGTAGTCTTTCTTTTCCAGCCGCTGGTTCAGGTCGAGGCTGTCGAGCAGGTTGAGTTGATCGACCGCCGTGCCCAACGGGGCGGCGTTGACCTCTTCGGTATGCACCTCTGGACGCTTGAGCGCATTCTGCAGGCCCTCCAGCAGGATTTTGCCGACGGCGAGACTGCGATAATTGGCGTCCATGCCTTCGATGATGTGCCACGGCGCATAGTCGCGACTGGTGCGACGCAACACGCGCTCGCCGTATTTGACGAACTTGTCGTAGGTCTGCGATTGCTGCCAGTCCAGCGGGCTGATGCGCCAGCTGTGCAGCGGGTCGTCGGCCAGCGCCTTGAGCCGCGCTTTCATCTGCTTCTTGGACAGGTGGAACCAGAACTTGAAGATCAGCGCGCCTTCATCGCAGAGCATTTTTTCCAGACGCTCGGCGGCGTTGATCGCCTGATCCAGACGCGGATCCTTGAACAGACCGTGAACCCGGCCCTGAAGCATCTGGCTGTACCAGTTGCCGAAGAACACGCCCATCCGCCCCTTGGCCGGGAGCATCCGCCAGTAACGCCACGCCGGTGGCCGCGCCAGCTCTTCATCGGTCTGCTGATCGAAAGTACGCACCTCGATCAGGCGCGGGTCCATCCACTCGTTGAGCAACTTGACGGTCTCGCCCTTGCCGGCGCCTTCGATGCCGTTGATCAAAATGATCACCGGAAAACGCTTCTGCTGTTGCAACTCGAACTGCGCTTCCAGCAGTGCTTCACGCAAGGCAGGTACAGCCGCGTCGTAAGTCTCTTTGTCGATGGCATGGCCGATTTCGGCGGATTCAAACATGGGGACGGCTCCTTCCAGGATTCAGCAAGACTAGCGGATTGGGCATGGGCGCGGCGGAGAAATTCCGCTCCTTTTGGCTTCAAGAAAAACTCTGTGGTGAGGGGATTTATCCCCGATGGGCAGCGCAGCGGCCCCAAAGCCATTCAACGCCAGATGCACGCTGGTAGCGGGATTGCGACTGCTACGCAGTCGATCGGGGATAAATCCCCTCGCCACAGGTTGCTCTGATCCGCGCCCAAATCGTTAATTGTCTTCGAGGCTGCACAGCCAGCCCTTGCCATGGATCAAGCACCCTCCGCCCGATCAGCTAGAATGGCCGCCTTGTCGTTGCCGAGCCTGCCATGAAACCTGTATTGCCCCACGCCCAACTCGACTGGGATGACCAGGGACGCCCACGTTCGCGGGTGTTCGATGATGTGTATTTTTCCGACCAGTCGGGGCTGGATGAAACCCGTTACGTGTTCCTCGAACAGAACCGTCTGGCCGAGCGCTTTGCCGCGCTGCCGGCGCACGGGCGACTGGTGATCGGCGAAACCGGCTTCGGCACCGGGCTGAATTTCCTTTGCGCCTGGCAGTTGTTCGAACAGCACGCGGTGGCCGGTGCGCGGCTGCATTTCGTCAGTGTCGAAAAGTACCCGTTGAGTCCGGCTGACCTGCAACGGGCACTGGCCTTGTGGCCGCAGCTCAAGCCGCTGGCCGATCAGTTGCTGACGCAGTACGTGGCGATCCATCAGGGCTTTCAGCGGATCATTCTCGGCAATGGCCGCGTGACGCTGACGCTGCTGATCGGCGATGCGCTGGAGCAACTGCCGCAACTCGATGCGCGGATTGATGCATGGTTTCTCGACGGTTTCGCCCCGGCAAAAAACCCCGACATGTGGACCGCCGAACTGTTCGTCGAACTGGCGCGACTGGCCGCGCCGGGTTCGACCATCAGCACCTTCACCAGCACCGGTTGGGTGCGGCGTCTGCTCAACGCGGCCGGGTTCAAGATGAAACGCACGCCGGGCATCGGCCACAAGTGGGAGATCCTGCGCGGCGAGTTTCTCGGCTGGCCGCAGGACGTCGCGCCACCGCTGCCGGACAAACCGTGGTTCGCCCGCCCTGCCCCGCTGACTGGCGAGCGGCGCGCGCTGGTGATCGGCGCCGGGCTGGCCGGTTGTGCGACCGCTGCCAGCCTCGCCGCGCGCGGCTGGCAAGTCAGTCTGCTGGAGCGTCACGAGGCCGTGGCGCAGGAGGCGTCGGGCAATCCGCAGGGCGTGCTCTATCTGAAATTGTCGGCCCACGGCACCGCGTTGTCGCAACTGATCGTCTGCGGCTTCGGCTACACCCGCCGTCTGCTGGAAACCCTGCAACGCGGCACCGACTGGGACGATTGCGGCGTGCTGCAACTGGCTTTCAATGCCAAGGAAGCCGAGCGTCAGGCGCAACTGGCCGCGGCATTCCCGGAAGATCTGGTGCACTGGCTTGATCAGCCGCAAGCCGAAATCCAAGCCGGGATTGCGCTGGCACACGGCGGGCTGTTCTACCCCGAAGGGGGCTGGGTGCATCCACCCGCGCTGTGCCAGGCGCAAGCCGCGCAAGCGAACATCGAACTGCTCAAGCATCACGAAGTGCTGGAACTGCGCAAGGTCGAAGGTCAGTGGCAAGCCCTCGACGGCGAGCGCGTGCTCGCCAGCGCGCCGGTGGTGATATTGGCCGGCGCGGCGGAGATCAAACGTTTTGCGCAAAGTGCCGAGCTGCCGCTCAAACGCATTCGCGGGCAGATCACGCGCCTGCCACAAACCGCTGAGAGCCAGGCATTGCGCACCGTAGTCTGCGCCGAAGGTTATGTCGCCCCGGCACGCCTGGGCGAACACACGTTGGGCGCGAGTTTCGACTTCAACAGCGATGACCTGACACCGACCACCGCCGAACACTTGGGCAATCTGGCGATGCTCGAAGAAATCTCCAGCGATCTGGTGGCACGTCTGCACATCAATGAGCTGCCGCCGGAAACCCTGGAAGGACGCGCCGCATTCCGCTGCACCAGTCCCGACTATCTGCCGATCGTCGGCCCCCTCGCCGACCGCACAGCCTTCACTCAGGCCTATGCCGCGTTGAGCAAGGACGCGCGACAAGTGCCGGACATCGCCTGCCCGTGGCTCGATGGCCTGTACGTCAACAGTGGCCACGGTTCACGCGGGCTGATCACCGCGCCGCTGTCGGGCGAACTGCTCGCGGCGTGGCTGGACAACGAGCCGCTGCCACTGCCCCGAAGCGTCGCCGAGGCCTGCCATCCCAATCGTTTTGCACTGCGCACGTTGATTCGCGGCAAATGAAAAATCGCGACTGGCCGCTGGTCAGTCGCCCCCTCTTATAACTCATCGTTCTAAAACTCCCACATCTGCAGCGGGTCAGTTTCTGAGTACCGGCCATTTTGGCCTGACTTGAATGACCCCTCCCCAACGGAAAAACCGGTAAGGACTTTATGTGCGGATTAGCTGGCGAGTTACGTTTTGATCATCAACCTGCAGACCTTGCAGCGGTAGAGCGAATCACCCATCACCTGGCCCCTCGCGGCCCCGACGCGTGGGGCTTCCATGCCCAAGGGCCGATTGCCCTGGGCCATCGTCGCCTGAAAATCATGGACCTGTCGGACGGCTCGGCGCAGCCGATGATCGACAGCCAACTCGGTTTGTCCCTGGCCTTCAATGGCGCGATCTACAACTTCCCGGAACTGCGCGCCGAACTCGAAGCGCTGGGCTACGCCTTCTATTCCGGTGGCGACACCGAAGTGCTGCTCAAGGGCTACCACGCTTGGGGCGAAGCGCTGCTGCCCAAGCTCAACGGCATGTTCGCGTTCGCCATCTGGGAGCGTGATGCCCAGCGCCTGTTCATCGCTCGCGACCGTCTCGGCGTGAAGCCTTTGTACCTGTCGCGCACCGGCCAGCGTTTGCGCTTTGCCTCGGCCCTGCCGGCGCTGCTCAAGGGCGGCGACATCAACCCGATCCTCGATCCGGTGGCGCTCAACCACTATCTGAATTTCCACGCGGTGGTGCCCGCTCCACGCACCTTGCTCGCGGGCATCGAAAAGCTGCCGCCAGCGACCTGGATGCGCGTCGAAGCCGATGGCCGCACCGAGCAGAAAACCTGGTGGACCCTGCCCTACGGCCCACATGACGACGAGAAAAACCTGACCCTCGAAGACTGGCGCGACCGCGTGCTCGACAGCACCCGCGAGGCCGTGGCAATCCGTCAACGCGCAGCGGTGGATGTCGGCGTGCTGCTTTCCGGCGGTGTCGATTCAAGCATGCTCGTCGGCCTGCTGCGTGAAGTCGGCGTGGAAAACCTGTCGACCTTTTCCATCGGTTTTCAGGATGCCGGCGGCGAGCGTGGCGATGAATTCCAGTATTCCGATCTGATCGCCAAGCACTACGGCACTCAACATCATCAATTGCGCATCGACGAAAAAGAGATCATCGAGCAACTGCCCGCTGCGTTCCGTGCGATGAGCGAGCCGATGGTCAGCCACGACTGCATCGCCTTCTACCTGTTGTCGCGCGAAGTGGCCAAGCATTGCAAAGTGGTGCAGAGCGGCCAGGGCGCGGATGAGCTGTTCGCCGGTTATCACTGGTATCCGCAAGTCGACGGCGCAGCGGATCCGTATGCAGCCTATCGCGCGGCGTTTTTCGACCGCAGCTACGAAGACTACGCGGCCACCGTACAGCCGAAATGGCTGACCGCGAATGACGCGGCCGGCGACTTCGTGAAGGAGCATTTCGCTCAACCCGGAGCTGATGCGGCAGTGGATAAAGCGCTGCGTCTGGACAGCACGGTGATGCTGGTGGATGACCCGGTCAAACGCGTCGACAACATGACCATGGCCTGGGGCCTGGAAGCGCGTACGCCGTTTCTCGACTATCGCCTGGTGGAACTGTCGGCGCGAATTCCCGGCCAGTTCAAACTGCCCGATGGCGGCAAACAGGTGCTCAAAGAAGCTGCACGTCTGGTGATTCCAAGCGAAGTAATCGACCGCAAGAAAGGCTATTTCCCGGTGCCGGGCCTCAAGCATTTGCAAGGCGACACCCTGAACTGGGTGCGTGAACTGCTGCTGGATCCGAGCCAGGATCGCGGCCTGTTCAACCCGGCCATGCTCGACAAATTGCTGACTGACCCGCAGGGCCAACTGACGCCGTTGCGCGGCTCGAAACTGTGGCAACTGGCGGCCCTGAACCTGTGGCTCAGTGAACAAGGAATCTGATTGATGAAACCTCACGCCACAGCGATCAATCAGCGCCTGTTACGCGGTCAGACACCGTCGTATGAACGCTTGCAGGCGCGTCTGGCCGAGGACGGCAGCGAACTCGGCGCCGACCCCATTGCCGTGCATTGCGGCTGGGGCCGACTGCTGATCGGTCACACCTTTCCTGACCCGGCGACGCTGGCGCAAGAACTGCTCAACGAGCAGCCCGGCGAACGCGATATCGCTCTGTACGTTGCCGCACCGCAGCAGATTCTCGGTCTGGAACCGACGCAACTGTTTCTCGACCCATCCGATACTTTGCGCCTGTGGTTCAGCGACTATCGCCAGGCCACCCGCGTATTTCGCGGCTTCCGTATCCGCCGGGCACAAAGCGAAGCGGACTGGCAGGCGATCAATCTGCTGTATCAGGCGCGCGGCATGCTGCCGATCGATGCCACGCGCCTGACCCCGCATCATCAGGGCGGCCCGGTGTACTGGCTCGCCGAAGATGAAGACAGCGGCGCGGTGATCGGCAGCGTCATGGGCCTCAATCACCAGAAAGCCTTCAACGATCCGGAACATGGCAGCAGCCTGTGGTGCCTGGCGGTGGATCCGCAGTGCTCGCGGCCCGGTGTCGGCGAAGTACTGGTGCGGCACTTGGTCGAGCACTTCATGAGTCGCGGCCTGAGTTATCTGGATCTGTCGGTACTGCATGACAACCGTCAGGCCAAAAATCTTTACGCCAAGCTCGGTTTTCGCAACCTCTCGACCTTCGCCATCAAGCGCAAGAACGGCATCAATCAGACGCTGTTCCTCGGGCCCGGGCCGGAAGCCAACTTCAACCCTTATGCGCGGATCATCGTCGAGGAAGCGCACCGGCGCGGCATCGACGTGCAGGTGGACGATGCCGAGGCCGGGCTGTTCACCCTCAGCCATGGCGGGCGCCGGGTACGTTGCCGCGAATCGTTGAGCGACCTGACCAGCGCGATCAGCATGAGTCTGTGTCAGGACAAAAGCCTGACCCACAAAGTGTTGAAAGGCGCCGGCCTGAAGCTGCCTTCGCAGCAACTGGCGGGCAACGCCGACGACAACCTGGCGTTTCTTGACGAGCATCAGCGTGTGGTGGTCAAGCCGCTCGACGGTGAACAAGGCCAGGGCGTGGCGGTGGATCTACAGAGCATCGAAGAGGTGCAGCAGGCCATCGAAGCCGCCAAGCGTTTCGACAGCCGCGTACTGCTGGAAAGCTTCCACGAAGGCCTCGACCTGCGGATTCTGGTGATCGGTTTTGAAGTGGTGGCGGCAGCGATTCGTCGTCCCGCCGAGGTGGTCGGTGACGGCCATCATTCGATCGGTGCATTGATCGAGGCGCAGAGCCGGCGTCGGCAAGCCGCTACCAGTGGCGAGAGCAAGATCCCGCTGGATCACGAAACCCAACGCACCCTGCACGCGGCCGGGTATGACTACAGCAGCATCCTGCCGGCGGGCGAGCACCTGTTCGTCCGTCGCACGGCCAATCTGCACACCGGTGGCACGCTGGAAGACGTTACGGCGATTCTGCATCCGACCCTGGTCGATGCCGCCGTCCGTGCGGCGCGAGCGCTGGACATTCCGATGGTCGGCCTCGACCTGATGGTGCCGGCGGCGGATCAACCGGAGTACGTGTTTATCGAAGCCAACGAACGCGCGGGGCTGGCCAATCATGAGCCGCAGCCGACGGCGGAGCGCTTTGTCGATTTGTTGTTTCCGCACAGTCAGCCGGCTGTTTCTTGATTCCGAGGCGTCTGGACTGACGCCTTCGCGAGCAAGCCCGCTCCCACAGGTTGAACGCATTCCAAATGTGGGAGCGGGCTTGCTCGCGAAGGGGCCGGATCAGGCACTACAAATCCTTCCCCTCATCGAAACCATCGATGCGCCTCAACTCATCAGGAGTTTCCATGACCACTCAAATCCCTGAACCGGATCTGAACTACCTGCAAAAAGTCCTGCTGGAAATGCTCGCCATTCCCAGCCCTACCGGGTTCACCGACACCATCGTGCGCTACGTCGCCGAGCGTCTGGAAGAACTTGGCATCCCTTTCGAAATGACCCGTCGCGGCACCATTCGCGCCACCCTCAAGGGCAAGAAAAACAGCCCCGACCGCGCCGTCTCCGCGCACCTGGATACCATCGGCGCCGCAGTGCGTGCAGTGAAAGACAACGGTCGTCTGACCCTGGCCCCGGTCGGTTGCTGGTCGAGCCGGTTTGCCGAGGGCAGCCGGGTCAGCCTGTTCACCGACAATGGCGTGATTCGCGGCAGCGTGTTGCCGCTGATGGCCTCCGGGCACGCGTTTAACACTGCCGTAGACGAGATGCCGATCAGCTGGGATCACGTCGAGCTGCGTCTGGATGCCTACTGCGCGACCAAGGCCGATTGCGACTCGCTGGGCATCAGCGTCGGCGACGTGGTGGCGTTCGACCCGCTGCCGGAGTTCACCGACAGCGGTCACATCAGCGCCCGTCACCTCGACGACAAGGCCGGGGTTGCGGCATTGCTCGCTGCGCTCAAAGCCATCGTCGAGAGCGGTCAGGAGTTGATGATCGACTGTCACCCACTGTTCACCATCACTGAAGAAACCGGTAGCGGTGCGGCGGCGGCATTGCCATGGGACGTCAGCGAATTCGTCGGCATCGACATCGCGCCGGTCGCGCCCGGCCAGCACTCCAGCGAACACGCGGTGAGCGTGGCGATGCAGGACTCCGGTGGCCCTTACGACTATCACCTGTCGCGGCATTTGCTGCGTCTGGCCGGTGAAAACGAACTGCCGGTACGGCGCGACCTGTTCCGCTATTACTTCAGCGACGCGCATTCGGCGGTGACTGCCGGGCACGATATCCGCACCGCCCTGCTCGCCTTTGGCTGCGACGCGACCCATGGTTATGAACGTACGCACATCGACAGTCTGGCGGCGCTCAGTCGTTTGCTCGGGGCGTACATTCTGAGTCCGCCGGTATTCGCCAGTGATGCGGCGCCGGCCAATGCTTCGCTGGATCGCTTCAGTCACCAGATCGAACATGAGACACAGATGGAGAGCGATACGCGAGTGCCGTCGGTGGACAGTCTGGTGGGGCAGCGCTCCGACAGTTGAATCCTTGTTATCTGAACTATGGCTATCGCGAGCAGGCTCACTCCTACAGTTGGAACGCATTTCCTTGTAGGAGTGAGCCTGCTCGCGATGAGGCCGGTACAAACCACACAAAACTGGCAGCCAGCCACCAATCGCCGTAGCATCCCGCCATTGATTTAGCCGAGGTGCCCATGCTGATTCCCTACGACGCTCTTGAAGTCGACACCCTCACCCGCCTGATCGAGGACTTCGTCACCCGCGACGGCACCGACAACGGTGATGACACACCGCTGGAAACCCGCGTGCTGCGCGTGCGCCAGGCGCTGACCAAAGGCCAGGCGCTGATTGTTTTCGACCCGGAAAGCGAGCAATGCCAGTTGATGCTCAAACACGATGTGCCCAAGCACCTGTTCGACTGAGACCTCAGCGAACCTTTTCGGTGATCTGTTTGCGCTGGATCCGCTCGTAGACTTCAGAGCGGTGCACATTGACCTTCTGCGGCGCCTCGACACCAAAGCGCACGCTGGAACCGTTGACTGACAGTACGCGCACGGAAATGTCGTCACCGATGGAAATCAACTCGCCCACAACACGGCTGAGTACAAGCATGGAGTTCGTCCTTCAGGGTTAGCCAGCCCTGAAGATGCGCGGTGGGCACGCGCTCCACAATGGGTCGCGAGCAATTCAGTCTTGCCCTACACCCTGAGTCGCTGCGCCCTTCAGACGTTTCCTGCAAAAGGCAAAACAGTCTCGCCTCAAGCCGCGGAAAATCGCGGCCCGAACAGAATCACGCTCGCGCCGATCACGCACAGCGCCACGCCGATCCAGTCCGAACCCAAAGGGCGAACGCGCTCGACCACCGCCAGCCAGCCGATCGACGCGACGATGTAGATCCCGCCATAGGCGGCATAGGCGCGCCCGGCATAAGCCGCTTCGACGCGGGTCAACAACAGCGCGAACAGGGTCAGGCTGAGCAGCGCCGGGATCACCCACAAGGCACTTTTGCCCTGACGCAGCCACATGAAAAAGGCGAAACAACCGGCGATTTCAAACAGCGCCGCGAGGAAGAACCACAGGTAATTGAGCATTGATGCGTCTCGACAGGGTGACCATTGCGGCCACCCTAACGACGCAACATCCTCGGGGCAAGTTCAGCCGTTGGTTTGTCTGGCCTTGGCGCGCATTTTATCGGCCATGGTGGTCATTTCGTTGTAGATCAGTTGCGGGTTCTTCTGTTTGATCGCCCAGGCCATGCGCCCCTGCTCGTGCGGCAGGATCATGAATTCGCCGGCAGCCACTTGCTGGTAGATATAGTCTGCAATGTCGGCGGCCGTGATCGGCGAACTTTCCAGCAACTTGCCGACCTGGGCTTTCATGGCCGGGGTCGGACCACGGAACGAGTCGAGCAAGTTGGTCTGGAAGAACGACGGGCAGACCACATGCACGCTGACTTCCTGCTGCGCCAGTTCGATCAGTAAACTTTCCGACAGCGCTACTACACCGGCCTTGGCCACGTTGTAGTTGCTCATCGCCGGGCCCTGCATCAGTGCAGCCATCGAAGCGATGTTGATGATCTTGCCTCTGCTCTGCTCCAGCAGCGGCAGGAACGCCTTGCAGCCCTTGACCACCCCCATCAGGTTGATCGCGATCTGCCAGTCCCAATCCTCCAGCGACAGTTCGCTGAAGAATCCGCCGGACGCCACACCGGCGTTGTTGACGATGACATCGATACCGCCGAGCTTCACTTCGCAAGCCTGGGCAAACGCGGTGAGCTGGCTGTAGTCACGCACATCGCAACGTTGGGTGAAACCGTCACCACCGGCCTCGCGCACCAGCTTCAGGGTTTCCTGCAGGCCAGCTTCGCTGACGTCGGACAACGCCAGCTGCCAGCCTTCACGCGCCCAGCGCAGCGCGATTTCGCGACCCAAACCTGAGCCCGCACCCGTGATCATCATGCGATTTTGCATAGCAGACAGCCTTGTTGTTCCGTAGGAGATGCACGGAGTGTAGCGAAGGAACACTGGCCACCCACGCTCCATCAGATTGCTGAATACAGGATCAAAAGATCGCAGCCTTCGGCAGCGCCTACATGGATTCGGGCAAGAGTTGGCAAGTGAAACGAGGCGGCGTTTTTTTTGCTGCAAAGGAAATAAGCGAGTAATCCAAATACGTTAAAAAAACATTGAATTTTCTTTCATCCGCACCGGTCGGAATTTGTAAGCCGTCTGGAATTAGTTAGCCTCCAGTCGCCCTTGAACACCAAGTCTTCTCGAACGCTATAAACAAGGAAATCGACATGGGCACAATTCTTATCATTATCCTGATCCTGTTGCTGATCGGTGGTCTGCCGGTCTTCCCGCACTCCAGAAGTTGGGGTTATGGTCCTTCGGGCATTATCGGCGTGGTGTTGGTGGTGCTGTTGGTCTTGCTGTTACTTGGCAGGATATAAAACCCCAAGACAAAAAAAAGAGGCCCTCAGGGGCCTCTTTTTTATGCAGCAGTTTTATCAGTCCGGCTTGCCGTTGATCACACCGGCGGTGTTGTCCATCAGGCTCTTGGTCGCCGTTTGCAAGAACGCTTCCAGCTTGAGCTTCAGTTCGGCGGTACGCGGTGCGTCCGGAATGATCTCGGCAGAAGGGTTCGCGCCCAGTTGGTACTGGTAGATCTTCGGCGCCATTTCCTTCTCTTTCGGCAGCACCAGGATCTGGTCGGCGGTGACGATGGCGGTGGTCTGCTCGCTGCCCGACGGCTTGATCACACCGAAACCGGTGTCGCCGGCCGGCAGGTTGAGCAGGTCGCGGCCCCAGCACTGGTGACGCACTTCGCCACCCAGACGGCCCATGATGGTCGGCACGATGTCGATCTGCGTACCCACGGTGTGGTCACGGGTGCCGAATTTTTCCTGAATGCCCGGGGCGATCATCAGCATCGGCACGTTGAAGCGGCCCAGGTCCATTTCGGTGATCTGGCGTTCGTTGCCGAAACCGTGGTCGCCGACGATGACGAACAGGGTTTCCTTGAAGTACGGCTCTTTACGCGCCTTCTCGAAGAACTGACCCAGCGCCCAGTCGGCGTAACGCATGGCGGTCAGGTGTTCGTTGAGGCTACCGCGATCGGTCACGCGCTCGACCGGCAATGGCGTCGGCAAGGCGTACGGCGTGTGGTTGGACAGGGTTTGCAGCAGCGCGTAGAACGGCTTGCCGTTTTCCCGTGCCTTCAGCTCCTGCAGACCACGGTCGAACATGTCCTGGTCGGACACGCCCCAGGTCGGATCGGAGAACACCGGATTGACGAAGTCGTTACGGCCAACGAAGTTGGTCATGCCCTGGTTACTGAAGAAGCCCGACTGGTTGTCCCAGGCGAAGTCGCCGTTGTAGACATACACGTCGTCATACTTGCGCGCGCTGAGCAGCTGCGGCAGACCGGACAGCTTGTGGCTGCCTTCCGGGGTCTGCATCAGGTATTCGAAACCTGGCAGGTTCGGGAAGCACGCCATGGTCGCAAACATGCCCTGGTGGGTATGGGTGCCGTTGGAGAAGAAACGGTCGAACAGCAGGCCTTCCTTCGACAGTTTGTCGAGGTATGGCGTGATGTTGCCCGGCGCGCCCAGGGCGCCGACCGAGTGACCGGCCATGCTTTCCATCAGGATCACGACTACGTTCTTGATCGGCAGGGTCTTGTCGGCCGGCGGCGTGTAGTCACGACGCACGGCAGCGATGTCGGCATCGACCAGTTTGTCGTCCGGCATCACCAGCATCTCGCGCACCACTTTCTGCGCCTGTTCCTGCGGCAGCGTGGCTTTCCAGATGTTATTGCGATCCTCGCCCATGCGGTCCTTGGCGGCGGCGATCAGCGACAGCGTACCGTTGAGGCCGAGCTGGTTGGCGAAGTTCGATTCGGTAGTGTACACGTCACCCCAACGCAGCGGCGGGCCCTGACGCAGGGTGCCACGTGCGGCTACGACGCAGATCAGCAGGCAGACCACGAACACTGCCAGGCGGGTGTACCACGGCGCCACCTGACGGGTGCCGACGTTGCCACCGCTGAACGGGCCGCGTGGACGGGTCGCACGGTCGGCGCCCTTGAAGGCCAGGGTCAGGATCACGGTGCCGATGACCCACGCCAGCAGGTAACGCACTACCGGGAAACCGTACCAGAGCATGCTCATCACGGTTTTCGGGTCTTCCTTCACGTACTGGAACACCAGGCCGTTGAGGCGCTGGTGGAACTCGCGGTAGAAGTCCATTTCCATCAGGCCGAGGAACAGCGCGATGCTCGACGCCACGGTCAGCCACAGACGGAAGAAGCCACGCGCAGCCATCGCCCGCGCACTGAACAGTGCCAGCAGCAGCGGAACGCAGACGTAGACCACCAGGCGCAGGTCGAAACGCAGGCCGTTGGCGAAGGCTTCGAGGAAGGTCGAAGCCGGGGTATCGAGGATCATCTCGCGGTTGTAGACCAGCAGCGCGAGGCGCAGCACGGAAAACATCACCATCATGACCAGGGCACACAGCAGCGTGTAGGCCAGATGCGATTTGACGGTCGGTTGCAGCAGGCGAGTGGAAGATCGCTGCTGATTCAGGGCGTCCGGGTTTGCCATGTCGTTTTAGGACCCATTGGAAGTTGAAGTTGCAAAATACAGCGGCGCCATGCCCTCTTTTGGCCATTCCAGGCCCCGGGGCGTGCGCGGTGCGCAAATGTTGCACGATCAACGGCAGCATTGCCATTGATTACTGCCCCATTGCCCGACTCTTTCATACAAGCATTCGGACGGGGGACAAACCGAGTTGCGCGGGCGAATTGTCTGGAACACTTTGTGAAAATTTCGTCCAACGCATATCTGGAAACACAATATAACGACAAAACAAAACGCCCCGATTCGGTCGGGGCGTTTTGCTGTCAGCGCGAAGAATTACTTCTCGGCGCGTTCTTTCAGGGCTTTCAGCGTATTGAACGGCGCATCGACCACGAACTTGTTGGCGATCATGCTCGGCACGCTGCCGCCGGGCTCAGTGTGCACCTGATAGGTCACTTCGACTTGATCACCTTTGGGTACGAACTTCCAGAACCCTTTGACCTGAGCGACACGGACAAAGCCTTTCTCTTCGGGAAGGTACTTCGGCACGCCTTCGAGGTTGCGGGTCAGGCTGCCATCGGCGCCCTCAACGGTGGTGATGTGCAACACCGAATCACGCGGGGTCACTGGCCACGGCGTATTGAATTGGGTATAGGTCCAGCTCTGATCGCCCTCGTGCTTGAGCAGTTTCTGGGTTTTGCATTCGTGAATCCAGGCGCAGGCTCCGGCCACGTCTTCCTGCAAGGCACGCAGTTTGGCAACGGTGGTCTTCATCAGGGCAACACCCTGATAGGACTTGTAATCGGAACCCGGCACTTCGGCCAGCGAGACCTTGATCCCGTCCTGTTCCTTGGCGACCTTCCAGTCTTCGGCCTGAGCCATCGAAGTAGCCAGCACAGCGGTCAAACCACACAACACAGCGATACGATGCAGCGAACCCATAGTCTTATTCCTTATTGTTGAAGTTCCGTTCGTTTGACACATCACGCCGCCGTCATCTGCTCCCACCAGCCGATCAGTTTGATCGCTTCCTCGGAGCTGCTGCCACAGACTTCGACATCGGCGGCAAATCCTGAACAGACCGCCGGACGCTCCGGCTGACCGAAAATGCTGCACAGGTTTTCGACCGAGAGTTGCACGCAACGTTCGCCGGCAGGTTTGCCGTTGGGCATGCCCGGAATGGCAGAGCTGATGGAAGGGGCAATGCAGCAAGCGCCACAGCCTTCACGGCATTTCATGACGAGCAAGTCCTCGCGACGGGCAATGTGTTAAAGAGACACGGACAGAGTAACCGCTAAAACGGTTGTTTCAAATTCCCTGGACCGGGGTTTTTACCGATAACTGAATGTGACTGACCAGTCTCCGACAAAGCGTCTGGTTCGCGGGTCACGGCTCGATTGAATTTATTGCTTGAACTCGAAATCCAGCGCAGCGCCTTCAATATCGCGGCGCTCTTCGTTGCGCAGTTGCAACTGCATTTCGTTGCTGAGCAGGCGGCCGTTGAGCTGGAAGCCGCTGTTCTTCTCGCCGAACATCTGCGGCAGGATCGCCTCGTGTTTGGGCATCGACACAGTACCGGCAGGTTTGAGTTGCTGAACCATGTCTTTGGGCAGGCTCAGGTCCAGTTTGGCCGGCGGCAGTCTGGTTTTAGCCACCTCACTGGCCGATTTCGACTTGGAAGCGACCGGGGGACGCTTCTTCACCGGGGCGGCTTTCTTCTGTGAGGCTTTCTTAGCCGGTGCTTTTTTATCCGCAACGGCTTTTTTGCTCGCGGCCGATTTGCTTGCCGGGGTGGACGTTGCGGGCTTTTCCTGAACGGCAGCTGCCATGACACCGGGCGCATGGCCCATCGTCAACACACCAAGCAAAATCCAGACAGCAGGCAAAATCGCTTTCATGAGCCCCACAACACTAACGGCAGAGGGCCATATGCTCGCCTGTTGAGTGTCACAAGACAAGCACGGTGCGCCACTCGTTCAGAAACCGCCTGCGGTTTCCTGACACAGTTGAGTCGCCAGCAAACCGAGGGTCATCAGCGCCCTTTCCGCCTCGCGATTCCACGGCGTGCCGCAATTCAGGCGGATGCAGTGGTTGAACTGCTCGGTATTACTGAAGATCAGCCCCGGCGCAATACTGATGCCCTGCTGCAAGGCGCGGACATGCAATTCCTGGGTATTGACCCTGCCCGGCAGACTCACCCAAAGGATGAAACCGCCCGTGGGCCGGGTCATTTGCGTACCCTCGGGGAAGTACTGCTGCACCGCCAGCTGGAACGCGCTGAGGTTTTTCCGGTATTCCTGGCGGATGTACCGTAAATGCCGGTCATAACCGCCATTTTCCAGATAAGCGGCAATCGCCATTTGCGTGACGCTGCACGCCGAATGCGTGGTGAAGGTCTGCAGACGCTGGATTTCCTGCTGATACTTGCCGGCGATCATCCAGCCGACGCGCACGCCCGGCGACAACGTCTTGGAAAAGCTCGAGCAGTAGATCACCCGATCCAGTCGATCGTAGGCCTTGAGGGCTTTGGTGCGCCCCTGTTCGAACATCAACTCGCCATAGATGTCGTCTTCGACGATCTGGATATCGAAGTCCGAAGCCAGACGCAGCAGTTGTTTCTGCCGCTCTTCCGGCATGGTGCCGCCCAGTGGATTGCTCAGCCGGGTGGTCAGAACCAGCGCCTTGATTGACCATTGGTTCGCCGCCAGTTGCAAGGCTTCCAGGCTCATGCCGGTTGCCGGATCGCTGGGGATCTCGATCACTTTCAGGCCCAGCAGGTCGGCCAGTTGCAGCAGACCGTAATAGGTTGGCGATTCGGCGGCGATCAGGTCGCCCGGACGAGTCAGCACCCGCAGCGACATCTGCAGCGCATCGACACACCCGTGGGTGATCACCACTTCTGAAGGATCGACGACGACCCCGGCATCGCGCATGCGGATCGCCACTTGCCGACGCAGCGGTTCGAAACCCGGGCTGAACATGTAACTGAACGCGCGCGGACTATGGAAACGGGTGACCTTGGCCAGTTGTTGATGCAGCGCGCGCACCGGGAGGTAATCGACACTCGGCACCGCAGCGCCCAACGGGAACACCCCTTCGCGCCGCGATTCGACCAACACTTGCTGAATGATGCTGGCGCGGGTGACCAGTCCTGGCCGCTCGACCCGGGCGATGTCCGGGGTCGGCGCTGTCAGTGCCGGGGTCTGGTGCACGTAGTAACCGGACTGCGGCCGTGCACGGATCAGGCCCTGATCTTCGAGGTTGGCGTAAGCCTGCAACACCGTTGCATGGCTGACATTGAGCTGCGAACTCATCTTGCGCACCGACGGCACGCGTTCTCCGGGCTGATAGACACCGCGCCGGATGTCTTCCGCCAGCTGTTGAGCAATACGTTGGTAGAGCAAGAGGTTGGTCATGACGCAGCACTCGATTTCACGGGCATTTTATTCTTGTGTGAAACAATACCGGAACAGTTTAGAAGTGTACTGGGACAGTTGCCACCATAGTCGACCGTACAGTGCAGTGTCAGCTACAACTGTACGGATTTGCGTGCTATTCGACAGACGTAAAAAAGCCCGGCGCTGCATGACAGGCCGGGCTTTCCAGAGACGCAGCCCTCAGCGGGCGGCGCCGAGCTGGCCTTTTTCGTCGGAGAACACAATTTCCACCCGACGGTTCTGTGCTCGCCCACGCTCGGAAGCGTTGACGTCCACCGGGTATTCGTCGCCGTAACCTTCGACCTGAATCCGCTTGTCCTCGATACCCAGGTCCATCAGCACATCGGCCACCGCCTGCGCACGATCACGCGACAGCTTGAGGTTTTCCTGCTTGCCGCCGGTGCTGTCGGTGTAGCCCTCGATGCGCACCACGCGTTTCGGGTTGAGCTGCAGAAACTGCACGATCTTCAGCACTACACGGTTGGCCGAGTTCTTCAGCTCCGCTTCGCCGGTGTCGAACAGCACGTCGCCCAAGGTCATGACCAGGCCGCGATCGGTTTGCGTGGTGGCCAGCGCAACGATCTGCTCCTCGAGCCACTTGCCCTGCTGCTGCACGCTCAGCAGTTTGGACTCGCGCAGGGCCAGTTGCAGGCGTTGACGCTCCAGCTCAAGCTTCGCCGCACGCTCTTCGTTGAGCACCAGATTGGTGTGTTCGCGGGCGATTTCGCTGTAACGCTGACTCAGGTAGGCGTAATGCGCGACATCCCAGCCGCTGCCCCAATAGGTCGACAGGCGATCGGCACGGGCCAGCGATTCACCGGCGCGGATCACGTCCTTGGGCGCGATACGCAGCACATTGGAATCTTCCTTGACCTTCTGGAAGTCGCTGCTGGCCTGCTGCAAGGCGGCTTCGCTGTGTTGACCGGCGCAACCGTAGAGGCTTGCACAACCGGCCAGAATCAACCCGCCGAGGGCTTTGGACTTGAGGCTCATTGGGCATCTCCCAGTTGCTTGCGCAGACGGATGATGCGGGTGTTGAGCACGTTCAGTTGCTCTTCGCTCTTTTGCGTCAACACCTTGGCTTCTGCCAGACGTGCGTCCAGCTCGGCCTGTTCGGCGCGCATGCGGGCGTTCTTGAAAGACTCGTCGGTCATGTTGCCCTTGGCCCGGTTGAACTTGTCTTCGGCCAGTTTCATTTCCGGCAGTTCATCGGCGGTCGCACCCACAGCCTTGGCCTGGGTGATGGCCTGCTCGGTCAGGCGCATTTGCTCATTGGGCGCAGGATCGTTGGCGCAGCCGGCCAGGGCCAGAACGGCCATGGCCGCGAAAAGAGGTCGAATACTCACTAAGAATCCCTACTGTTTTGGGGCACTGACAGGTGGCTGCGGCTGTTGCTGCTGAGCCTTCCAGCGCTCGATGTTGCGTTGCAGCGCGGCTTCGGTCAGTCCGGACGCGGGCAATTCTGTCATCTTTTTAGCGAGCTGTCCGCGCAACCACGGATCGTTGCAGGCCGAGTTGTGCGAAACCGCGAGGAACAGTCCCGGTCGGTCGATCGGTTGCTCGAAGGCCAGCAGATCATTGGCCATGCCCAATGCCTGCGCGGCGGCCATGCCCGAGTAGCGCCCGGCGAGTACGTATTCGACTTCACCCAGCAGAAGTTTCTGAAAGGCTTGAGTGATGTTTGCCGTCCGGGTCAGGGTCAGATTCTGCTCGGCGAAAGTGCCGAATGCCTGGGTCATTCGAGACTTTTCCGACAGCCCGCCGGTGTGCCCGTGCAGATCCCTGGCTTCGCTGTAGACCAGCGTTGAACCCTTGCGCGTCCACACCAGATAGTCGTTTTCCAGCAACGGCGGATAGATGTAGTCGAGGTTTTCCAGCTCGTTGAACATCAGCGGCGTGTCGGCCAGCATGTCCATGCGCCCGCTGCGTACTTCATCAAGGGCCTGCGCGCGTTTGCCGGCGTAGAGCAGCTCGACCTTGATCCCCAGATCCTTGGCCACTTGCTGCAACAGGTCGGCACTGGCGCCGATCAAGTGCTTGGGATTCTGCGGGTCCTGCCACAGGTACGGCGGCGCATCCGGGCTGCCGGTGACGACAAGGCGCTCGCATTTGCCGGCGGCCGCAGCCATCCCCGGTAACAGGATCAATCCCAATAACAACCCGCGGCGCAGATCCATGGCAAAACACTCCCACGCAAATTCGAGACAAAAAAAAGCCCGACCATAAGGCCGGGCTCTTTATAAGTGAAGCTGCCGGATTAGACCAGCTTCTCCAGCTCAGGTACCGCTTCGAACAGATCCGCCACCAGACCGTAATCGGCCACCTGGAAGATCGGCGCTTCTTCGTCCTTGTTGATCGCAACGATCACTTTGGAGTCTTTCATGCCGGCCAGGTGCTGGATCGCGCCGGAGATACCGACGGCGATGTACAGCTGTGGCGCAACGATCTTGCCGGTCTGACCGACCTGCATGTCGTTCGGGACGAAACCTGCGTCGACTGCGGCGCGCGAAGCACCGACGGCGGCGCCCAGCTTGTCGGCCAGGGCGTACAGGTGTTTGAAGTTGTCACCGTTCTGCATGCCGCGGCCGCCGGAAACGACGATCTTGGCAGCGGTCAGCTCTGGACGATCGGACTTGGCCAGTTCTTCGCTGACGAAGCTGGAAGTGCCGGCGTCGTGCGCAGCCGCTACGGCTTCAACAGCCGCCGAACCACCTTCAGCGGCAACCGGGTCGAAACCGGTGGCACGCACGGTGATCACTTTGATCGCAGCGGTCGATTGCACGGTAGCGATAGCGTTACCGGCGTAGATCGGACGCTTGAAAGTATCAGCGCTTTCTACCGAGATGATCTCGGAGATCTGGTCAACGTCCAGTGCAGCGGCAACGCGCGGCAGGATGTTTTTGCCGTTGGACGTGGCGGCAGCCAGGATGTGGCTGTAGCCCTTGCCCAGCTCTGCAACCAGCGGCGCAACGTTTTCCGGCAACTGATGCGCGTAAGCGGCATTGTCAGCGTTGAGGACTTTGCTTACGCCAGCGATTTTCGCAGCGGCTTCGGCCACGGCGCCAGCGCCTTGACCTGCAACCAGCACGTGGATGTCGCCGCCGATTTTGGCAGCAGCAGCCACGGTGTTCAGTGTGGCCGGGGCCAGCACTTTGTTGTCGTGTTCAGCGATTACCAAGATAGTCATTTTTAGATTACCTTCGCTTCGTTTTTCAGTTTCTCGACCAGTTCAGCCACCGACTTGACCTTGATGCCTGCGCTGCGTGCAGCCGGCGCTTCGACTTTCAGGGTCTTGTTGGTGGAGGCGGTGGAAACGCCCAAAGCATCCGGAGTCAGCACTTCGAGAGGCTTCTTCTTGGCTTTCATGATGTTTGGCAGGGACGCATAACGCGGCTCGTTCAAACGCAGGTCGGTGGTGACGATCGCTGGCAGTTTCAGCGAAACGGTCTGCGCGCCGCCGTCGATTTCGCGGGTCACGGCAACGCTGTCGCCGGAGACTTCGACTTTCGAGGCGAAAGTGCCCTGACCGTAGCCGCTCAGTGCAGCGAGCATCTGGCCGGTCTGGTTGTTGTCGCTGTCGATCGCCTGTTTGCCCAGGATCACCAGCTGAGGCTGTTCCTTGTCGACCACAGCCTTGAGCAGCTTGGCCACGGCCAGCGAAGTCAGGTCTTCAGCGGATTCGACGAGGATGGCGCGGTCGGCACCCAGAGCCAGTGCGGTACGCAGCTGTTCCTGAGCGGTGGTCGGGCCGATGGAGACGACGACGATCTCAGTCGCAACACCTTTCTCTTTCAGGCGTACGGCTTCTTCCACTGCGATTTCGCAGAACGGGTTCATCGACATCTTGACGTTGGCGAGGTCTACGCCGGAATTGTCCGCCTTGACGCGGACCTTGACGTTGTAATCCACAACGCGTTTGACAGCTACAAGAACCTTCATGGATTCCTCGTTACTCTCCGGTGAAAAGAAAGTCGCCTAGGCGAACCTGGCGGTTGATGCTCATCGGGCACAAGGGCACCTCTAAAAACGCCGGCTAGTGGCGATGACCGTTCGTCAGTGGTGACCAACAAGTCATTGAATCGCACGGTGTGTAAACTGCGCGCCGGACTTGCGCTGCGCATCACCTTGTACTGCCTGTGCCCTGTCTTTAGAGGTGCTCTTGAAACCGCCAGTCTGCCTACGGCGAGCGCAAAACCGCCCGTATCTTGACCGGAACGCCTATTCCGGTCAATACGGCAAAATGGCCGTTCATAAGCCGCGCTTCTTTGATTTCTCTGGGCTGGAGCCGATTCAAACAAACGTTTGTATTGGACGCTCGGAGTGGTGTAGATATAATGCGCCGCCTAGAGAGAAAGGTGGTTTGCCCATTATTACCCTTGACGTTAACGTAAAGGCAATAACGGATGCGACAGCGAACCTCCAAATTAGAAAAAAAACTGTTGAGCCTTGAGTAGGAGATAGCCTGTGGAACGCGAATACATGGAATTCGACGTGGTCATCGTCGGTGCCGGCCCCGCTGGCCTGTCCGCCGCCTGCCGTCTGAAGCAGAAGGCCGCCGAAGCCGGTAAGGAAATCAGCGTCTGCGTGGTCGAAAAAGGCTCCGAAGTCGGCGCACACATCCTTTCCGGTGCCGTGTTCGAACCACGCGCTCTGAACGAACTGTTCCCGGACTGGAAAGAACTCGGCGCCCCGCTGAACACCCCGGTCACCCGCGATGACATTTTCGTGCTGAAAAACGCCGAAAGCGCGCAGAAAATTCCTGACTTCTTTGTGCCCAAGACCATGCACAACGAAGGCAACTACATTATTTCCCTCGGCAACCTGTGCCGCTGGCTGGCCCAGCAGGCCGAGAACCTCGGCGTGGAAATCTACCCGGGCTTCGCCGCTCAGGAAGCGCTGATCGACGAAAACGGCATCGTGCGCGGGATCATCACCGGTGATCTGGGCGTCGACCGCGAAGGCAACCCGAAAGAAGGCCTGTACACCCCGGGCATGGAACTGCGTGGCAAGTACACGCTGTTCGCCGAGGGCTGCCGTGGCCACATCGGCAAGCAACTGATCAAGCGTTACAACCTCGACAGCGATGCCGACGCCCAGCACTATGGCATCGGCCTGAAGGAAATCTGGGAAATCGACCCGGCCAAACACCAGCCAGGCCTGGTGGTGCACACCGCCGGTTGGCCGCTGGACATCATGGGCACCGAAAACACCGGCGGCTCGTTCCTCTATCACCTGGAAAACAACCAGGTAGTGGTCGGTCTGATCGTTGATCTGTCTTACAGCAACACTTACCTGTCGCCGTTCGACGAGTTCCAGCGCCTCAAGCATCACCCGGTGCTGGCCCAGTACCTGGAAGGCGGCAAGCGCGTCAGCTACGGCGCCCGTGCGATCTGCAAAGGTGGCCTGAACTCGCTGCCGAAAATGGTCTTCAAGGGCGGCGCGCTGATCGGTTGCGACCTCGGCACCCTGAACTTCGCCAAGATCAAAGGCAGCCACACCGCGATGAAGTCCGGCATGCTCGCCGCTGAATCGGTGGCCGACGCCCTGTTCGCCGAAAAGGATGGCACCGAAGAGCTGACCACTTACGTTGACGCGTTCAAGAAGAGCTGGCTCTACGACGAACTGTTCGCCAGCCGCAACTTCGGCCCGGCGATCCACAAGTTCGGCGCGATCGTCGGCGGTGGTTTCAACTGGCTGGACCAGAACATCTTCGGCGGCAAACTGCCGTTCACCCTGCATGACACCAAGCCGGACTACGCTTGCCTGAAACTGGCGGCCGACTGCAAGAAGATCGACTATCCAAAGCCGGACGGCAAACTCAGCTTCGACAAACTGAGCTCGGTGTTCATCTCCGGTACCAACCACGAAGAAGAACAGCCGTGCCACCTGAAGCTGACCGACCCGAGCATCCCGATCAGCAAGAACCTGCCGCTGTACGACGAACCGGCGCAGCGCTACTGCCCGGCCGGCGTCTACGAAGTGATCACCAAGGAAGACGGCGAAAAACGCTTCCAGATCAACGCCCAGAACTGCGTGCACTGCAAGACCTGTGACATCAAGGACCCTTCGCAGAACATCACCTGGGTCACGCCGGAAGGCGCTGGCGGCCCGACTTACCCGAACATGTAAGCCGTATCGCTGAACAACGAGGCTCCCGAAATGGGGGCCTTTTTGTTGCCCAGGTTTTCTGTTTCACCACAAAACAACTGTGGGAGCGGGCTTGCTCGCGAATGCGGTGTGTCATTCAGCCCATTCATTGACTGATACACCGCATTCGCGAGCAAGCCCGCTCCCACAAGGGATCTTAATCGACTCAGGCAACGCGTTCGTCGCCAGGGCTACGCTCGAAGTAGCGCTTGTACTCGCGACTGAACTGCGACGTACTCTGATACCCCACCCGATGCGCCACCTGCGCCACGCCCAGCCCCTCGGCGACCAGCAAGGTCTGCGCCTTGAGCAGGCGCAAGCGCTTCAGATACTGCACCGGCGACAACAGCGTGCTGCGCTTGAAGTGCTCGTGGAAGGACGACACGCTCATGTTCGCGCAACTGGCCAGAGTCTCGACGTTCAGCGGCTCGGTGTAATGCGCATGCAGATGACTGATCGACGCCGCCACCCGGGCGAACTGTCCCTGCTGTTCGACCAGCGCGCGCAACACATCGGCCTGTGGCCCGCGCAGCGCGGTGAACAGCAATTCACGCACCCGCGCCGGCCCGAGAATCTGCCGCTCCAGCGGATCGTGCAGGCAGCGTAACAAGCGTTCGACGCAGCCGCGCATGTCATCGTCGAGCACCACCGAGGTCATCGACTCCGGCGTTTGCGCCGGAATGTGCCGCCCGGGCGCCAGCCCCATGGCCAGCACCAATTCACCGAGCAGCACCCGGTCGATCGCCACGGACACCCCCAACAACGGCGCATCCGGCAAGGCAAAGGTTTCGCACTCGAACGGCACCGGCAGCGCCTGAATCAGGTAGTGCCCGGCGCCATATTCCATGGTGCGCGGGCCGAGGAACGCCAGTTTGCTGCCCTGGGCGATGATCATCAGGCTCGGCTCATAAATGTGCGGGCCACGCGCCACGTCGCAACTGGCGCGCAACACCTGCACGCCGGGCAGCCCGGTCTGGCTGTAACCATCGCAAAGCGCCAGCGGCTCGATCAGCGAAACCAGCGTGGCATTGGCATCAAGGTAGCGGGTCAACTGCATCGTAGGGGTCTTCAAAAAAGTCACGGAAAAAGGCATGCAAGCATCATCGCAGATCCTTTTGCCAATGCGCTTGCCCAGACCTGCATGCCGGAGGATTAGGCATGAGACCCGGAGGAATCGTCATGGCCGCAGCGGCAGACGGCGCCCAAAATGCGCCACCTCACCTGTCACTGCTTCTGCGAGGTTTCTTATGTACACCGCTATCGGTTATGCCGCTCAATCGGCCACCACTCCCCTCGCCCCGATGAAATTCGAACGCCGCAGCCCACGCGCTGACGACGTGGCGATCGAGATCCTCTACTGCGGCGTCTGCCACTCCGACATCCACCAGGCGCGTAACGAATGGGGCATCGCGGTTTATCCGCTGATGCCCGGCCATGAGATCGTCGGCAAAGTCACCGCCGTCGGTGCGAACGTCACTCAACATAAAGTCGGCGATCTGGTCGGGGTCGGCTGCATGGTCGACTCTTGCCGCACCTGCGCTGCCTGCCAGCAGAACCTCGAGCAATACTGCCTCGAAGGCCCGACCATGACCTACGCCACCCCGGACCGGGTCGATGGCAGCAACACCATGGGCGGTTATTCGGACAGCATCGTGGTCAGCGAGCACTTCGTCGTGCGCATCCCGGAGAAACTCGACCTGGCCAGCGCCGCGCCGATCCTCTGTGCCGGCATCACCACCTACTCGCCGCTCAAGCACTATGGGGTCAAGGCCGGTGACAAGGTCGGGATTCTTGGCATGGGCGGCCTCGGCCACATGGGCATCAAGTTCGCCAAGGCCATGGGCGCGGAAGTCACGCTGTTCACCCGTTCGGCGAGCAAGGCCGAGGAAGGTCGTCGTCAGGGCGCCGATCATGTGATCGTCTCCACCGATGCCGAACAGATGGCTGCCGCTGCAGGCCGGTTCGACTTCCTGCTGGACACCATTCCGGTGCAGCACGACCTCAACCCGTACCTGCAAACCCTGCGCTTTGATGGCGTGCACATTCTGGTCGGCCTGATCGAGCCGATCGATCCGCCCGTGCACGCCGCCAACCTGGTGCTGGGCCGCCGCGTGCTGGCCGGTTCGCTGATCGGCGGCATCGCCGAGACCCAGGAAGTGCTGGATTTCTGCGCCGAGCACAACATCACCTGCGACATCGAAATGCTCGACATCCGCCAGATCAACGAGGCTTATGCGCGGATGATTGCCGGTGACGTGAAATATCGCTTCGTGATCGACATGGCGACGTTGAAGCTTTAAACCTTCAGACCGAGCTCTGCCGAGAGCCGGGCTGTGACCCCTTTGATCAGGGGGATCAGCTCGGCCATTTTTTCCAGCGGCATGTACGGCACGGTGCTGGCGATACTGATCGCCGCCACAATGCGCTTGCTCGCATCACGAATCGGCGCCGCTACGCAGCGGATCGACGGTTCGTTATCCTCCAGATCGAAGGCGTAGCCACCGGCCACGTACTCGGTCATGCGCTGTTCGAGCTGTTCCCACGACTGCTGCGGATGCTGCGGCCAGAACTGACTTTTCCCACCCGCCGGCAGGCTGATGTCGTACAGGCGCTGCCAATCCTGCGGTGCATCGTCGAGCATCAACGCCTTGCCGATCCCGGTGCGCGCCAGCGGCATCCGGTGGCCGACCCGCGAACGCATTTCCGGGCCGTTACGCCCCGGATTCTTCAGCAGGTACAGGACCTCATCGCCTTCACGAATCCCCAGGTGCACGGTGTCCCCGGTCAACGCCGACAACTCGTCCAGGTACGGCCCGGCCAGACTCACCAGCGGCAACTCTTCGCGCGCCTGAAACCCCAGCTCGATCAGCTTCGGCCCCAGCAGATAGCCGATTTGCGGCACCACGCGCAGATAGCGCTCGTCGACCAGGCAACTGGCCAGACGATGGGTGGTGCTGCGCGTGGTGCCGATCAGCCGGGCGATCTCTTTCAGATCGCGGGCGCCACTGGCCACCGCCTGCACCACACCCAGGCCGCGAAGCAGGGTCTGGGTGCCGGTGGGCGCGGCGTCCTTGGTTTTTTCCGGGGCGTCTTCCTGCATATCCAGCCTTTACCGTTGAGCGAGGGAACGGGCGGCATTATGGTCGCCCGACGCAGACGACTACAACTCGATACGCTCGACCTTGCCCACCAGCAGCACGTAGGACAATGCACCGATCAGCGCCAGCACCGCGATGTAGGAGATCGCCGGGGCGAACGAATCACCGCTGGCGAGGAAACCGATGACAATCGGCGTGGCAATCGCCGACAGGTTGCCGATGAAGTTGAACACCCCGCCGGTCAGCCCCAGCAACCGCGCCGGAGCGAGGGTCGAGACCAGCGACCAGGTGATCGAGGCCAGACCGTTGCCAAAAAACGCCAACGCCAGGAAGGCAATCACCAGCGGTGTCGATTCAACAAAATTGGCGCCGATGATCGAGGTTGAAATCAGCAGCCCGCCAATGATCGGCAACTTGCGCGCGAAGCCCACGCTGCAGCCACGCCGGATCAACAGGTCGGAAAAGAACCCCGAGCACAGCACGCCGACAAAGGCCGCGAGAAACGGCAGCGAGGCCAACAGCCCGGACTTGATGAAGTCCATGCCACGGTATTTCACCAGGTAGGTCGGGAACCACGTCAGGAAAAACCACAGCGTCGAGTTCAGGCAGAACTGACCGAGGTAGATGCCCCACAATTTGCGCTTAGTGAGGACGATACCGAGATCGGTCCAACTGAACGAGGCCTTGGCCGTCTGCGCTTGAATGTCTACGAGTCCGCCACCCTCGCGGATCAGGTCGATCTCCGCGTCGTTGGCGCCCTTGAAGTCTCGCGGTTCGCGATACACCGCGTACCAGATCGCTGCCCAGATGATGCCAGCCGCACCGGTCGCGACGAACACCATGTGCCAGCCGAACTCATGTTGCAGCCAGGCCAGCACCGGCGTCAGAAACGCCAGGCCGACAAACTGCCCGGAGGTGTAGAAACCAATCGCCGTGGCCCGCTCGCGCTCGGGAAACCAGGTGGTCACCACGCGGCTGTTGATCGGATAGGCCGGTGCTTCCAGCGCGCCGACCGCCATGCGCAGCACAAACAGCGCAATGAAACTCGCAGCGAAACCGAGCAGCACCGTGGCCAGCGACCACAACAGCAGCGCGACGCTATAGAGGATGCGCGGCGGCACCCGATCCACCAGCCAGCCGCCGGGAATCTGCATCGCGGCGTAGGTCCAGCCGAATGCGGAGAAAATCAGCCCGACGTGAACCGGGTCGATGCCCAGTTCACTGGTCAGCGCGGGCGCGGCAATCGACAGGTTGCTGCGGTCGAGGTAGTTGATGACCACGGTGATGAACAGCAACACCATGATGAAAAACCGCTTGCGGCTAGGCGTGACTAAAGACGCCTGCCCGGTGAGGGTTTGCGTTGGCATGGGGGGTGCCTCTTCTTATGATTATTTGAGGTCATTGACGCCATCTCCCATCCATGGAGATCAATTGTGGGAGGGGGCTTGCTCCCGAATGCGGAGTGTCAGTCGACATCTCTTTAGCTGACATGCCGCATTCGGGAGCAAGCCCCCTCCCACAAGGATTTGTGGTGAGTCAGAAGGCACTCACCACTCGGCAAAACTGCCATCGGCATGGCGCCAGATCGGGTTGCGCCAGCGGTGGCCGACCGCCGCACGTTCGATCACGTATTCCTCATTGATCTCGATGCCCAGCCCTGGCCCGTTCGGAATCTTCACGAAGCCCTGGTCGTAGTCGAACACTCGCGGATCCTTCACGTAGTCGAGCAGATCATTGCTCTCGTTGTAATGGATACCCAGACTCTGCTCCTGGATAAACGCGTTGTAACAAGCCGCGTCCAGTTGCAGGCACGCCGCCAGCGCAATCGGCCCCAGCGGACAATGCAGCGCCAGCGCCACGTCGTAGGCTTCGGCCATGTTGGCGATCTTGCGGGTCTCGGTGATACCGCCGGCATGCGAGGCATCCGGCTGGATGATGTCGACGTAGCCTTCGCTCAGCACCCGCTTGAAATCCCAGCGCGAGAACAGCCGCTCGCCAAGGGCGATCGGCGTGCTGGTCAACGGTGCCAGCTCTTTCAGCGCTTCGTAGTTTTCACTGAGCACCGGCTCTTCGATGAACATCAGTTTGTACGGGTCGAGCTCCTTCATCAGCACCTTGGCCATCGGCTTGTGTACCCGACCGTGGAAGTCGACGCCGATACCGACGTTCGGCCCGACGGCATCGCGCACGGCGGCAACGTTGGCCAGGGCCAGATCGACTTTCTCGAAGGAGTCGAGGAACTGCAGCTCTTCGGTGCCGTTCATTTTCACCGCAGTAAAACCCCGGCTCACCGCCTCTTTCGCGGCACGTGCGGTGTCGGCCGGACGATCGCCACCGATCCACGAATACACACGAATCTTGTCGCGCACCTGACCGCCGAGCAGATCACTGACCGACACACCGAGAGCCTTGCCCTTGATGTCCCAAAGCGCCTGATCGATACCGGCCAGCGCACTCATGTGGATCGCGCCACCACGGTAGAAGCCACCGCGATAGAGCACGGTCCAGATGTCCTCGATGTTGCGTGGGTCTTTGCCGATCAGGTAGTCGGACAATTCCTCAACGGCGGCGGCGACGGTGTGGGCGCGGCCTTCGACCACAGGCTCGCCCCAACCGGTCACGCCCTCATCGGTTTCGACCTTGAGGAAGCACCAGCGCGGCGGGACGATGAAGGTGGTGAGTTTGGTGATTTTCATCTGTTTGTCTCTCTTGTTAGATGCAGCGCACGCAGCGCCGGATAAATCTCAGCGAAGGGCCTTCCAGGCAGCCACGTAGGCCTTGGCATTGGCCGCCACTTGCTCAACCGTCATGCCTGGCTTGAACAGGCCGGAACCGAGGCCGAAACCTTTCACACCAGCGTCGATGAACGCTTGCATGTTGTCCGGGGTGATCCCGCCGACCGGCGCCAGCACCGTCCCGGAGGGCAACACCGCGAGCCACGCCTTGACCACCGCCGGGCTCATCTGCTCGGCCGGGAACAGCTTGAGAATGTCCGCGCCCTCCTCCAGCGCCGCGAACGCTTCGGTCGGCGTCGCTACTCCCGGCGACAGGTACAGCCCCGCCGCTTTCGCTGCGCGCAGCACCTTGGCGTCGCTGTGTGGCATCACGATCACCTGGCCGCCGGCCTCTTTCACCAGCTCGACCTGCTCCGGGGTCAACACCGTGCCGGCACCGATCAGGCAATCGGCGGGCAAGGTCTGACGCAGGATGCGGATACTTTCGTACGGCGACGGGGAATTGAGCGGTACTTCGATGACGCGAAATCCGGCGGCATACAGGACTTCTCCGACAGCAGCGGCTTCCTGCGGATGCAGGCCACGCAGGATTGCGATCAGACCGTTTTGTGCCAATGCTTGCTTGAGCATGTCAGGCCTCCAGTCAGGGTTAACGGGATAAGGAATCGAGCAGCCCGGCGGCCAGCGCCAGTTGCCACAGGCCACGCTCGGTGGCCTGCTCGGCCAGCGTGACGCGCGCGAAACCGCAGGCATCGAGGGCACGGCCGTAACGGGCGCAGAGTTGCGCGTTGCCGATGAGGATGATCGACGGCAGATGCGCACTATTGCGTCGGCGTCGCTGGGCTGCGGCAAGCGCCACCAGTTCATGGCCAATCATCAGGCCAGAGAGGTAATCCGCTTGCGCCGTCGGCGCCAGTTCACCGGTCAGCCCCAGGGTGCGGGCACTGAATAATGTGGAGAGCACGCCCAGTTCGCCGTCCGCCGACAGCGCCACTTGCACGCCACGGTCGAACGCCAACCCGTCGAACGCCGCACCCTGTTGCTGGGTACGCCCGAGAATACTGTGCTCACTGAGCACAGCGAACACTTCGCCGGTCATGAAGGTGTCGAAATGAGTGATGCGGCCCTCGACCACCTCCACCCACTTGGAGTGGCTACCCGGCAGACCGATCAACAGATCGCCGCCCGCCTCGGCCGGCAGATTCTGCAGTACGCCGAGGACCTGAGTTTCTTCGCCGCGCATCACATTGGGCAGACGCGAACGCTGGATCACCCCCGGCACGATATGTACCCGCGTGCCGCGCAGACTGACCAGTGTTTGTAAGGAATTTCCGAGATTGGCGACGTTCGCCGGCGTCTCGCAGTAGGCCGCTTCGCGCCAGCCCTGGGCGCTGCCGACCATCCCGCAGGCGATCACTGGCAGATCCGGCTGCGCCTCGAGCCAGTCGCCGCATGCCTCTTCGAAGGCCAGTTCAAAACCGTCGGCGCATTCATCACCGTGGATGACTCGCGGCGTCTTCGGTAACTGCATGATCCCGGACGACAGCGCACGCTGCTCCAGCACCACCCCGCCCGCCGCGAGTTTGTAAGCACGTAATGAGGTCGTCCCCCAGTCGAGCGCGATCAATTGCGCCTGCATCGCTTCACCTGTTTTGTTTTTGGCAGTGAGTGCGACGGACTATAGACCTTTCAAGCGCGAAATCTCAATATGTAATTTTACATCCCATATTTTGGGATTAAATCAGTCCATTTTGTCTAACGCTGAACGACGTCCGTTCAGGTGCAGGCAGGACGACACGTTAAAAAACCAGCAATCAGTAGCAGCCGGAATCCTCTCAGCCCCATCAATCGCGCTTCTCTTGAATCGCACGCACGATGTCAGTTGCTGGGATGAGCATTGACTTCGAATAATATCCACCGAATGAATAAGCAGAAGTGAACACCTTACAAGAGATGACATTACGCTGACCTAATACCTGCAATAATTCACTGGCAGGCATAAAAATATTTGATACGCCCTCATCCTCTTTTTTAAACGAGGACAATTTGGCCATATAAATATGCTCCGCTTTAGATCCAGAACTATCAAGCTCAACAAAATCCCCCACCAAATACTGAGTCAACTTGTCAAAATCCTTAAACTCGACATCCTTATCCAGCGAGCAGAACAAAGACTCGCCCAACTGACTTTCCCCGGTCACATCCTGAAAAAAATTCAACAGATCGGTTTTCGAACCAAACTTAATACCTAAAGATGAGTGATCATCTCCACCACTGACAGAAATCAAGTCAATATCAATGACCGGAAGAACCGGTTGCTTAGTGCAAGAACTGCACAGTAGCAGTGTCAGAAAAACAAACAACGACTTCATTTCGAAGATTCCAAATATTGACTCAAACGTTCATACACAATATCGCATGCCGATTTACCACCCTGTAGCGTAGCGCCAAACATGACCCCTGCCTGACGATGGTTGGCGTCTACCGCTTCGTTGATAGCTGGCCCAGATGTCATAACCCAACGCTCGCCCATGCTGGCAACGTTATCAGATGAATCCGTCACTTTGGGCGAAGCCAATACATTGACCCAATAATCTGCCGAGGGCTTCGGTGTCGTGAAATATATATCAGACACCATCCAGACACCTGTGCCACCGCCAACAGGATCAAGCGTTACCAATACCTTTACGGTGTAACCGCGCTCTTTCAAAATCGAAGTCAGATGTGCACCATTCCAACCACCCAAACTATGACCTACAACGACAATATAGACCGACTTATCACCTTTCAAAGGACGCTCGACGTACTTTTTAATATCTTTTTCACCGCGAACGTCTTTGTAACTTATGTATGGCAGATTCACCTCAACTTTCTGCTCATTAGTAAGACGCTTCTCTAACTGCTTCCATGCATTCATCACATTATGATGCGGCGGCTCATTTTGATAGTACTCTTCCTTATCCCCAGCACCGCCAATAAAAAACACTGCAACTTTTTTTACTTTAACCGCAGCCTGTTTTACGCTCTGATCAGTCTTGCAGGTCAACTCATGACCAGCCACTTCAGTTTTACAATCGTTGAGTGCGGGATTTTCGACTTCCATTTCGATCACTCTACGAACAGTTTAATAGTTTCGGCCAAATGCGAACTGACCATATGGGTAAAGCCCTGTTCATCGGTGATGCCATGCTCAACACGCCCATCGCCTCGCTGAATCGCATAAGGGTGGTCGGGAATAGGTTCGCCCGTGGCTTCATTAACGACCTGCATCCGATCATTGAAATGCACCGGCATCGGCAACAACCCACTAAACGCTGCCCCTCCGCCACTTTGTCCAATCATCACCGTGCCCGAACCACCGACCACGACATTGCCGTGGCCACCGGTGCTGTCGAGGGTTGCGGCGTTCAGGCCGTTGATGAATACGGTGCCGGAAACAGCGCCGGTGATCGGGCTGCCACAGGCTGATTTGTCGGTCATGCGCGCAGCGGCGAGGCCGTCGAAGAAGACGTCGGGCGAGCCGGAAACGATCGGGTTGGTGCCATGGCCTGGCAATGGGCAGGCGGTCGGGTCGGTGACGCGGGCGGCGGGTTTACCACTCAATTCAAAGCTCCTTGCTTCAGAGGTTCCGGGTGCGGCTGATGGATGTCGATGTCGGTCGCGGCGAAGCGCCAGCGGTTGTCGACAGGGTCGAACAGTGCGTGGCAGTGCTCACGGCTGTCGGGTGATGTGGCAGTTTGCAGATGTCGCCAGGCGCGGTCGGTTTGCCAGGCCAGTTCGGCCGGCGCGGCGTCGTCGAGTTCGTTGAGCCAGGCGTTGTAATTGCGCAGTTGATTACGCTCGTAAGCCGTTTGCAGCAGATCGGCCATTTGCACGCCGAGGTCCAGATGATGTTCGGCGGTCCACTGGCCGATCTCGGAATAGACGTACCAGCCCATCGGCATCAACGCGCCGTCCTTGAGCAACGAATGGCTGGCGGGGGCGACGAAACCGCAACAGATGTGCAGCGTCAGCCAGCCCTGATGCGCGTCGATAAACGCATTCGGCTCGAAGTGGCGTAACGCGATCACACGGTAGTCACCCAGGCCGGCGCTGCGTGTCATGAGTTCGGCGTCGAGCCGCGACACAAACGCACGAATGGCTTTGCCGCCCGTGCGATTGACGATGCACAGGATGTCTACCGGTTGACGCTGAGGGTTGTCAGAGCAGCCTGAGTTTTTCACCAGGCCATACAGGCGCATTGACGCCCGCAATCCGCTCATCGCCGGTCACTCAGAGACACAGCGAAGGCCCCACGGGCGTGGAGAAGTTTTGCCAGAAGCATTGCAGGTGTCGTCCGTGAGCGCGCAAAAATGGCGCGTAGAATGCCGGACTAGAGCGGTGGCGGCAATCACTTCAACATCGGATTGCCATCATCTCCTCAGCCTTCGGCAAACTCACGCAACACCTTGCCATCCATGCGATAGCGCACCCACTCTTCCTGCGGCTGCGCACCGAGGGATTTGTAGAATTCGATGGCCGGGGTGTTCCAGTCCAGCACGCTCCATTCGAAGCGCCCGCAGTCATTGGCACAGGCAATTTTCGCCAGATGCCGCAACAGGGTTTTGCCGGCGCCGCCGCCGCGTTGTTCGGGGGTGATGTAGAGGTCTTCGAGGTACAGGCAATTGCTGCCGAGCCACGTCGAATAGCTGAAGAAGAACACCGCAAAACCGATCGGCACACCGTCACGCAGGCAGATCAGGCCGTGGGCGGTGGCGCCCTCGCTGAACAGGCTGCGCTCGATGTCGGTGACGCTGGCGATCACTTCGTGGCGAGCCTTTTCGAAATCTGCCAGTTCGGTGATGAAGGCGAGGATTTGCGGTGCATCGCTGGGGGTCGCCGGGCGGATTTCGATCGTCATGAACGGGCCTTGTCGGAAAAGGGAAAGCGCCATACTAAGGCCGGATGCGGCGCTCGTCACATGGCAACACAGAGAATATCCTGCGCCGATATTGCAATGTGGGAGCGGGCTTGCTCGCGAAAGCGGTCTGACAGACAACAATGATGGTGACTGGATTGACGCCTTCGCGAGCAAGCCCGCTCCCACAGGAACTTCGCCAGTCTGAAAGGATGCTCATGAACACTGAGATTTTTATGCCCGTGGAGGCGCTTGCAGCAGCACTGCTGCCCCACGCCCTCGAACCCGGCGACGACGGTGCCCACGACCTCGCCCACCTGCAACGGGTCTGGCACAACGCGCGCACCTTGCAGGCCGAGGAAGGTGGCGACCTGGAAGTGTTGCTCGCTGCCGTGCTGCTGCACGATTGCGTGTCCGTGGAAAAAAACTCGCCGCTGCGCTCGCAGGCTTCGCGCCTCGCCGCAGAAAAAGCCGCCAACGTGCTGGCCGATCTGGACTGGCCCGAAAGCAAAATCAGTGGCGCCACCCACGCCATCGAAGCCCACAGTTTTTCCGCCAACATCACCCCGCTGACCCTCGAAGCGAAACTGGTCCAGGACGCCGACCGGCTCGACTCGCTGGGCATGCTCGGCGTTGCCCGCACCTTCTACGTCGCCGGGCGCATGGGCAGTGCGTTGTACGACCCGCTCGACCCTGAAGCCAAGGAGCGCGACTACGACGACACCCGCTTCTGCCTCGATCACTTTCAGACCAAGCTGCTGCACCTGGCCGATGGTTTCCAGACTGGCGCCGGTCAGCGTCTGGCGCAGATCCGCCATCAACGCCTGAAGGGTTTCATGGAGCAGTTCAAGGAAGAAATCGGCCTCGACTGATAATCCTGTGTCTCGACCGTTCGTCGCTCATCAGGCACCAATCCGATTCAAGGGCAGACCAAACACAGGTAAGGAATTCAATCACTGGAGAAGCCCTATGATCCCGTCAAGGTTGACTGCCCTCGTATTCAGCGCCCTGCTCTGCCCAGCGGTGTTCGCCGCGTCCACCACCGCAGCGGGCACAGGCCCCACCGATCCGGTTCCATCACCGCGCGCCCCTGCCATTAACAGTGCCCCAGGCATGAACACCGATGGCTCCGGGGTTCCATTGATCAACCAGCCACCTGCCACTGGCACCGACCCACGCACCCAAGGCAGCGACCCCGGCCGCCAGGGTGGCATGAACACCCCTGACTCCCCCGCCACACCCGATAACGCCGGCCCCGGCATCGGCTCGAAAACCACCACCGGTGGCTCGGGCTCCGAGGGCGGCAGCCAGTAGTTCGCCGACGCGAGCGTCCTATTCACATCCATGAAGAGGTAACCATGAACGTCGATAAAAACCTGGAAAAAGAAGTCCTCACCCGCCTGCTGCACGCCCATCCAAGCGGACTGGGCAAAGAGGTGCTGGACAATTATCGCGGCGAGAAAGTGGTGGCCAGCGCCCTCGCATCTCTGCAGGATCGCGGACTGATCCACCACGGTCATGTGACCTGCAACGAGGCCGGCGAACACTCGTTGAATCTGCCGATCAAGCTCAGTGCGGCTGGCGTCGAAGCGGCGCGCAAGCTGGATCTGCAGTAGACCTCAGGCCGCTCGCTGCCGGTGCGGCGAGCGGCCGAATCTGCACACAAGAGGAGAAATCCCATGCCTCGTGGAAGCAAAGACAAATACACCGCCGAACAGAAGCGCAAGGCCGAACACATCGAAGACAGCTATGAGAAAAAAGGCTTGTCGAAGGATGCAGCCGAGGCGCGTGCCTGGGCGACGGTCAACAAACAGTCGGGCGGCGGCGAAAAGGCTGGCGGTTCCGGACGCAAGAAACCGGCGAGTGCCAAGTCCGAAGACCGCAAAGAATCATCGCGGCGAGCGGTGGCCAGTCGCGGGGGACATGCGCGCGACAGCAAGGCCTCGCGCGAGACGCAGACTCTCGACAGTCTGCGCAAAGAGGCGCGGGCGAAGAACATTGCCGGGCGTTCTTCGATGCGCAAGGATGAGTTGATTGCGGCGTTGCGCAAGGCCGGCTGATCCATATTTTGTGCTGAGCCGTATGGCCTCTTCGCGAGCAAGCCCGCTCCCACATTGGAGTTGTGAAAGACGCAAATCCCCCCTGTGGGAGCGGGCTTGCTCGCGAAGGCGGTTGATCAGTCGCCGCAGGACTCGCGGATAAACCCATCCACTTCAGCCGCGCCCGGCGAAGTCGCCGGCCCCCATCGCGTCACTGCCAAAGCCGCCGCCGCATTCGCCCGCCGCGCCGCCTCATGGGCTGTCAAACCCTGCGCCAACCCGGCGACGAACACCCCGGCGTGGGCATCACCCGCCCCGTTGCTGTCCACGGCTTTTACCGCAAACCCCGCTACATGCCGTCGCTCGCCACGCTGCTGAATCCAGCAACCCTGTGGTCCATCGCGCACCACCATCAGCACATCCTTGGGCAGATGATCCGCCAGCCGATCCAGCGCTTGAGCAATGTCTGCAGCCTCGGTAAAGCGCAACGCCTCGACGCTGTTGCTGGTCCACACATCAATGCGCGGCAGCAGCGCCCGCATCAACGGCGAGTCCGGCGACTCCACCAACGGCCCCGGATCGAACACCACGTTGATCACCTCCGGCAGCGCCAGCGTCCAGTCCAGCAGCGCCTGCGCCTTGCCTGCGTGCAGCAGGCTGTAACCGCTTACATAAACGTAGTCGCCCACCTCGGCCGCCACGCTGTTCAAGTCCTCTCCGGTCACCTCACCTTCAGCGCCGATGTAGGAAATGAAACTGCGCTCGGCCGACGCATCGGTCAGCGCCACGCATATCCCGGTATCGCGTTGTGCAGGCATCTGGATGCCGATGTGAATGCCTTCATCCTTCATCGCCTGACGCGCCAAGTCACCAAAACGTCCGGAGCCATGGCGACCGAGATAAACCACCGGCAAACCATTGCGTACGGCTGCGGCCATCACGTTGAAGCCGCCGCCAGCCTCGAAAGCGGCAGACTGCGCCAGCACATCGCCGCCGACTTGCGGCAACTGATCCACGGCCATGACCAAGTCGATAATGACCTGGCCGGTGTGCAACATCTTAGGCATGAGCATTCTCGACTTGCGCGGCGCGACGATCTTTCGCCCCGCCGAGAACCAGGTAAATGCCACCGGCCACCACGAAGGTCACGATCCAGCCGAGGCCGTTGTGGCCCAGCCACGAGTCGGACAAAAAGCCCTTGAACCAGACGTTCTCGGCCGTGGTGCCGATGGTGGTGAAACTGAAGCCGAGCACGATGGCAATCGCCCACGCGCCGAACGCGCGCCACTCGATGCCGCCGCGATACCAATAGGCGCTGCTCGGGCTGACATCGAGCAGGTCTTTGGGGCTGTAGTAGTGACGGTGAATCAGGTCGACGACGAAGATCCCCACCCACGCGGTGATCGGCACCGCCAGCAGCGAAATGAAGGTGATAAACGGGCCGTAGAAGCTGTCGGCAATCAGCATGAAGTAGATCGAGCCGGCGAAGATCGCCACGATGTCGACCACCACCGCGTAGACGCGTTTGACCTTCAGACCGAGGGTCAGCGTGGTCAGACCGGCGGAGTACACCGACAGGTTGTTCGACAGCAGCAAGCCACCGAACGCGGTGATCAGGTACGGCACGGCCATCCAGGTCGGCAGCATGTCGCGGATGGCCACGATCGGGTCAGTCGCCGATGCCAGATCGTTGTTGCCCACCGACAGCAGGCCGCCGAGGGTGATCAGCAGCACCAGCGGAATCCCCGCACCGAACGCCGCCGAGGCGACCAGCCGTACAGCCTTGACGCTGCGGTGCTGATAGCGCGACATGTCCGCACCCGCGTTAGCCCAGCCGATCCCGGTGCCGGCGGCCATGGTGCCGATGCCGATGATCATCGCGCTCAGCGGCGCTGGCGTGGCGTTGAACACCGCGCTCCAGTCGATGGTCGCGCAGAGGAAGCCGCCGACCAGAATGTTCAGCGCGCCGAACACGTAGGTCGCCCACTTCTGGATCACCAGCAAGGTGGCGTGACCGAGGCCGGAAACCGACAGAGTCAGCAGGACGAAAATCGCGATGAAGATCAGCGTCAGCACTGGCGCACTTTTCGCTTCAACCGGCGAGCCGAACAGGATCGAACACAACGACAGCAACACGAACGCGGCGGTGGTGGTGTTGACGGTTTCCCAGCCCAGCCGCGACATCAGCGAGACCAGCGTCGGGCCGATATTGCCACGCACGCCGAAGATCGCCCGCGACAAGGTCAAACTCGGCGCGCGGCCACGGCGGCCGGCAATCGAGATGATCCCGACCACGGCGAACGAACCGGCGGCGCCGACGATGGCAACGATGATCGCCTGCCAGATCGCCAGCCCGCGAAACGCCACCAGCGTGGCGCCCAATGGCAGGCCGAGAATGGAAATGTTGGCGGCGAACCAGACCCAGAACAGTTGCAGCGGATGACCGTTGCACTCAGCTTCCGGCACCGGCTCAATGCCGCGGGTTTCCAGTTGCCCGGCGCTTGGCCCGGCGTTTGTTGAACTCATGAACAGTGCTCCTGTTTGCCTTTATTGTGGTTGTGGCAATGACTCAAAACGACAATACATCCCGGCCATCCTCGGCCTGTCTGTGCGATCCATTGCGGGGTAAAAATCCGTAATCCGCAGCGCGCCATTCGCGAGCAAGCCCGCTCCCACAGGAGATTTGTGAACGGCTCAAATCCCCTGTGGGAGCGGGCTTGCTCGCGAAGGCGTCAGCTCAGTCAACGCAGGGTCAACAGCCCCTGCACCAACGGTTCAAGCTCCAGATGATTGACCGCTTTGACCGTGGCAATCATCGGCGCCGGCCAGCTCTCGAGACCCAGGCAGGCCCCGAGCATGGCGCCAAGAATCGCTGCGATGGTGTCGGTGTCGCCGCCAAGACTGGCGGCCATGCACAACGCTTCGAACGCGCTCATCTCGCCGACCGCCACTTGCTGCGCCAGGGCAAACGAGACCACCACCGATTCCTGCGAGGCCACCGAAGTGCCGATCACGTCGTACAGCAGATCCGCCAGTAGCGCCTTGTCACTGTCGACGCTGATGGTTCGCGCCCAACTGATGCGCGAAGCGATGCGCCCGCCGGCCACCCAGTGCCCATGTGCCTCGGCCTGTTGCGCAATCTGCTGGCCAAGGTTCAATGCCTCGCCCAGATCCATGCCGTTGATCCCGGCCGAGACCACCGCCGCCACCGCCGCCGCACTGGAAATCCCCAGCGTGGTGTTGTGGGTGACCTGACAGGCCTGCACCACGGCCGTAATGAAACGCTCGGGATCGGCGACGTCTGCCGCAATGCCCACCGGTGTGATGCGCATCGCCGCGCCGTTGGTAGTGCCGTAACGCCCGGCCTCCTCCGGCGAGTGGCCGGCAAGGATCATTTCAATGGCGCGTTTGGTCGACGGGCCGAGCAGGTCCTGCGACCCCTTGGCCTGCATCTCGGCTTCCCATTCGATCAGCCGTTGGGCGAGGACTGCCGGCTCGATCTGACCCTTGCCTTCGACCAGCAACTCGCCGACCAGAATCGCCTGTTCGGTGTCGTCGGTGATCGAGCCCTTGGGCATGTTGGCGGCGATCGGTTGCAGAGGACCGGCATCCTGCAGATCGGTGATCCGGCCAAAGCGGGTCTTGATCGTTTCGCGGTTCAACGATTGCGTCGGCATGCCCAGCGCATCACCGAGGGCCAGGCCATAAAACGCACCGAGGGCACGGTTGAGCGCGGTCATTTCGATTCTCCAAATTGCAGGTGCAGGCGGAAATGCGCCGGGTCGAGCAGGCTTTCGACCTGCTCCATGAAACGGTTCTGCCGGTCGTATGTGGTACGCAGGGCCTTGAGGAACACGGTGCCGACCGGGCGCCCGAGCAGCTCAGCGTCTTCGGCATTCAGCGGTTCGGCGCCGATCCACTGATCACCGCGTTCGCCGATGTAGCCGTAGGCAGCGAGGGTGATGGTCAGCGAGTTGTCGATCAGACCGACCCGCGGCAGGCTTTCCAGGCCGCCGGTGGCCGGCATCAAAGAACGTTCAAGGGACACCAGCGTGCCGTCGTTGGAACGACGACGGCGATCGAGGGTGATGAATTGGTCGGTGCCGAAGCGCGAAAGCAGATCAGGCCGCGTCACCGCTTCCAGGCGCAGCACTTCGGTGTTGATCAGCGCCCCGCTGTCGGCCAAGGCCTGCGCCCAGCCGCTGCGCTGATCGAGCACGACACCGTCGAAGGTGACGATCGAGCCGACTCCGCTCTGCGTAGCGATGTAATTGCGCCGCTTCAGTTCGGCCAGCGCTTCGCGCAACGTGCCACGGCTGACATTGAATTCCTGAGCCAACTGATGCTCGCCGGGCAACAGAAAGCCGTCCTCCATGAGGCCGCTTTCGATGCGCCGGACGAGTTCGTCGACCACCCGTTGTTTCTTGTCAAATCGTACCTGTCTAATCATGTACAAAGTGATAACCGAAACGGGTGCGGGCGGGCAAGGGAAATTTAGGGAAGGTGACAGAAGGCGGGAGAATCAAAAGCCCCTCACCCTAGCCCTCTCCCGGAGGGAGAGGGGACTGACCGAGCAGTTTCACGCTCTACATCGACCTGAAAAATCCAGTCGATTATGGATTCAGCAAAGCACTTTCAGGTCGATGTATCTCTGAAAGGTCCCCCAATCAGTCCCCTCTCCCTCTGGGAGAGGGCCAGGGTGAGGGGGAGCTTTTGATCTCAGCGTTGTTTCAGGCGATCGATGACGACGGCCAGCAACAGAATCGAACCACGAATCACATACTGATAAAACGTATCAATGTTCTTCAGGTTCATCGCATTCTCGATGATCGCCAGAATCAGCACCCCGGCAATCACGTGGCGGATCATGCCGATCCCGCCGCTCAGCGACACGCCGCCGAGCACGCATGCCGAGATCACCGTCAGCTCGAAACCCTGGCCAATCATCGGCTGCCCGGAGGTCATGCGCGAAGCGAGAATCACCCCGGCGAGCGCGCCGATCACGCCGTGCACGGCGAAAATGATGATCTTGGTCCGGTCAACGTTGACCCCGGCGAGCAACGCCGCTTCCTGGTTGCCACCGATGGCCATGGTGTTGCGCCCGTAGGTGGTGTAGTTCAGCAGCCAGCCGAAGAACAGGAAGCAGACGATGGTGATCAGGATCGGCACCGGCACGCCGAACAACTGGCCGTTGCCGAAGACGAAGAACGATTCCTGCGACACGCCCACCGCTTTGCCGTTGGCAAAAATGTAGGCCAGGCCGCGAACGATCTGCATGGTCGCCAGCGTGGTGATCAACGCGTTGACCCGCAACTTGGCGATCACGATGCCGTTGATCAGCCCGACAATCAGGCCCATCACCAGCGCTGCGCTGACGCCGAGGAACACGCTGTTGGTGTCGCGCATCACCACCGCCGCAACGACCCCCGCGCAGGCGATCACCGAGCCCACCGACAAGTCGAAGTGACCTGACGCCAGGCAATACAGCATGGTGCACGCGGCAATGCCGGTGGTGGAAATCGCCAGACCCAGCCCGCGCATGTTCAGCGGCGAGAGGAAGTTATCGATCAGCAGCGTGCAGGCGACGAAGATACCGATCGCCGCCAGCAGCATGACCCAGTCGTCGAGGAAGCGCCGCAGGTCCAGCGGTTTGCGGGGAGTCGGCAGCGCCTTGTTTTGGATGGTCATCATAGTCACCTCTCAGTTCGCCACGCCGTCAGCGCGATGGCGCGGCAAAGCCAGTTGCAGCAGGTTGGATTCATTGGCCTGGTCGCGGCTGACTTCGCCGCGCAGCGCGCCTTCGCAGAGCACCAGAATGCGGTCGGAAATGCCCATCACCTCCATGAGGTCGCTGGACACCACGATCACCGAAATACCGTCGGCGGCCAGGTTATGGATGATCTGGTAGATCTCGGCCTTGGCGCCGATGTCGATGCCGCGAGTCGGCTCGTCGAGCAGCAGCACCTTCATCGGCATCGACAGCCAGCGACCGAGAATGGCCTTCTGCTGATTACCGCCGGACAGAAATTTGATCTGCTGACCGGCGTGCGGGGTTTTGACTTTCAGCGCCTTGATCTGCTTGTCGGCGTTGCCCTTCTCCCACAGCCCGCGCAGCAGGCAGCCGAGGCTGGCATTGGCGCCGCGCGCGCTGATGTTGATGTTCTCGGCAACGCTGGCCAGCGGGATGATCCCCTCTTTTTTTCGGTCCTCGGGGCACAGCAGGATCCCGGCGGCAATCGCGTCACGCGGCGAGCGCAACTTCAATTCATGCCCGCGCAATTCGAGGCGTCCGGCGGTGTTGCGTTCAAGCCCGCTGAGCAAGCGGAACAGCTCGGTGCGCCCGGCCCCGACCAGGCCGAACAGCCCGAGAATCTCGCCCTTGTGCGCCTCGAAACTCACCGGCTCACGCAGCCCCGGGCCGAGCAAACCGTCGACCTTCAGCGCCACCGCGCCGCGTGGACGGCTGCGGTAATCGTAGATGTCCTGAATGTCGCGGCCGACCATGCAGGTCACCAGTTGATCGTGGGTCAACTGGCTCATGTCATCGAAGGTGCGCACGTAACGGCCGTCCTTGAACACCGTCACCGCATCGCAAATGCGGAACACTTCTTCCATGCGATGCGAGACGTAGAGCACCACTTTGCCCTCATCGCGCAGGCGACTGATGATCGCCATCAAACGGTCGATTTCGCGCGCCGAAAGGCTGCTGGTCGGCTCATCGAAGGCAATCACATGCGCGCCACGGGACAGCGCCTTGGCGATTTCCACCAGTTGCCGCTGACCGAGCGACAGGCGCCCGACCTTGGTCTGCGGATCGATTTCATCGGCCAGGCCCTTGAGGCAGGCCAAGGCATTCTGGCGCAGGACGCCACGATTGATCAGGCCGAAACTGGCCGGCAGATGACCGAGAAACAGGTTCTCGGCCACGCTCATTTCCGGCACCAGATGCAGCTCCTGGTGAATCACCGCGACGCCGCTGCCGATGCTGTCGGCGGTCGACTTGAACGCCATGGTCTGCTCGCCGATCTGCAACTCGCCGCTGCTCGGAATGTAGGCGCCACCGAGGATTTTCAGCAGGGTCGATTTGCCAGCGCCGTTCTCGCCCATCAAGGCGTGCACCTGCCCTGGATGGGCGACGAAGCTGATGGCGTCCAGCGCCTTGACCCCGGGGAAGGTCTTGCCGATCCCGTTGAAGCGCAGGCTGCCGCCGGCGCTGCTTGCATGTGTCTGTACTTGCGCGTGCATCTGAGTCACCTCTTCACACCGATCGAGCAGCCATCAATTCCACAGGCCGATTTTTTCCAGCTCTTGCTTGAAGTTCTCACGGGTGATCAGGGTGACGTCGTCCATCGCTGTGTACTTCGGCGGTTCTTTGCCGGTGGTGACCCACTCGTACATCATCTCGGCAGTCTTGTAGCCTTCGATGTGCGGGCTAGGCAGCATCGAACCGAAGAAACCGCTGTTGGGCTTTTTCAGCTCGCCGATGGCGTCGGTGCCATTGATGCCGATGCCAATCACATTGGCCGCAGCGAACCCGGCGGCTTCGGTGGCGCGGACGCCGCCGAGCACGGTGTTGTCGTTCATGCCGCCAATGATCAGGTTCTTCGCTGCGCTGGGCAGCTTGACCAGCGCCGAGTTGGTGGCGTCCATGCTGCCCGGCACGTCGAGGGTTTTCAGTGCGGCGGTCAGGATGTGGTCTTTCGGCAGGCCGGCGTCTTCGAGCGCCTTCATCGAACCGTCGGTGCGCTTCTTGCCGGTGTCGAGTTCGTTGTAGGTGTTGACCACCGCGTAGGTGTCTTTCCAGTCCCAGTTGCGTTTCTTCGCCTCGGCGACCATCGCGTTGCCCTGCTTCTGGCCGACTTCGAACGCGGCCATGCCGAGGTACGGCACGTCCTCCATGAACTTGCCGTTGGCGTCGACGAAACGATCGTCCACGGCAATCACTTTCAGGTCATTGAGTTTGGCTTTGGCCATGATCGCCGGGCCGAGCGAGACGTCCGGCGGGCAGATCACGAAGCCTTTGGCACCGTTGGCCGCGAGGCTGTCGATGGCCGAGAGGGTTTTCTCGCCGTCCGGCACGGCGATCTTGATCAGTTCGAAGCCCTTGTCCTTGGCGGCTTTTTCGGCGAAAGCCCACTCGGTCTGGAACCACGGCTCTTCAGCCTGCTTGACCAGGAAACCGATTTTCACGGCATCGGCAGCCAGCAGCGTACTGCTCAGACTGAACGCGGTGACCGCCAGCGCGGCACTGCACAGGGTACGAATTCCGAAACGACGTTTCATAAGCTGACTCCTTGTTATTTTTTTTGAGCAAATTAAACAGCTTGTGGCGAGGGAGCTTGCTCCCGCTGGGCTGCGAAGCGGCCCTAAAACCGGTTACCTCGGTCAATCAAACACACCGCGCAGCCCGAATTTACGACTGCTGCGCAGCCGAGCGGGAGCAAGCTCCCTCGCCACAGGTGTGGTGGCGTGACACGTACTGCTGCAAAGCCTGTTGAAAATAGTCATATCGTATGATGATTGGATTTCACGCGGAGTTCACCGCCTGAAACACGATCCACTCAGTCGTGGTACATCACCGAGCGCCCACCATCGATGGTGATGCACGAGGCGTTGATGAACGGCGCTTCATCACTGGCCAGAAACACGGCGGTCATCGCCACTTCGAGCGGCTGGCCAATGCGCTTCGGCGGGTGCAGATCGAATGCTCGCTGACGCTCGGCGTGCGGATCGGCGAAACCGTTCCAGTAATCGACGTTGAGTTGCGTCTCGATGTACCCCGGGGCGATGGCGTTGACCCTAACGCCCTTCGCCGCATATTCGATTCCCAGCGCTCGGGTCAGCCCAAGCAGGCCGTGCTTGGCCACCGGATACGGGAAACAGCCGGGAATGATGTGGCTGGAATGGGTCGAGGCGATGTTGATGATGCTGCCGACACCCTGCTCGATCATCTGCGGCAGCACGGCTTTGCAACCGTACCAGGCGCCGTCCAGATCGATGGCGAAGCATCGACGCCAGTCTTCTTCGGTCATTTGCAGCGGGTCGCGGAACACGTTGACTCCGGCGCAGTTGACCAGCACGTCGATGCGCCCGTGCATCTCGATGGCCCGTCTGGCCATGGCATGCAGGTCTTGCTGGCGCGAGACGTCAGCCTTGATCGCCTGCACGTCGTAGCCCTTGTCGCGCCACTGAGCGGCAACCTTCTCGACCTTCTCTGCCTGAATATCGCTGATCACCAGTCTGGCCTGCTGCGAGGCGAACGCGGCAACGATGGCTTCGCCGATGCCTTGAGCGGCACCGGTCAGCAGCACCACTTTGTTTTTCAAACGCTCACCCTTCGGCGGCGCGGGCACCGGCGGCAAGGAAAGAGGTTCAGCCATGGATCAGGACTCCTGTTCGTCAGCACAAAAAAACCGGGCATCTGTCGATGTCCGGTCTGGAAGACTGTGAAAACGAAACAGGCAGGCGCGGCGAGCGACGCCGGGCCGTTGCGAGACGCTGACTCCGCTGAGGAGTGCGATAGAGGTTCGCTGCATCACTTCACCTGTTTTGTTCTTTTTAAGTGTGAGTGCGTGTTACTGCTGGAGCCGACTATAAACCCGACTGCCAAATAATCTCAATATATAATTTTGCATCCCATATTTTGGGATTCAGCCTGCAAACCGCGTGCAGAGTTTGCCCGGCACATCGACCCTCATCGACAGGACTGCGCCATCCAGTGGATGGTTGCGCGGACTCTGGGCGCTGGTGATGTACAGGGTTTTCAGGTCTTCGCCGCCGAATACGCAACTGGTTGGCCGGCTGACAGGCAGATCGATTTTGCGGTCGACCTTGCCGTCCGGCGTAAGGCGCAGCAGGCAGCTGCCGTCCCAACGGGCGTTCCAGACATAGCCCTCGGCGTCGACTGCCGATCCGTCCGGGCCACCATTCTGGTCAGGGCCATACCAGATCTCGGCGTTATCCAGATTGCCGTCGGTGTGAATGAAATAGCGATTGAGCGCCCCGTCGAGGCTGTCGCCGAACAGCAGCGTGGTGCCGTCGTCGCTCCACAGCAGCGTGTTGGGAATGCCGAGACCGAGCAGCAATGGCGTGACACGCTGGTCGGGGTCAATGCGGAATAAGCCACCGGAACGACGCTCGATCGGCAGGTCTTCGCCGTTGTCACCGATGTTGTTCTGCATGGTGCCGAGCCACAGTCGGCCTTGGGCGTCGCAGCGTGCTTCGTTGGGCCGATTGCCGGGTTGGGGGTCGGCGATGCAGAACAGCGTGAGGCGTGGTTCGAGGCCCGGGGAATCGAGATCCAGTCGATACACGCCGCTGCTCAATGTCACCAACGCGTCGCCGCTGGCACAGGGGATGAACGCGGAAACGTGCTCGGGCATCTGCCAGATCTGCACATTGTTGCCGATCAGCCGCAGCGCCTGCTTGCCGGCGATATCGACCCAGTACAGCGCCTGGGTCGGGGCGTCCCAGAATGGCCCTTCACCGAGCCTGGCGCGGTGTTGGGTTACGGCGGTCAACGGCATATTGAATCCTTCATGTTGTTGTTCTAACTGTAGGAGTGAGCCTGCTCGCGATAGCGGTGGGTCAGTGACGACGATTGTGACTGACCCACCGCTATCGCGAGCAGGCTCACTCCTACAGGGGGATTTGTGTTCTCAGCTGGCTTTTTTGTCGGCCATCACCTGCGGGTAAAAGCGTTTGATCGCCAGGTCGGCGTTGTCGATCAAGGTCATGCAGGCCCAGACCCCGCGCGCTGAGTCACGGGCAGCAATGGCGTCGGCCATGTCTTTGTGGATCGGCAAGGTGCGCCGTAGTTCATCGGGGTCGGCAGCGGAGACTTCAAACGACACGGCGAGCAAGGCGCCGAGGGCCGGGACCATTTGCTCGATGAACTGGTTGTGGCTGGCGGCCAGAATGCATTCGTGGAAGGCCTGGTCGGCACGGTTGTAATCAATGCCGCTGTCGACCGCCCGTTCCAGCGCGTTGTAGGCCAGTTGCACCGCGTGAATCTGCTCCAGGCTGGCGCGCTCGCAGGCCCAGCGCACGGCCATCGGTTCGATGGTGCGGCGCAGGTCGAGCAGGTCATCAACAAAGTTTTCCGGCAGGCCGTTGCGCGACAGCCAGCCAACCACTTGCGGATCGAACAGGTTCCAGCGCCGTACCGGTAACACGCGAGTGCCAACCTTAGGCCCGACTTCGAGCATGCCTTTGGCGACCAGGGTCTTGATCGCTTCGCGAATCACCGTGCGGCTGACACCTAACTGCTCGCCCAGATCCGCCTCGACCTTGATCGCCTGCCCCGGTTTGACCTGGCCAGCGGCAATCCAGCTGCCCAGCCAATCGACCGTTGACGCATGAAAGCTGCTGGACATGGAGACCTCAAAGCAGTTGGCGATGGGTGTCCACGCTAATGATCATATGATTGGGTGTCAAATCAGATTTTCAGGTTGTCCATCAATCAATGTGGGAGGGGGCTTGCTCCCGAAGGCGGTGTGACAGTCACCCTATGTATTGACTGCTGCAC